>JBATND010000239.1:0-9165 GCA_049290175.1 Flavobacteriales bacterium | reverse complement strand
CGGTAAGGGTCCCGATTACCCGCTTCGATGAATTGAAGAGCGGCGAGCCGGATGAACCGCCTTCGGTGACCCCGTGTCCATTGGCTGTTGCCGACCATTGCACGCGCCAGTGCGTTCCGCTCACACTCTGCCACGTGGTGCTCACTGTATTGCCATTGAACGTGCTGATCTTCTTGAAGTCGCCATCGGGGTGATGAATGCTGACCCCACCGGTAACCGCTGTGTTGTTGGCGTCCCATCCTGCCCAATACGGGTTCACCGAAACCGGTATGGCAGCGGAAAGCTCCACGAGGGTGTAATCGGAGCCGCTGGCCCCCCCGTTGTCGTTGCTATGAGCGCGTCGGGCGCAACCCACCACATTGAAGCCCGAGACATTGGCTGTTCCATCGCACACGCTCTGCTGGTAGTTCCAGCGGAACTGGAAGTTGGAGAAATTGCCGGTATTGCTGTCCATGGTGCAGTGATGCGCGGTGAGCACATAGCCCTTGCAGTCCTGCGCACTATTGTTCATGAGCACGCCGGTGCAGAATCCCACACCGGATGGGTCAACAACACGGATGCGCATCACGGAGCGCGCCTGGTCCTGCCATGCGTTCCCTTCAGAACAGGCTACATCCACTTGGCATTCGCCAGATAGCGCTCCTTCCATGCGATAAGCGTGCGCCAAACGACGAATCGCGAAAGCGCCTTCGCCACGCACATCGGCTGGCTCGTGATACTCGATCACGCAGGCATCACCAAGCATGCGATCCGCGCTCAGCAAGCCTTCGCCCCGCACATGGGCAGCGGTGTATCCCCCGAACCAGCTTCCGCCGTCGGCTGCGATCACATGCAGCTGCGCGCCTTCCGGCAGATTCACATCCTCGAAGAAAAGCTCCGTGGCCAGCGCGCCAGGTGATTCGACCTGAAGCCGCCAGATCCGATCCCCGCCCGGCAATTCAGTCCACAGGCCATGCGTGTGCAGTGCGGCCTCGCATTCCACGAACCGGCCATAGAGCGGCACTTTGCCCGCTTGTTCGCGTGCAGCATCAGCCTCGGCGGCCAGCAAGGCATCGAAAGGCTGGGCATGCACCGTAGGTGGTTGGCTTTGGCCAAGACCCAACCGGATGCTGGCAGGCAAGGCCCCGGTGGTTTCCTGTGCATTGGCCGAATGCAAGAAGGTGAGCAGGCCAACGTTGAAGAGCAAGAGTGCGCGCATGGTTCCTGTGATGAATCGGGCGAATGTAGTCGAGCCGTTGGACTGCGCGCCGCAACTTGCGCCTGTGCGTCAAAGAGACCTGCTCGTCCGCATGAAAGCAGCAATGAGGCGGTGGGCATTTCGCTTTCGCTGGCCCTTGGCAACCCTTGTGCTCTTGCTTGCTTGGGCGCGCTGGTGGCCCATGGCCCCGCTCTTCGATGCTCCCACCAGCACCTTACTGCTCGACCGCAACGGCGTCTTTCTTGCTGCCACCGTTGCGCGCGATGGCCAATGGCGCATGCCAGCGCCAGACAGCGTCCCCCTTCGTTTCGAGCGCTGCATCACCGAATTCGAGGACCGTCGCTTCCGCAAGCACTTCGGCATCCGCATTCCATCGTTGCTGCGCGCGGCGCGGCAGAACATCGGCGAGGGCCGCACCGTGAGCGGAGGAAGCACCCTTACCATGCAGGTTGCGCGCATGGCGTTGGGGCGAAAGGACCGCACGGTGTGGAACAAGTTGCTCGAAATGGGCCTCGCGCTCCGTTTGGAACTGCGCTGCACAAAGGATGATATCCTCCAGTTGCATACCGCCAACGCGCCATTCGGCGGAAACGTTGTTGGCCTTGAAGCCGCTGCTTGGCGCTGGTTCGGCAAAGCGCCCCATGAGTTGGGTTGGGCTGAGAGCGCAACACTCGCGGTGCTTCCCAACGCGCCATCGCGCATCCATCCGGGCCGCAATCGCGCGGCGCTCAAGAACAAGCGCGACCGCCTCTTGGACCGCCTGCTCGAAGTGGGGGCCATTGACCGCATGGAATGGTCGCTGAGCAAGGAAGAACCCTTGCCCGAGGCTCCTTTGCCGCTTCCTCGATTGGCGCCCCAATTGCTCGGCACACTTCAAGCCCAAGGCCACGCGGGCAAGCGGATCCGCAGCACGGTTGACCGCGCCATGCAGGCACGCATCACCGATCTGGCTGCGCGTTATGCATCGCTCCTGCGTGCCAACGAGGTACACCATGCCGCGGTGCTCGTGCTCGATGTGGCCACTGGGGAAGCCTTGGCCTACGTGGGCAACTTGCCCGATGCCGAGCGGCATGGCGAAGTGGACCTGATTCGCGCGCCGCGCAGCACCGGAAGCCTGCTGAAGCCATTCCTGCATGCTGCCATGCTGCAAGCCGGCGAGCGCATGCCCGATCAGCTCGTGGCCGACCTGCCCACCAGCATCGATGGCTTCTCACCGCGCAATTACGATGGCCGATACACCGGCGCCGTGCCCGCGTCGGCAGCGTTGGCGCGCTCTCTGAATGTGCCTGCGGTGCGCGCCCTGCGCGAGCATGGCGTTGAGCGCACGCGGCGCATGCTCGTGGCCATGGGCATGGGCCGCTTGAACCGGAGCGCCAACCATTACGGCCTTTCACTGATCGTGGGCGGTGGCGAGAGCAGCTTGTGGGAGCTCACCGGAGCCTATGCATCCATGGCACGCGTGCTCACGCGATACGCTGGTACGGACCAGTCAGTGGATGGCGCGGTCCATGGGCCAACTGCTGTTCTCGGGGCATCGATCCAGTCGAGCGGAGCACCACCTCTTGGGCCGGGCGCCATACATCATACTATGCAAGCCCTTCAGCAAGTGAACCGTCCGGAAACGGAACGGGGCTGGCAGCATTTCGCGGCGCAACAGCACATCGCTTGGAAAACCGGCACGAGCTTCGGCCACCGCGATGCATGGGCCATTGGCGTGAATGCTCGGTTCGCTGTTGGCGTATGGACGGGAAACGCAAGCGGAGAAGGCCGCCCTGGCCTCACTGGAACGCTCGTAGCGGCTCCCTTGCTCTTCGATGTATTCGGTGCATTGCCGCAAGGGCAAGGATTCGACCCGCCGTATGATGCGCTTGAACCCATGTATGTATGCCCACAAAGCGGCTACCGGGCCGGCCCCGACTGTCCTACTCCTGTGCAAGCCGCCATCCTGCACGAGGCCATGCGCACGCCACCATGCCCCTACCATCGGCGAATCGTTGTGAATGCCAGCGGGAGCTCGCGCGTGCAACCGGACGCGGATTCCCGAAGCGTGGAATGGTTCGCCTTGCCGCCGGCCATGGAGTACTACTATATGCAGCACCATCCAGGCTATCGCCCGCTTCCTCCTTTGGAGACATCGCTAGCTGCAATGACAGTGAGCGATAAGCCCATGCAGATGATCTACCCGGAACATGGAGCCACACTATTCATCCCAACGGAATTGAGCGGCGAATCGGGCCGAATCGTGCTGCGCGCTGCGCATCGAATGCCGAAAGCCACGGTCCATTGGGACATCGATGGCCAATACCATGGCAGTACGAGCCACGATCACCAGTTGGCGATTGCTATCGCAGATGGAGAGCACCGGCTCACACTAACCGACGATGACGGCGCGCGCATTGAGGTGGCCTTCCGAACCGTTTCAACCCGCAAGTGATCCCACGGCGCGATGCTTGCTCCCGCATTCAGGCAACCGCGCCCTACGGCACTGCGTTACATTGTCGTCCGATTCCAATCAACCTGCATGTTACACGCCCGCATTGCCGTCCTCGCCACGGCATTCCTCTTCGCTGCTACAGCTTGGTCGCAGCCACCTAACACCTCGCAGGATCCCGCCACCATCGGCAAACTGGAGTCGCTCCTGTACCACATCGACCGCATGTACGTGGACGATGTTGACCGCAAGGAGCTCGTTGACGCTGCGATCGTGCGCATGCTCGAGGAGCTCGACCCCCATTCCATTTACATCCCCAAGGAGGAACTCGAAGAGGTGAATGAGCCACTGAAAGGGAACTTCGAGGGCGTCGGCATCCAATTCAACATCGTGAAGGACACGATCATGGTGGTGGATGCCATCCCCGGAGGGCCAAGCGAGCGTTTGGGCATTCGGGCCGGTGATCGCATCCTCTCCATCGATGGCGAGAATGCCGCCGGTGTCGGCTTCAAGAACAGCGACGTGATGAAGCGCCTCCGCGGGAAGAAGGGCACCAAAGTCACCGTGATGATGGGTCGCCGAAATGAGCCTGCACCGCTTGAATTCACGATCACGCGCGACAAGATTCCCATCTACAGCGTCGAGGCCTCGTACATGGCTACTCCACAAATCGGGTACATCAAGGTGAGCCGCTTCAGTGCCACCACCATGAAGGAATTCCGCGAGAAGCTCGACGAACTGAAGGCCATGGGAATGAATGACCTCATCCTCGACCTGCAAGGGAACGGAGGCGGCTACCTGCGAACGGCCATAGAGATGAGCGATGAATTCCTGGGCGACAAGAAACTGATCGTGTACACGCAGGGGCGCACATCACCACGCGAAGAGACCTTCTCCACCAAGGAGGGCCGATTCGAGAAAGGCAAGTTGGTGGTGCTGGTCGATGAGGGCAGCGCAAGCGCGAGCGAGATCGTCAGCGGGGCCATGCAGGACTGGGACCGAGGCATGATCGTTGGGCGGCGCAGCTTCGGCAAGGGACTGGTGCAGCGCCCTGTAATGCTGCCTGATGGCAGCGCGGTGCGCCTCACGGTGAGCCGCTACTATACACCCAGCGGCCGATGCATTCAGAAGGCCTATGACGAAGGCGTGGAAGCCTATCGCCAAGAGAAAGGGGGGCGCATGGCCAAAGGCGAGCTCACGGGTGCCGATGGGGAGTTGCACGGCGATACGGTGAAGTACTACACCATGAACAAGCGTGTGGTCTTTGGCGGAGGCGGCATCATGCCAGATGTCTTCGTGCCCATCGACACCACCCTGAGCAGCGCCTATTTCGGCCAATTGGTGCGCAAAGGCGTGCTGAACACATTCGCGTTGACCTACGTCGATGACAACCGCGACGACCTCAAGAAGCGCTACAACAGCGTGGAGCAGTTCAGGCAGTCATTCCAAGTAGGCGATGTCATGCTCGACGCGCTGGTAGCTTATGCGGCCAAGGAAGGGGTGGCAGAGGATGCGGAGGGCATGGCCCGTTCGCACGACCTGATCGCACTTCGGCTCAAGGCCCTCATGGCCCGTGATCTATGGGATACATCGGCCTACTGGCAGGTGATCAATGCCGAGAACATGGTCGATAGGAGCTTCCAGAAGGCCCTGGAGGTGCTCGGCGACAACAGCTTCCAGCGGCTGGGCATGTCGCGCTGAGGCCAATCCTCAACGATTCGTTAAGGCCCGCTGAACTGGCGGGCCTTCTCCTATTTTCGCCCCCCGATTCACCGAAAACCGCCAACACGAACCCAATGAAAGACAAGATCCAGATCGCCCTGTTGGGCCTGATTGCCGTAGCGCTCGGCGTAATCGCATGGGGCCAGCTGAAAGACAGCGGAAACAGCAGCACCGATAGCGTTGTGGCTGCCGCTAGGACTCCTGCATCCAGTGAAACGTTCGACCCAACAGCGGCTGCCACTTCTGCGCCGGTGGTTGACAATCGCCCGAAGACCACGATGACCTTCGGCAAGTACGATCACGATTTCGGCAACGTGAAGCAGGACAGCAAGAACAAGTACGTTTTCTCCTTCACGAACACCGGCAAGGAGCCTCTCATCATCGAGAGCGCCACGGGGAGCTGCGGATGCACCGTGCCGAACTACCCGAAAGCACCTATTCCTCCTGGTGGAAAGGGCGACATTGAAGTGGAATACAGCCCAGGAAAGCAAGAGAATCAGCAGCAGAAAACGGTGAAAGTGGTGGCTAACACCGAGCCGAAGGAGACTGAGCTCCGCATCTCTGCATTCGTCCAGCCAGGCACTGGCGATCCCTCCAAGAAAGGCGACGAGATGCAGACCATCTCGATTGGCCAGTAATCGATTAGAGCAAATCCCGAGGAGCCCTTCCGCCCATGGTGGAGGGGCTTCTTCTTTAATGTCTATTGAGTGCGTTTTCCGCTATGGCGTCGATTGCCGCAGCGAGTCGGCGGTCTTTGTCCGTAATGGTGCCTCCCGCATCGTGCGTGCTCAGGCGGATCTCCACCGTATTCCACACATTCTTCCATTCCGGATGGTGGTTCATCCTCTCTGCCACCAGCGCCACACGGGTCATGAAGGCGAAGGCCTCGCTGAAATCGGCGAAGCGGAAGATGCGGAAGAGCTTGCCGTCCTGTTCGGCCCAGTCGCTCATCGGTGTATTGGCAGGTCGATGAAGCGGGGCACATCACGCTTCACCACGTTCATTTCAGCGATCAGGTGTCCGGCACCGGCGTACTTGTCGATCAGGAACAGGATGTAGCGTGCATCAACGCAGATGTTGCGGCACTTGTCGGGGTCGAACTGGATGTCGCTCATGGTGCTCTCCCAGCTGCGGTCGAAATTGAGTCCGATGAGCTCGCCGCGGCCGTTAAGCACCGGACTTCCGCTGTTGCCGCCAGTGGTATGGAGCGAACTGGTGAAGCACACGGGCAAGCTGCCATTCACGCCATACCGCCCGAAATCCTTCGCGCGATTGAGGTCGATCAAGCGCTGCGGCAAATCGAATTCAACATCGCCGGGCACGTACTTCTCAATCACGCCATCGAGCGTGGTGTAGTGGATGTAGGTGACGCCATCGCGCGGTGAACTGCCTTCCACCTTGCCGTAACTGAGGCGCAATGTGCTGTTGGCGTCGGGCCAGTAGGTCTTTTCCGGATAGAGTTCCATCATTCCTCTCACGTACGTGCGCATGGCACCCTCGATGCGATCGCTGAGCTGTGCATGTGCGGGCCTCACCTGATCAAGGAAAGAAGTGAAGAAGCTGCGCGACGCGCGGAATGCGGGATCAGCTGCCAGTTTCTTCATGGCGCCAATGGATGGCTTGGCCAACGCCTTGCGCAAGCGAGCGGCATCGGTGAAAGCGCTTCGGGCGTACAGGTGATTGATCCACGCATCGGCGTTGCCCTTGAACTTCGCGTCGATCTCCTTGAGAACGGGAGGCGCGAGATGCGCGGGCACATGCTTCCTGTACAATGGCATCAAAGCCTTGAAGATCCGCTTGTCCACCTCGACGTCGTGAGTGGCGAAATGCGCGTCTGAGGCCGCGAGCAGCTCGTTCACCGCTGCCGTGAGCTTGCCTTCGCGCGCAAGTGCCTCGCGCTGCTCAACCACTTCCTTGAAGGCATCTGCGAAGCGCAGCACCTCAGGACCATTGTACACGAACTCAACAAATAAGTCGCGGGCGACCGCGAAGGGGATGTAATCGCCGTAGATCCCTTTGAGCGATTCAAGCGCGGCTGCGAACTCCGGCTTGCCCATCTCACGGGCCTTCTCCAGGTATGCAGCCTCATAGGCGCGTTTGCGTTCCAAGGTGCCCAGTTCCTTTAAGCCGCGTTGCTGGCCGATCCACTTCTTCCACGCGTTGCTTATGCCAGCTTGCTTGTCGGCGTACATCAGCCGCAGGCGATCGCTGCTGGCCATAGCCGCATCAATCACGCCCAAGCTGGCCGTGCGCATGCCGATGCGCATGGGATCCTGCGTGCCCTGCACGAACTCCACGGCGTAGCTGCTGAGGTAGCGCTGCGTTTGGCCAGGGAATCCGAAGATCATCGCGAAGTCGCCTTCCTGAACGCCATCGGTGCTGATAGGCAGCACATGGCGCGGAGCGAATGGCGTATTGGCATCGCTGGGGTCGGCTGGCTTGCCATCGGGGCCAGCATAGATCCGGAAGAGGCTGAAATCGGCATTGTGGCGCGGCCACATCCAATTATCGGTATCCCCGCCGAACTTGCCAATGGCCGAAGGCGGGGCACCAACCAGCCGCACATCGCGGAAGGTCTCGGTGACAATGAGGTAATAGCTGTTTCCGTAGTTGAAGGGCCGAACAACAGCTTTGTAGTGCGTTCCGGCAATCGCCTCGTCGGTTATCGACTTGGCTGCCTTGGCCAACAACTCGCGCCGGGCGGACTCGTCGGTTGCACCCGCTAGCAGCGGCAGAATGCGCTCCGAAACATCCTCCATGCGGATCACGAAAGTGGCCGTGAGTCCGGGGTTGCGCAGCTCCTCCCCTTTCGTGGCGGCCCAGAACCCGTTCTTCAGGCGGTCGTTCTCAACGGTGCTGTGATCGGTAATGGCGCTGAACCCGCAATGGTGATTGGTGAGGATGAGGCCCTGACCGCTGATGACCTCGGCCGTGCATCCGCTACCGAATAGCACGATGGCATCCTTCAGGCTGCTTCGGTTGATGCTGTAGATGTCCTCGGCGCTGAGCTTCAGTCCAGAGGCCTGCAGGTCGCCCTCGATGCTCTTGAGCAAGGTGGGCAGCCACATGCCCTCGTGGGCAAGCATGGGTTGGCTAAGCAGAGCAGCAGTTGCTGCCGCTATCATAAACAGGCTTGATTTCCGCATGCGGCGAAAGTAGCCGCCTGAATGCCACAGGATTCCGCGAGGATCCGGTACATTTCGAGCACCCTTTACTAACCATGCTCCCATGCGTACCCAACTCCTTGCGCTTCGCGCCTTGGCGCTGGCGTTGTTGCTGCCCTTAGCCGCGCGCGCTCAAGTCATCCAATTGGTACCATCCTGGCCGCAAGCGAATGGTATCGTCGAAGCGCTTCGAATCGATGATGCCGCCAATGTGGTTTATGTGGCCGGCAGCTTCACGGAGATCGATGGCCAGCCGCGTGAGCGACTTGCCGCGATAGACCTGCTGACGGGCAATCTGCTCCCATGGAGCCCAACAGCGAATGGCACCATCAACGACATCGAGGTCGCGGGGGACTCAGTGATCGTCACCGGGGTCTTTTCAGAGATCAACGGCGTACCACGCACGCGGCTTGCTGCGATCGACGCGACCACCGGCGCTTTGAGGAATTGGTCCCCTTCCTTGAACAACTCGGGGCAAGTGCTGCTCGCTGATAACGACCGGATCATCGTCGGGGGGTTCTTCTCCCTTGTGAACGGGGTGCCTCGAGTCGGGGCAGCCGCATTCGATGGCAGCACAGGAGCCTTGCTCGCATGGGATCCTGCGGTTGCTGGTTTCGTGCGCTCTGTCAAGCGCATCGGCAATAACATCC
>JBATND010000238.1:0-2387 GCA_049290175.1 Flavobacteriales bacterium | reverse complement strand
GTGGTGGTGAACCGCGAACCCGGCGCGTTCTACGCACCCGTGCAGAAACTCAAGTATTTCCAGACCCCTTACACACAAAGCATCCCGGCGAGCAACCTCGGCACGCGCATGTTCCTGTGGCAGGACGACAGCTACCGCTTGGTGATGAGCGTGAACGGACGCACCATCACTGCTGAAACCCCCATCACCAATGATTTCAAGGTGGATCCCGTTGATCAGGACACCGTGAGCAATGGCGCTCGGGTCGGTCTCCGAAACATCGCCGGCAACAACTACTCGGACTATGAATTCAACTGGACCTCGCGCGCCGACTGCAAGCGATTCGTGGTGAGTTGGAGGTTCCGGTTCGATGAGGTCACCGGTACCGATACCGTTGCGCGGAGCGTCTCGCAGAAGATCGGCGGGCCCAAGGTCTCTTCCTTCGTGAACGAGGACATGGCCGTGCGGCTCACGGGCGAATCGTTCTACAGCTCCGTGGAGAGCCAGATCAAGAGCATGCCGGGCTGGCAGAACGTTGATCGACGCATTTTCATGGGCATCGATTTCATAGTCTCAGTAGCCAACGAGGACCTGCACACCTACTTGACCCTGACGGAACCGGTCACGGGCATCGTGAACGACAGGCCGACCTACAGCAACATCGAGAATGCCATTGGCGTGTGGGGCAGCCGCTACGAGAAGATCACCAGGGGAAAGCGCTTGAGCACGCAGTCGCTCAATGAGTTGATCAACGGCACTTATACCGGCGACCTGCGCTTCTGCTCGCCACTGGATGCCTTCCCCTGCCCCTGACATGCCAAGCTGACAGCCAACGAAGACCGCTACCGAAGCGGGCTTCGTGCTTTCATGGCAGGGATTCGACCATTTCACCCGCTGGCATGGACATTGATCCGGCGGCGCCGCGAAAAACAACCCTCTAAACCAACGCCGGCGCCGGGCTATTGGCGCTAAGACATGAGCAAGATCATCGGCATCGACCTGGGCACCACCAACAGCTGCGTCTCCGTGATGGAGGGCAACGAGCCCGTGGTGATCGCCAATAGCGAAGGCAAGCGCACCACCCCCAGCATCGTGGCCTTCGTGGAAGGCGGCGAGCGCAAAGTGGGCGACCCCGCCAAGCGCCAAGCCATCACCAATCCGAAGAACACCATCTCGTCCATCAAGCGCTTCATGGGTAACAGCTTCGATGAGTGCGCGAAGGAGATCGGCCGCATGCCCTACACCGTGGAGCGCGGCGCGAGCAACACCCCGCGCGTGGCTATCGGCGATCGGCACTACACCCCGCAGGAGATCAGCGCCATGATCCTGCAGAAGATGAAGAAGACCGCCGAGGATTACCTGGGCACCACCGTGAGCGAGGCCGTGATCACCGTGCCCGCCTACTTCAACGATGCGCAGCGCCAAGCCACCAAGGAAGCAGGCGAGATCGCTGGCCTGAAAGTGCGCCGCATCATCAACGAGCCCACAGCAGCAGCGCTGGCCTACGGCCTCGACAAGAAACACCAGGATCAGAAGATCGTGGTGTTCGACTGCGGCGGCGGCACCCACGACGTGAGCGTACTGGAACTGGGCGACGGCGTATTCGAGGTGAAAAGCACCGACGGCGATACTCACCTTGGCGGTGATGACTTCGATCAAGTGATCATCGATTGGCTGGCCGAGGAGTTCAAGAGCCAGTTCAACATCGACCTGCGCAAGGACCCCATGGCCCTGCAGCGCCTGAAGGAAGCCGCTGAGAAAGCCAAGATCGAATTGAGCTCCACCACCAGCAGCGAGATCAACCTGCCCTACATCATGCCGGTGGATGGCATCCCGCAGCACTTGGTGCGCAGCCTCACCCGCGCCAAATTCGAGCAACTGGCCGACAGCCTCATCAAGCGCACCATCGCTCCTTGCGAGAGCGCGCTTAAGAACGCCGGCCTCAAGACCAGCGACATTGATGAGGTGATCCTCGTGGGCGGCAGCACGCGCATCCCTGCCATCCAGGAAGCCGTGAAGAAGTTCTTCGGCGGCAAAGAGCCCAGCAAGGGCGTGAACCCCGATGAAGTGGTGGCCATCGGCGCTGCCATCCAAGGCGGCGTGCTCACCGGCGATGTGAAGGACGTGCTCCTGCTCGACGTGACACCGCTGAGCCTCGGCATCGAGACCATGGGCGGCGTGATGACCAAGCTCATCGAGTCCAACACCACCATCCCCACCAAGAAGAGCGAGACCTTCAGCACGGCCAGCGACAGCCAGCCCAGCGTGGAGATCCATGTGCTGCAAGGTGAGCGCCCCATGGCCAACGGCAACCGCACCATCGGCCGCTTCCACCTCGATGGCATCCCGCCCGCACCGCGCGGCGTGCCGCAGATCGAAGTCACCTTCGACATCGACGCCAACGGCAT
>JBATND010000237.1:0-3631 GCA_049290175.1 Flavobacteriales bacterium | reverse complement strand
ATGCCATATTGGCCCATAAGCGAAGTTGCAGCGAATGCGCAGCTAAGGAGCAGGAGGGCGGATCGGAGTTGCATGCTGGTATCGAACGTATGACCAGGGGTGTTTGGTGTTGGTTGCCCGGATCAAGCCCAACAAGAGCCATAAGCCTGAATCCTGTTTCCGATCCTTACGAGCTCTTACGCATTCGAGCGCTCCGGCCTCATCTGCGGGAACAGCAGCACCTCTTGTATCGCGGGGTTGTTCGTCATCAGCATCACCAAACGATCGAGGCCGATGCCCACGCCGCTGGTGGGCGGCATGCCGTACTCCAGCGCGCGCAGGAAATCCTGGTCGATGAACATGGCCTCGTCATCTCCGCGTGCTTGAAGCTTCACCTGCTCCTCGAAGCGCTCGCGCTGATCGATGGGGTCGTTCAGTTCGCTGTACGCATTCGCGAGCTCGAAGCCGTTCACGAAGAGCTCGAAGCGCTCGGTGAGGCGCGCATCGTCGCGGTGCTTCTTGCACAGCGGACTCATCTCCACAGGGAAGTCGCACACGAAGGTGGGCTGGATCAATTCCGGCTGAACAAGCGCGCTGAACAGCTCGTCGATGAGCTTGCCCTTGCCCATGCTCGGCTCCACATGGATGTGATGCTTCGCGCAGAGCGAGCGCAGAGCTGGCTCGTCCATCTCCAGCACATCGGCGCCGGTCTTCTCCTGTATGCTGCCGCACATGGTGATGCGCTTAAATGGCGCCGTGAAGTGGATGGTGTTCTCGCCGAAGACCACAGAGGCGCCTGCCCCGGGCCCAGACCCGGGGTTCGCTGCGATGCACACGCGCTCGAGCATGCGCTCCATATAGTCCATCATCCAGCGGTAGTCCTTCCACGCCACGTAGAGCTCCATGATGGTGAACTCCGGGTTGTGCGTGCGGTCCATGCCCTCGTTGCGGAAGTTGCGGCTGAACTCGAACACGCCCTCGAAGCCGCCCACGATGAGGCGCTTGAGGTAGAGCTCGTTGGCGATGCGCAGGTAGAGGGGGATGTCGAGCGCGTTGTGGTGCGTGACGAAGGGGCGCGCCGCCGCGCCGCCGGGGATGGGCTGCAGCACGGGCGTATCCACCTCGTGGTAACCGCTCTCGGTCATGAAAGCGCGCATGGCGGAGACGATGCGCGAGCGCTTCAGAAATGTCTCCTTCACCTGCGGATTCACGTTGAGGTCAACGTAGCGCATGCGGTAGCGTTGCTCGGGGTCGGTGAATGCATCATGCACGTTGCCCGCGTCATCGGTCTTCACCACGGGCAGCGGACGAAGCGCCTTGCCCAGGATGGTGAGCTGCTTCACATGCACGGTGATCTCGCCGGTGCGTGTCTTGAACACATGCCCTTGCACGCCGATGAAGTCGCCGAGGTGCAGGAGGTGCTTCCACACTTCGTCGTACATCGTCTTGTCCTCGCCGGGCGACACCTCATCGCGCGCCACGTAGATCTGCTGGTCGCCGGTGTGGTCGCGCAGCACGGCGAAACTGGCCTTGCCCATGAGGCGCACGCTCATGATGCGACCAGCGATGGTCACTTGGGCTGGTTCACCTTCTTCCTTGAACAGACCCTTCACTTCATTGGCGGTGGAGTTCACCTTGTATTCGGCGGCAGGAAAGGGGTCGATGCCAAGGGCACGGAGCTTCTGGAGCGCCTCGCGGCGCACGATCTCCTGGTCGGAAAGGGCGTGGGACATGGTCTGGGAAAAGAGCCTGCCTGCGGCAGACAAGGCGGCGAAGGTATCGGCGCCGGTGAAGTCAGCGACTGAACGCGTACCAGAAACGCCGCCCAATCGCGGCCGCGAATAGTGGGACACCAATGAACACCATGCGCGCTCCATGCACGCGGTCTTCACGCCGATACACATGCACGCGCTCTCCGTTCGGGAGAGTCCGCTTCGAGGTGTTCAAGTACCAGCCGATCGCAATGCCCAAGAAGCCGCCGAGAAATGCCGAGACATAACCGAAGAAAATCCATGGCGTTTGAGGCGGCGCTTCTTGCCGAAGGTCCTCTAAACGTGTTTCGCGCACCATACGAAGCGCTTCGGCACTCACCGGTTTCCCGCGCTGTCTCAGGAGCTCTTGCGCCCAAATAGCATCCTCTGCCGACCATTCATCGGGCTTGATCAGGATCGAGGTGAGCTCCTCGTCGCTGAAACCATGCAGGTAGTGGTCGTCGGGGACTTCATACGTCGCCCCTCCAGCCTTCGTGAGCAACGCAGCTTCGGCCAGCTCGAACTGGGCCGGATCCAGTTTCACCAGATGCCAAACTGTTCCGTTGCCGACAATAAGCGGGTCTTGGAACGGGGCATCAATCACGGTTTCCGCTTCAAACCCAAGTGCCTCAAGTTCACTTGCGAAATCGGCGGCTTCTTCCAGGTGGCTGAAGCGGCGAAAGACGCGACGGGTTTCTGGAGTTGTAGCCATCTGCATCAAGGATAACCAATTGCGATCATGTCACTGCGAACAAGGAAAAGCGACTTGCCGTATCAGCGCCCCTAATTTCGACCCGCCTGCAGCAGGCAGGCCCGCACTAACACGATCATGCAGCACCTCATCGACGCCTTCCCCAAGCAACTGAAGGAAGCACTGGAAATCGGCCGGAAGGCCCAATTGAAAGCCCCCGGCGGGCCTTATGGCAACGTGGTCGTCACCGGTTTGGGCGGCAGCGGCATCGGCGGACGCATTGCGGCGCAACTGGTGCATAAGGAGGCCAAGTGCCCCATTGAGGTCTATAACAACT
The DNA here is from genome assembly GCA_049290175.1 of Flavobacteriales bacterium. Classification (GTDB taxonomy): domain Bacteria; phylum Bacteroidota; class Bacteroidia; order Flavobacteriales_F; family PHOS-HE28; genus PHOS-HE28. The sequence goes on along the minus strand of JBATND010000237.1, from coordinate 873 downwards.
ACTACCTGCCGGGCTACGTGAACCACAAGAGCCTGGTGATCGCGTGCAGCTACAGCGGCAATACCGAGGAGACCATTGCCGCCATGGAGCAGGCGCTGGCCAAAGGCGCGCGCGTGGTGGTGATCACCAGCGGCGGCACCATGCTCGACATGGCCAAGGCGAAGGGCCTCGACCACATTGTGATTCCGGGCGGCAATCCACCGCGTACCATGTTGGCCTACTCGCTGGTGCAGCAGTTCTACGTGCTGCATCACTTCGGCATCATCGGCGATGGCTTCGAGGGCGCGATCAAGACCGCCGCGAACATGCTGGAGGATGAAAAAGCGAAGATCCAAGCCGCTGCGAAAGACCTCACTGAGAAGCTCTTCGGCAAGCGCTTGGTGATATACAGCGAGGCCAGCACCGAGGCCGTGAGCATCCGCTTCCGTCAGCAGGTGAACGAGAACAGCAAAGAGCTCTGCTGGCATCACGCCATCCCCGAGATGAACCACAACGAACTGGTGGGCTGGGCCGGCGGCAAGGACGATATCGCCGTGGTGATCTTCCGCCACAAGGAGGACCACGAGCGCAGCCAGATCCGCATGGAGATCAACAAGGACGTTTTTGGCAAGTACACCCCGCACATCCACGACGTGTGGAGCCAGGGCGATACGGCCTTCGCGCGGCAGCTGTTCCTGATCAACCTCGGCGACTGGGTGAGCTTCTACTGGGCCGGGAAGAAAGGCGTTGACCCGAGCGAGATCGCGGTAATCAACATGCTGAAGGGGAAGCTGGCGGAGGTGAAGTAGCGGCAACCCGCAATCTCGGAGATCGGAGTGGTGAGTGGCGAGTGCGGCGCGCATAGCCGACGCGCTGAGTGGCGAGTGAATACCC
>JBATND010000236.1:0-4571 GCA_049290175.1 Flavobacteriales bacterium | reverse complement strand
CGCTAGCTCTTCGCGCCAACACGTGAATCAACCCGCGCGTCCATCGTTTTGCCGGGGCTCCAGCGCGCGCTGTTATCGTCGTACCAGCGCACCATGGCTTTCACGCCTTCGGCCATGCTGACGGGCGCTTCGCCAACGGCAGCAATGGTGCGGTCCATGGGGGTGATGTAATCGCTGGTCATGCTTCGATAGCGGCCACTGGTGATGGGAAAGGGAAGGCCGATGGCCTTGATCACGTCGCCGGTCAGGGCCAAGCTGCGCACGAACCAACTGGGGATGTAGCGCACGGGTTTGCCCACAAGCTGCTTTGAGACCTCTTCGACCCAAAGCTTCAGGTCGAAGGGCTGATCGCCCACGTAGAGCACCTGCTGATGCACGCGTTCCGAAGGCGCTTCGAGCATGCGCATGATCTGCCACACCACGTTGCCCACATAACCATAGGAGCGCACTACGCGCTGGCGCCCAGGATGGAAATAGAGCCCTTTGCGCATCACCTTGAACATGACGTCGCGGTAGCGCAGGCTCCACGGTCCCCAAATGGTGGTTGGGCGGATGATCACCCACTCGCACATCAAACCGGCCTCCCGCGTGATCATTTCGGTGAGCCGCTTCGATTCGCCATAAACGGTGAAGGGCTTGAAGTCGAGGTCATGCTTAGGCTGGTAACCCGCCTCGCACACGAACTGCGTGCTGGTGACGATGATGCGCTGCACGCTGGGGCATTGCTTCACGGCTTCGAGCAGCACGCGCGTGCCTTCATGGTTCTGGCGGTAGGCATCCACATCAACGGGTTCCTCGGTATCGGTGCGCGCGGCGAGGTGTACCACGTGCGTGGGCTTGAAGTCGAGAAGGGCTTGGGCCATGGCGTCGCTGTCGAGGATGTCGGCTTCGCGCCAATGCGGTGTGTGCGATGGGTTCAGTGGCGGGTTCCAGTCGAGGTTGAGCAAGGTGATGCCCTGCCCGAGGCAATGCTCCACGAGGTTAGTGCCGATGAAACCCGATCCTCCAGTGATGAGAAGGCGCATGCCGCTGGTCATGGTCAATGAGAATGCTTCCGGCCTTTGAGCCGTCGAAGTGGCCTTCAACGGAGGAAGCGGCGCGAAGATGCGTTCGGGGGGTGCTGAAGATGATCGATGGCGCTGCCGATGCTCACATTGATGGCGGAAACTGTGGGGCGACCGCCGCTCCGCAGGTTCACCGGGAACGGAAAGGAGTTCGTCGGAAGAAATCCCCGTTCGTCGGGAGTGACCTTCTCCCGGTCGAGTTTCACGAACGTTGGCGGAGCATCCGCTGTTGAACGGCCCAAGTTCACCGATCCATGCGACTCCTCAACACCCGCGCTCTGCTCTTCGTTGCCACGGCCTTAGCGGCCTTCACGGTCCATAGCGCCACCTACTACATCTCGCCCACGGGCAACGATAGTAACAACGGCACGAGCCAGGCCACGGCGTGGCGCACCATCGCCCGAGCCAACCAGCTCAGCAGCAGCTTCCAGCCCGGCGACCGCATCCTGTTCCAGCGCGGCGGCGAATACCGTGGCAAGTTGAGCATCATGAGCAGTGGTGCCGCGAACAACCTGATCCAGGTAGGCGCCTACGGCAGCGGTGCGCAGCCCATCATCAGCGGCAGTGTTGCGGTAACCGGTTGGGTGCAGCACAGTGGGAACATCTGGCGGGCCCCCATCACCCAGGACATCAAGTACGTGTATGTGAATGGTGCGCTTCAGGAACTGGCGCGCTTCCCCAATACGGGCTGGCTGCGCGTTGACCAAGGCACCAGCACCAGCCTCACCGACAGCGAGCTCACTCAAGCCAGTGGCTATTGGAATGGCGCTACCGCCGTGATCCGCACCACCAACTGGAGCTATGACACCGCTTACGTATCGGCCTTCAGCAACAACACGCTTACGCACACCGCAACGGGCAACAATCTGGGCACTTGGCAGTGGGGCTACTACCTCCGCAACAAGCTCGCGCTGCTCGATGCGGCCGGCGAGTGGTTCCACGATCGCGCGTCGGGCATGCTCTACATCTGGTGCCCGAACAACGCCAATCCGAACAATGTCACTGTTGAGGCTGCGGTGCTCGACAATGGCGTGTACGTGGGCTGGCAGCGCCACCACATCAAGGTGGAAGGGCTGCACATGCGCCATCAGACCGCTGCGAGCCTGCGCTTATCAGGCACCTATGACCTGGAGGCATCGAACTGCACGTTCACGGATACACGCCAGGCCATTTACAGCACCGGCAGTAATCAGCACTTCCACCACCTCGATGTGCAGCGCACCTACGCCACCGGCATCTCGTTGCTCGACAACAACACCATCCTCGAGCACTGCAACCTGCTGAACATCGCCATGGTGAAGGGCCTTGGTGAACAGAACATGGGCTACCTCGGCATCGGCACCAATGGCCAGGACATGGTGGTGCGCGATAACCGGGTGGAGAACGTGGGCTATTGCGGCATTGCCGTGAACCACAACGCAGTGGTGGAACGCAACCTGGTGATCAACAGCATGGCCATCCTGAACGATGGTGCCGGTATCACCTTCGACAGCACCGACGGGGCCATCATCCGCGACAACGTGGTGCGCGACCTCAACGGCGATGTGGAGAGCAGCGCTATCGGCTGGATCCATTCCGTTCCCATCTGCATGGGCATCTACTTCGGCAATGTGTTCAACAAGAACATCCTCGTGAAGGGCAATACGGTGATGAACTGCAAAGGCTCCGGGATGTACGTTGACCACACCATGCAGTTCAACAACAACCGCATCGAGGACAACGTGCTGTTCAATAACCAGATCCAGCTCTTCATCTCCGACTACAGCAACTACAATGGCCCCGGTGCCACTGCTCCTTACCACGTGCCCGCATACAACACCATTTACAGTGGCAACGTGCTCTACAGCTTGAACAAGGATCAGCTACTCATACAGCAGTACCACGTGTACAGCGCTAACTGGGTTGACTTCGGCACCTTCACCGGCAACTACTACTTCAACCCGTACAACGATCGCAGCATCTACATGCGCAACTCCATCACCGGCGCGCACAATTACTACACGCTGGAGCGCTGGCAGGCCGATCACAACGAGGACCCCACAGGCACCCGCAGCCCCCTGCGCCTCCCGAGCATGAACGTGACGCAAGTGCTCGAGACTGTCGCGGTGCCCAACGGAAACTTCGCCAGCAACGTGAATGGCTGGACGGGCTGGCCCAGCCAAGGGCTGATCACCCACAACACCACGCGCCTCGACAACGGATGCCTGAAGAACAGCTTCACCAGCAACGCCACTTACGGTACGCACAACCTCAGGCATAGCACCACAGTTGGCATCCAGAACGGAGCTTGGTACCGCATGAAGTTCAGCGTGGTGAGCGATATCATGGGCGAGTTCAAGGTGGGCTTCAAGGCCAACAGCCAAGCCGACAACCCATGGCGCGTGGGCGAACGTGATTACTCCTACGATAGCGAACGCCGCGATGTGGAGCACATCTTCCAGAGTGACCGCACCGACCAAGGCTCCTTGATGTTCACGTGCCGCTACACCGATGGCATCTACTACCTCGACAATGTGGTGCTGGAGCGCGTGCAGGCGGTGCCGGTGAATCCCTTCGAGCGCCAGATCATCGTGGTGAACGAGCAAGCCTCGGCACAGGACTTCGACCTGATCGGATGCTGGAGCGATGTGAACGGGAACCTATACCACGGGTCCGTCACCGTGCAGCCCTACAAGTCGATCATCCTGATCAAGGAGAACGATGACCAGTGCTTGAGCACCACCGTCGTGGAGAACACGGCGGTTGCCGCAGCCGGTGGCGTGCATGTCTTCCCGAATCCGGTGGAGCGCGGTTCAGTGATCACCGTAGCAATCGCTGACAATGCCCCGGCCTTCGTTCAGCTTGTGGGCTTGCAAGGCCAGTTGGTGTGGAGTGGTCGCGTGGCCGGCAGCCAATCGAGCTTCCAACTTCCTGAGCAGATGAGCGCAGGTACTTACGTGGTGGTGGTGGAGCAGGATGGCCAACGTAGCCAGCAGCGCATCAGCGTACTGTGATGCAAGGATATCCTCAGGAGAAGCCCGCTGCTGGCGGGCTTCTTCATTTCAAGAGGTTCGCTTGTCCGGCTGCCCCGCGGACGCACAGCGGTGCGAGCATGCTGAACAGGATCACATGTCCGAGATCGGTGCCGTAGCAGAAGATGTCGATCTGCCAGATGAAGAGCAGATAGCACAACCCGGCGAAGACAGAGGCCTGCGTGGCGCCGGCGAGGTATTCGACTCGATAGTGCTTGAATCCCTTCCAGAACAAGATGTACAGCAGCAGTACCCCCAGCACGCCTTGCGAAACGAGCACCTCGGCGAATGTGCTGTGCGAATGGATGTTGTAGCTGTGATCGGTGCCCCAGAGCACGGCAACATGGTCGTAGAGCCGAAGGGCGTAATGTCCCTTGTACCCGTTGCCGAACAGTATCCCGGTGCGGTCGGTGGCCAGCCAATCGCCGATGGCCTCCCAGATGTAGCTGCGGCCGTTGAAGGAGGTGACGTCCTCCTTCGAAACACGACCGAGGAT
>JBATND010000235.1:0-7089 GCA_049290175.1 Flavobacteriales bacterium | reverse complement strand
CTACATTTGCGCCCCGCTCGCGAAAGGGCGGCATTAACGAGACAAGGCCATGAAGAAAGGCATCCATCCCGAGAGCTACCGAACGGTGGTTTTCAAGGACATGAGCAACGAGTACATGTTCCTGGGCAAGAGCTGCGCGAACACCAAGGACAGCGTGAAATGGGAGGACGGCAACGAGTACCCCCTGGTGAAGCTCGATATCAGCCACACCAGCCACCCGTTCTACACCGGCAAGATGATGCTGGTGGATACCGCTGGCCGTGTTGACAAGTTCAACAAGCGCTTTGCGAAGCATACGGCGAAGAAGGACAGCGCCGCTGCTGCCGAGTAATCGTATTCACAAGGAAGACGAAAGCCCCCTGAGCAATCGGGGGGCTTCTTCGTTCACCAACTCTCCATCCGCAGAAGGCATGTTTGCGGCCGACGGGACGTCGGCCGGACGGCTCACACCTTGTGCTTGTCCTCTTTTCCCACGCCTTCGCGAATCATCTCCAGCGCCTGCGCGATACGGCGCTTGCGTGTCTCGTCCTGCTTGGCGTCCTCGATCCACTCCACGTATTCCTTCTTGTGGGTGTAGTTGAATTTCTCCCAGTGCATCCAGGCTTCTTCGTCCTTCCGCAAGCAGTTCTCCAACTCAGGCGGCACCACTAGCGCCTTGCGCGTGGGCTTGGCGTCGCCCAGCTTGGCGCCGCTCTGGTTCACCTTCACGGCTTGCTTCACCAGGTCCACAAAGGCCTTTTCGTCGATGGTCTCGCCTTCGCGCAGCTTGTAGGACCGCATGCCCTTCGCCTCATCCTTCTTCAGATGCTCGAAGAGGCCTTTGGAATCCTTAACCAGTGCGCCCTTGTGGAACCAAACGGCCACATGCTCTTTGAAAGCCTGCAACCCGATCATGATGCCGTCGTGGTCGAAGTGCGGCGAGTTCCACTTCCACGATTCGGTGACATCTTCATCTACCGTATGGATCAGCTGGCGCAGGCGAATGAGCAGCTTGCGTTGCCATTCCGGGCGCTCGGCGATGTACAGGTTGATCTGTTCCTGAGGGAGCATGGAGCAGTGAAATTGGGCGGCCAAGCTAGCATTGGCTGAAAACCGGCGTAGCGCCAGATCGACGGACAGATTTCAACAGCGTTCGAGCACAACGGCGTAGCCCTGACCCACGCCTATGCACATGGTGCAGAGGGCGTAGCGCTTTCCAAGTGCCTGAAGCTCAATGGCTGCCGTTTGCAGGAGCCGGGCTCCGCTCATGCCTAGCGGATGGCCCAAGGCAATGGCCCCGCCGTTGGGATTGATGCGCGGGTCGTTGTCGGCGAGGCCGAGGCTTCGTGTGCAGCTAAGTACCTGGGCGGCAAAGGCCTCGTTCAACTCGAGCAGGTCCATCTGGTCGAGGGTGAGGCCCGCACGCTTCAGGGCAAGCTTCGAAGCATTCACCGGACCGATGCCCATGATCCGCGGTTCAACACCTACCACAGCGCTGCTTACGATGCGCGCCAAAGGCTTCAGCTGATGCGTCTTAATTCCTTGATCACTAGCTACTAGAATGGCGGCAGCTCCATCATTTAATCCGCTGGCGTTTCCGGCGGTCACAGTTCCGTTCTTCCGGAAGGCGGGCTTCAGCGCGGCCAATGCTTCGGCGGTTGACTTCGGCTTCACGAATTCGTCGTGCGCGAAGAGCACCGGGTCGCCTTTGCGCTGAGGGATTGACACGGGGGCGATTTCCTGAGCGAGCCTTCCGCTGGCTTGAGCCGCTGCGGCCTTCTGCTGGCTCCAAAGAGCGAAGCGGTCCTGGTCCTCGCGGCTGATGGGGTTGGCGTCGAGCAGGTTCTCGGCGGTCTCGCCCATGGCATCCACCCCATACTGCTCCTTCATGCGCGGGTTCACGAAGCGCCATCCGAAGCTGCTGTCGAAGAGTTGCGCATCGCGGCCATAAGGGGTGCTGGTCTTATTCATCACCCAGGGGCCGCGCGTCATGTGCTCCACGCCGCCAGCGATGAACACATCGCCATTGTTGGCGGCGATGGCTCGCGCAGCGCCAACTACAGCGCTCATGCCCGATGCGCAGAGGCGGTTCACCGTTTCGCCGGGCACGGTCACGGGCAGACCTGCCAGGAGCAGCGCCATGCGCGCCACGTTGCGGTTGTCCTCGCCCGCTTGGTTGGCGCAGCCCAGGATCACATCGTCGATGACGGCTGGATCGAGTGATGGACTGCGCTTCATCAACTCGCGCAGCGCATGGGCTGCGAGGTCATCGGCGCGAACTGGTGCCAGCGTTCCGGCGAAACTGCCAATGGGTGTGCGGATGGCGTCAACGAGAAAGGCTTCCTTCATCTATGTCTGAGGTTGTTCGTCGGGGAACCAGGGTTTGCCGGTGCGGTACACGGTACCCTTGAAGAGGGCCACTTGATCGCCGCGCTGGTTCGTTACGGTGATGTAGTAGATGCCGATGCCGCGAGAGAGGCTCTTCTCCTCGCTGGTGGCGGTGAGCACGTCGTCGGCCTTCACGGGCTTGGTGTGGCTGATGCTGGTCTCCACGCTCACGCTCTGTATGCCGTGGCTATTGCTGGCGAAGGCCAGGCAGCTATCGGCCAGCGAATAGGTGATGCCGCCGTGCGCGATGGCGAAGCCGTTGAGCATCTCTTCGCGCACCGTCAGGCGCAGCACGCACGCGCCGGGCTGCACCAGCATGCGCTCGATGCCCAGCCAGATGCTGAACGGGTCGTGGTCGTACATGCGCGACACCACTTTCTCGGCGAGCTCTTGGGGCGACATGGCGGCGAAGGTATCGGGAGGCCGGTTGATCACGTGCGGGGCAGTGCAACCCTCACCAAGAGGGCTGGGCCTCGCACGCAGACCCCAGATGCCATTCGATTCTTACCTCAGCTCCTGATCCAGCCGCACGATCGCATCGGGGCTGCCCAGCAGGTAGAGCACATCGTCGGTGAGGATGCGCGTGCTGCCGCTCACGTTGGTGATGTAGCGCCCTTTGCGGCGGATGGCGAGCACCGTGATGCCGAACTTCTCGCGCAGCGCGATCTCGGCCACGGTTCGGCCCACCACTTTGCCGCGGCCCAAGGTCACGGGCAGGGTGGCAATCTCGACGCCCGGAATGGTGAGTCCTTCAGCCTTGGCCTTTTCGGGTGTGGTGCTCACGCCACGCAGCATGCCGTAATGGTCGCCGCGGATGCGGGCTACGAGGTCTTGGATGCGCTGCTCGGGCACCAGGTACTTGCGCAGCACGCGGTAGAAGATCTCGATGCTGGTCTCGAATTCCTCGGGGATCACCTCGTTGGCGCCAGCGTCGAGGTTCGCTTGGATCTCGCGCACATAACGCGTGCGCACGAGAATGTACACCGTGCTGCTGATGGCGCGGATGCCAGCCACGATCTTCTTGCTCGCCTCGGGATCGCTGATCGCCACCACCACCACGCGCGCGCGCTCCACATGGGCCTCATGCAGCACATGGTCGTTTGTGGCATCGCCGTGCAGCACGGGAAGGCCCACCGCCTGTGCCTTGCGCGCCAAGTCGGGATCCTCTTCAACCACAGCGCAGCGTATGCCGCTCTCCATGGCGGCAGTGGCCACGTTCTGGCCATTCAAACCGAAACCGATGATCACTACATGGTCCTTGAGCACACCGGCCATTTTCTTTTCCTGTTCACGCTTCACGCGCATGAGGCTATCGAGGCGGTTGCTCACGTTGGCGGGAACGAATTGCAGGAACACCTTCCGCACGATGCGCTCGCTGCTGTTGAGCATGTACGGCGTGGTGGCCATGCCAAGGATGGCCACGGCGAGGAAGAACTGATAGTGGTCTTCGGAGAGCAGTCCCAGCTTCAGGCCGGGTATGGCCAGCACGAAGCCAAACTCGCCCAATTGGAATAGCCCGAGCGCGCTGTGCATAGCCGTGCGCAAGGGATAGCGCAGCACCCAGACAGCGAGCAGTGCTGCGCCGATCTTCAGCACGGTGGCGCCGGCGAAGAGCGCGATGATGGTGAGCGGCGCATCGATGAAGATCTGCAGGTCCACCAGCATCCCGATGGAGACGAAGAAGAAGCTGAGGAAGAGCTCGTGGAAGGGCTGTACGATGCCGGTGGCGTGGTAGGCGTGCTCGGTCTCGCTGATCACCAGGCCCGCGAAGAAGGCGCCGAGTGCAAGGCTCAGCCCCATGGCCTGTGTGGTGAAGGCCGCCGCGAAGCAGATCACGACGATGGTGATGATGAAGAGCTCGTTGCCGCGCCCTTTGATGGCTGCACGCAACAGCTTGGGAACGATGTAGCGTCCGCCGAGGAAAACGGCAACGAGCAGCAAGGCCATCTTGCCCAAGAGCTTCAGCAGGTCCATGGTGATGTCCTGGCTCTGGCCCGCGAGAAGCGGCGTCACCAGCATCATGGGCACCACGATGATGTCTTGGAAGATGAGGATGGCGGTGGCCACGCGACCGGGTGCGCTGTCCATGCGGCCTTTCTCCTGCAGCACGCGCAGCACGATGGCGGTGCTGCTCAGGCACACGAGGAAGCCGATGAAGACCGCGCTCTCTGTGCGCACACCGAAGGCATGCAGCACTGCGCCAACGCCGGCGATGGTGAGCCCTACCTGCAATGTGCCACCGAGGAACACGGTCTTGCCAAGGCTCGCGAGCTTCTTCAGGCTGAACTCCATGCCGATGACGAATAGCAGGAAGACCACACCGATCTCGGCCAGCGCGGTCACTTCATTCACCTCCTTCACCCAGCCCCAGCCGTGCGGGCCCGCGATCATGCCAGTGAGGATGAAGGCGAGGATCCCCGGCAACCTGAAACGGCGGAACAGCAGCAGGATCCCCGCCGCTAACGCAAGGATCACGACCAGTTCGCCGAAGAGGGGGAAGTGCATTTGCTATTTCTTGAACACCAACCACACCGCCGCCACCAGAAATACCGCAGCCAACGCATGATTCCATTTGAGCGCCTCATGCTTGAAAGCGACGAGGGTGAAGATGGTGAATACGCTCAAGGTGATCACCTCTTGAATCACCTTCAATTGCACCAAGGTGAATGGACCGCCATGCAAGTTGCTCCCGATCCGGTTGGCAGGCACTTGCAGCACGTATTCGAAGAAGGCGATGCCCCAGCTGATGCCGATGATGGCGAAGAGGCCGAGTCCCTTGCCCCAGTCATAGTCCTTGAAGCGCAGGTGGCCGTACCACGCGAGCGTCATGAAGGCGTTGCTGAGGATGAGCAGGCCGATGGTCCAGATGGCTTTCATGGCGGTGTTCCCGCTGCGAAGTTGCCGGGCGCCGCATGGCAATGAACCGTGCGCAGTATGTACGGCTCAACGAAGCACTGTTGATGGGCGATTACTTTGGAGGCATGTATGAGCACCGCACCAGACCGCTGATCAGCCGAGCGCGCTTCGCCATTCGATTGATGCGGCACCTGAGCTATGCGCTCTTGCTGGTGGCGTTCTCCGTGGGAATTGGTGTCTGGGGCTATATGCACTTCGCAGCCCTTCCATTCGTCGATGCCTTCCTCAATGCGAGCATGATCCTGAGCGGCATGGGGCCTGTTGATGTGCTCAGCACCGATGGCGCGAAGTGGTTCGCTGCGTATTACGCGCTATACAGCGGCATAGCGCTGCTGAGCGCTGTTGCTGTGTTCCTCTCACCAGTACTGCATCGCATGCTGCACGCGTTGCATCTGGAAGAAGTGGAGTAGGTTGGGCTTCGTGCTTAAAGTGCCTCGATCACCATCGCGCTCGCTCCACCGCCGCCGTTGCAAATTCCTGCGCCGCCGTAGCGCGCGTTGTTCTGCTTCAGCACGTTGATCAGCGTGACGATGATGCGCGCGCCACTGCATCCCAGCGGATGGCCGAGCGAGACCGCGCCACCGTTCACGTTCACCTTGGCAGGATCGAGCTGCATAAGACGGGTGTTCACGATGCCCACCACGCTGAAGGCCTCATTTAGTTCCACGAATTGGAGGTCGTTCATCTTCAATCCGGCCTTCTCCACTGCGCGGGGCAGGGCCTTGGCAGGTGTGGTGGTGAACCATTCGGGCGCCTGCTCGGCATCGGCATAACTCACGATGCGTGCAATCGGCTTCAGTCCAAGGGCCTTCGCTTTCTCAGCGCTCATGAGCACGAGCGCAGCAGCTCCATCGTTGATCGTGCTGGCATTCGCGGCGGTCACGGTGCCGTCCTTCGTGAATACCGCCTTCAGTGCAGGCAGCTTATCGAAGTTGACATTCTTGTACTCTTCGTCCTCGCTAACCACCACGTCGCCCTTGCGGGTCTGCACGGTCACAGGCACTACCTCATCCTTGAATTTGCCTGCAGCCCATGCCGCAGCGCTGCGCTTATAGCTCTCGATGGCGAATGTGTCCTGCTCCTCGCGGGTAATGCCGTGCTCCTTGGCAGTGTTGTCGGCGCTTACGCCCATGGCCGTCTGGTGGTACACATCGGTGAGGCCATCCTTCACGATGCCATCAATAAGTTGGCCGTGACCGTAGCGATAGCCGTAGCGCGCTTTTTCCATGTAGAAGGGCGTCTGGCTCATGTTCTCCATGCCGCCTGCCACTACGATGTCGGCATCGCCCAGCATGATGTCCTGTGCCGCCATCATGATCGCCTTCATGCCGCTGGCGCAAACCTTGTTCACTGTGGTGCAAGCCACTTCGTTGGGCAACCCAGCGAATTTGGCCGCTTGGCGTGCGGGTGCCTGTCCCAGATTGGCTTGTAGCACGCTCCCCATGATCACTTCGTTCACGTCCTCGGGCTTCACGCCGGCCTTGGCCAAGGCGCCTTGGATGGCGGCTGCGCCCAGTTTGGTCGCTGAAACATCAGCCAGGCTTCCGCCGAAACTGCCAATTGGAGTGCGTGCTGCTGATACGATGACGACTTCGCGGGCCATGCTGGGTGATTTTTGTGGGCGGCAAATGTAGCCGTCCGCAACCGCGCGACTTCTCCATGCGGAATGCCCGACTATATTTGCGCACCCTTGAAAAAAGGGGACGTTCTTTTCAGCTCACGGAGAGGTGGGTGAGTGGCTTAAACCAGTAGTTTGCTAAACTGCCGTACGGGTTAAACTGTACCGGGGGTTCGAATCCCCCCCTC
>JBATND010000234.1:0-5148 GCA_049290175.1 Flavobacteriales bacterium | reverse complement strand
CACGTTCATCACCAAGACGCATGGCCAAGACCCCTACTGCAGCGATACGGCGAGAGTCTTCACCATCGCCGAGCGAATGCCAGAGTTCCCTGGTGGTGCCATGGAACTCCATCGCTATCTAGCAAAGGCCGTCTCCGCTCCACAGCACGTAATCGGGCGAACGAACATCGCTTTCACCGTTCAGCGAGATGGGAGCATCTGCGACATTGTCATCAACCCTAGTGACGACACGAACTGGGTCACCAGAACAAAGACACTCATGGTTTCCTTGCCCAAGTGGCGACCTGGCTACCAGCGCGGCAAACCTGTGAATGTGCGCTTTCATATACCTCTCATCATTTGCCTGCGATGATCACCCACGACCTGCTCGATGCATACGAATCCGTAAAAGGCGACTATGAGAGGCTGCCTTGGGGCAAGCGGCCTTCTGAGGAGTTGTGGGAAGCAGTGGATGGTTTCCTGCTTGAGCTTCACTTGATCCAGCATGGCTATGCCGATGACGGCTATGCGCGCCATGTTGAGCGGGAACTGAAGAAGCAATGCGCCGATGCGAGCGTGATGGAGCGGCTGAAGGGCATGCCGTTCTGAGACGGAACGAAGAAGCCCCTCCGATCTGGAAGGGCTTCAACGAATTTGATCTTGCTTAAGCCTGCGCTGCGGGCCCGCCGAAATTCATCGGAATCTCGGGCATCTCCGTTTCGCGGATCTGGCCATGCACCTGCTCGAACTTCTGGATGTTGTCGGCCAATGCGCGCATGAGGCGCTTGGCATGCTGCGGCGTGAGCAGGATGCGCGAGCGCACCTTGGCCTTGGGCACGCCGGGCATCACGCGCACGAAATCGAGCACGAACTCCGAGTTGCTGTGGGTGATGATGGCGAGGTTGCTGTAAACGCCATCGGCCACCTCCTCGCTGATCTCGATGTTCAGCTGGTTGGGTCGGGGTTGGTTCTTATCGTCGGCCATGGTTCTGGGAATAAGAAAGATGAAAGTGGAAAGCTGAAAATGGAAATAACGCTCTCCTCTTTCAGCTTTCCGATTTCAACTTTCAGCTTTACTCATTCACTTCCTGCTCCTCGAGGCGCTCGGACACCAAACGCTGGTACTCGTCCTTGTTGGCCACGAAGGTGCCTTGATAAGCACGCGCACCGGTTCCGGCAGGGATCAGGTGGCCTACGATCACGTTCTCCTTCAGGCCCTTCAGGTGGTCTTCCTTGGCACTCACGGCAGCCTCGTTCAGCACCTTGGTGGTTTCTTGGAAGGATGCCGCACTGATGAAGCTCTCGGTCTGCAGCGATGCGCGGGTGATGCCTTGGAGCATGGTGCGCGCGGTGGCCGGCTTCGCAGGACGTGCTTCAACGAGCTTGGCGTCTTTGCGCTTCAGCCCGCTGTTCTCGTCGCGCAGCTTGCGCATGCTCACCATCTGACCCTCTTTCAAGGAGGTGCTGTCGCCAGCATCGGTGACCACCATCTTGTCGTAGATGTTGTCGTTCTCCTCCATGAAGTCCACCTTGTTCACGCTCTGGCGCTCCAAGAAGCGGGTATCGCCCGGATCCTCGATCTCGACCTTGCGCATCATCTGGCGAACGATCACCTCGAAGTGCTTGTCGTTGATCTTCACACCCTGCATGCGGTACACGTCCTGAACTTCATCCACGAGGTATTCCTGCACACGCGTGGGGCCTTGGATGTCGAGGATGTCGCCGGGGCTGATGGAACCGTCGCTCAACGGCTGACCGGCCTTCACGAAGTCGTTCTCCTGCACAAGGATGTGCTTGCTGAGCGGCACCATGTAGGTCTTCTTCTCGCCGGTGCGGCTCTCCACGAAGATCTCACGGTTACCCCGCTTGATCTTGCCGTAGGAGATGATGCCGTCGATCTCGCTCACGATGGCGGGGTTGCTCGGGTTCCGGGCCTCGAAGAGCTCGGTTACGCGAGGCAGACCACCCGTGATGTCACCGCCCTTGCCGCTGCTGCGCGGAATCTTCACCAGCACATCGCCGGCTTCGATCTTCTGGCCTTCCTTCACGATGATGTGGGCGCCAACGGGCAGGCTGTAGGTCTTCAACTCCTCCTTGCCCTTGGTGTCCATGATGCGGATCGTCGGGTTCTTCCGCTTGTCGCGGCTCTCGATGATCACCTTCTCCGCGAAGCCCGTCTGTTCGTCGATCTCCTCACGGAAGGTCGCGTTCTCTTCGATGCTCTCGAAGGCGAGCGTACCAGCGAATTCGGAGATGATGACCGCGTTGTAGGGGTCCCAGGTGCAGATCAGGTCGTTCTTCTTGATGGCCTTTCCGCCCTTCACATACAAGTAGGCGCCGTAGGGCATGTTGCTTGTGGTGAGCACGATGCCGGTGTTGGCATCCACGATGCGCATCTCGGTGCTGCGGCTGATGACCACTTCGGCGTCTTCGCCTTTGCGGTCCTTCCGCTTCACGGTGCGCAGCTCGTCGATCTCCAGGATGCCGTCGTACTTCGCGCGGATCTCGCTCTGCTCGGTGATCTTGCCAGCAACACCACCCACGTGGAAGGTTCGCAGCGTGAGCTGTGTTCCCGGTTCGCCGATGCTCTGCGCTGCGATCACGCCGACCGCCTCGCCCAGCTGCACCATGCGGCCAGTGGCCAGGTTACGGCCATAGCATTTCCCGCAAGCACCTTGCTTCTGTTCGCAAGTGAGCACGCTGCGGATCTCCACTTCTTCGATCGGGCTCTTGCCGATGGCCGCTGCGACATCCTCCGTGATGAGGTCGCCGCTATTCACAATCAACTCACCGGTCTGCGGGTGGTACACATCATGCACCGCCACACGGCCGAGGATGCGGTCCGCGAGCGATTCCACCACCTCCTCGTTCTTCACGAGGGCAGTGGCCACCAAACCGCGAAGGGTTCCGCAATCATCGTTGGTGATCACCACGTCCTGCGCCACGTCAACGAGTCGGCGGGTGAGGTAACCGGCGTCGGCGGTCTTCAGAGCTGTATCTGCAAGACCCTTACGCGCACCGTGGGTGGAAATGAAGTACTCCAAGATGGAGAGGCCCTCCTTGAAGTTCGAGAGGATCGGGTTCTCGATGATGTCCTGACCGCCGCCGCCGCCGCTCTTCTGGGGCTTGGCCATCAGTCCGCGCATGCCGCTGAGCTGACGGATCTGCTCTTTGGAGCCGCGGGCGCCACTGTCCATCATCATGTAGATGGAGTTGAAGCCCTGCTTATCGCTCTTGATGCGCTCCATCAGCGAGAAGGTCACCTTGCTGTTGGTGTGCGTCCAGATGTCGATGGTCTGGTTGTAGCGCTCATTGTTGGTGATGAGGCCCATCTCGTAGTTGTTGGTGACCTCATCCACCTCGGTTTGGGCGGCCTTCACCACCTTCTCCTTGTTGTCGGGCACCACCACGTCGTCGAGGTTGAAGCTCAAGCCGCCACGGAAGGCGCTCATGAAGCCCAGTTCCTTGATGTCGTCGAGGAATTGCGCGGCACGGGCCACACCGGTCTCCTTCATCACCATGCCGATGATGTCGCGGAGCGCCTTCTTGGTGAGCACGTCGTTGATGAAGCCGCACTCATCGGGCACCACTTCGTTGAAGAGCGTGCGCCCGCAGGTGGTCTCGATCATCTCGGCCTTGCCCGTCTTCGGGTTCATCCAGCGGAGCTTCAACCAGGTGTGCAGGTCGAGGCGGCCTTCGTTGTAGGCGATGATCACTTCCTCGGGGCTGTAGAAGGTCATGCCTTCGCCCTTCATCTTGCGTTCAGCGTCGCTCTTGCGGCCCTTGGTGATGTAGTAGAGGCCGAGCACCATGTCCTGGCTGGGCACCGCGATGGGCGCGCCGTTGGCCGGGTTCAGGATGTTGTGGCTGGCGAGCATGAGCAGCTGCGCTTCCAGGATGGCCGAGTTGCCCAGCGGCACGTGAACGGCCATCTGGTCACCGTCGAAGTCAGCGTTGAAGGCGGTGCAGACCAGCGGATGCAGCTGGATGGCCTTGCCCTCGATGAGCTTGGGCTGGAAGGCCTGGATGCCGAGGCGGTGCAGCGTGGGGGCACGGTTCAGGAGCACAGGGTGGCCCTTGAGCACGTTCTCCAGGATGTCCCACACCACGGGCTCCTTCTTGTCCACGATCTTCTTCGCGCTCTTCACCGTCTTCACAATGCCCCGCTCGATTAGCTTGCGGATGATGAACGGCTTGAAGAGCTCAGCGGCCATGTCCTTCGGAAGACCGCACTCGTGCAGCTTCAGCTCGGGACCCACCACGATCACGGAACGGGCGCTGTAATCAACGCGTTTACCGAGCAGGTTCTGGCGGAAACGGCCCTGCTTGCCCTTGAGCGAATCGCTCAGTGACTTCAGCGGGCGGTTGCTCTCGCTCTTCACGGCGCTGCTCTTGCGGCTGTTGTCGAAGAGGCTGTCGATGGCCTCCTGCAACATGCGCTTCTCGTTGCGCAGGATCACCTCCGGAGCCTTGATCTCCACCAAGCGCTTCAAGCGGTTGTTGCGGATGATCACGCGGCGGTAGAGGTCGTTCAAATCGCTGGTAGCGAAACGGCCGCCATCCAAAGGAACCAACGGACGCAGCTCGGGTGGGATCACCGGCACCACCTTCACGATCATCCACTCGGGATTGTTCGGGCGGCGCGAGTTGGCGTCGCGGAAGGCTTCCACGACGTTCAGGCGCTTGAGCGCTTCGTTCTTGCGCTGTTGGCTGGTCTCGGTGTTGGCCTTGTGGCGCAGGTCGTAGCTCAGGCTGTCGAGGTCGAGGCGCTTCAGCAGGTCGTGCAGCCCCTCCGCGCCCATCTTGGCGATGAACTTGTTCGGGTCGCTGTCATCGAGGTACTGGTTGTCCTTACCCAGTTGCTCAACGATATCCAAGTACTCTTCTTCGGTGAGGAAGTCGAGGTATTGCACCGGGTTGCCCTCCTTGTTCACGGCCTTGCCGGCGCTGATCACTACGTACCGTTCGTAGTAGATGATCTGGTCGAGCTTCTTGGTGGGCAGGCCCAGCAAGTAGCCGATCTTGTTGGGCAGGCTGCGGAAGTACCAGATGTGGGCCACGGGCACCACCAGCTGGATGTGGCCCATGCGCTCGCGGCGCACCTTCTTCTCGGTTACCTCTACGCCACAGCGATCGCACACGATCCCCTTGTAGCGGATGCGCTTGTAC
>JBATND010000233.1:0-10149 GCA_049290175.1 Flavobacteriales bacterium | reverse complement strand
CTCTGCTGCGGCTGCGCTTTCGGCGGCTCGGCCTTCTTGATCTGCCCATCCTCGTATTCCACCGATTTCGTGGGCTTGCCGTTGCGATCGTAAGTGGTGCTGGTGCCGTGCAGACGGCCGTTGCGGTAGTTCATCTCTTGCACCACGCGGCCGCGCTGGTCGTACACCTTGCAGTTGCCGTGCGGGTCGCCGTTAAGGAGTTCCTGCTCGCGCATCTTCACGCCGGCATCGTCGAAGTAGGTCCACTTGCCCGTGGGATTGCCGTTGCTGTACAGCCCTTCGCTGATTGGCGTGCCATTCACGCTGTAGCTGATCCAGCGCCCGCTCTTGCGGCCTTGGTCGTAGCTGCCCTCTTGGCGCACGCGGCCGCCGGGAATCTTGCCTTCGCCGGGATCGAAGAAGAGCTTCCAAGCACCGTGCTTCAGGTCGTCCTGGTACCAGCCCTCGTAATCGGGATTGCCATCGGGGAAGTATCCTTCCCATAGCCCGTTCATGCGGCCTTGCTTGAAACTCCCCTCCGTTTTCGGCTTGCCATTCTCGAACCAGCTCTGCCACAGACCATCCTCTTTGCCATTCACATACGGACCCTCTTGCAGCTTCTGCCCTTTCTCGTAGCGCGTGGTCCATGTGCCGGTCTTCTGTCCTTCGTTGAAGGCGCCTTTCTTCCAGAGTTGTCCGCCTTCGTAATAGTAGATCCACTCGCCCTGCTCCTTGTCGGCCTTGAAGGCGCCGGTGCTCTGCAACTGGCCGTTGATGTACCAATTCTTCCAGACGCCATCGCGCAGGTCATCCTTGAAAGGCCCGCTCATTTCGGGCTTGCCCTTCGCATAGAACCAAGTCCATGTGCTGTCCTTCTTCTCGGCTTTGTGCCAGCCGGTCACATCCACCGTTCCATCTGTGCGGTAGGCAGTGTAGGTGCCGTGCAATTTCCCCGCGACGTAGGCCGCTTCCTTCTCCGGCTTGCCGTTGCTGCCCACCCACTTCCACAGGCCGTTGCGCAAGCCGCCGGTGCAGGGCCCTTGCGACTTGATGTTGCCCGCCGGCCAATATTCCGTTTGCATGCCATCGGGCACGCCGGCCTTGTAGTTCTTCTCCTCGCTCACCGCGCCACTGGGGAAGAGCGTGCGCACGTAGCCATCGCCCTTGGTCACCGTTTGCTCGCCCTTGTTGTCCCACGCATCGATCACCACGGCGATGCCCAGGCTCCAACGCTCCATCAGCATCGGCTTGCCATCGGGATAGAAATACTCCCACGGACCTTCTTTCACGCCCTTCTTGTAGGACCCTCGCTCCATCACCTGTCCGCTGGCGTAGTAGCTGGTGATGGTGCTGTCCTGCACGCCGCGACGCATGAAGCCATCGTGCTGCAATTGCTTGCCATCATAGTAGATGCGCACGCGGCCATCGCGCTCACCGGCCCTGAACTCGCTCTGCTCCACCAGCACGCCCTGCCGGTCATAGAACTTCCACTCGCCCCACTCACGGCCATTCACCATGAGGCCCTCGCTCTTCTTCACGGTCTGCTTCGCATCCCAATGATCAACGAAAGGCTCGGCGCCTTGCGGAAAGGCGATGCTCGAAAGGAAGAGGCCAATGAGAAGCAGGTGCGAACGCATGGTGCGAATGTATCCGGGCGCTGTGGCGCCGTTGCGGTCAGGGCTGCCAACTTCCCACAACGCATGGCTGATGGTGAACCGTGTGCGAAAGCCGGTGTTCCGTACTGACGGGGATCAGGCCAACAGCCATGCCCCGGCCTTCTACCTTGCGCCACTGAACATGCGGAAGAAGACCATCGTGCTCGGCTCTGCGGTGCTGCTGGTGCTGCTGCTCTCGGCCTGGGACTTCGCCATGCGGCCCATGCTCGGTCCTCACGGGCGATTGGAACTCTCGCTCCTGCGCAGCGCCGATAGCCTTACGGTTCTCGTGGGCACCTATTTCACCACCGCCGGACGCTGCGCGGGCTGCCACGGGCGCGACCTGCTAGGCCAAGCGAGCATCGATGCGCAGGGCCGCGATGTGAACGTGGTGGACGATTGGCGCAGCACCATGATGGCCAACAGCGCGCGCGACCCCTTCTGGCGCGCCAAGGTTCGGCACGAGTCGCTGGTGAATCCAGCCCACGCCGATGCGCTGCAGAACAAGTGCCTGGGCTGCCATGCGCCACTGGGCATGCACGAGGAGCGCATGCTGGGCAACGCGCCCTTCACACTCGCGCACCTCGATACGAGCCGCTTGGGCATGGACGGCGTGAGCTGCTTGAGCTGCCACATGCAGAGCGAAGCCACCGCTGGCACCTTCTTCAGCGGCGCATTGGAGTTCGATTCGGCGCGCGTCTATGGCCCATACAGCGACGACCAGATCAACCCCGCGATCATGGAGTTCTTCGTGCGCTTCACGCCGGGCTTCGGCAGCCACATCGTGAACAGCAAGGTGTGCGCGGGCTGCCACACGCTGATCACCGAGACCGTGGACCTCGAAGGCGAATTCACTGGTGATCGTTTCGTGGAGCAGGCCACTTACCATGAATGGCTCAACAGCGTTTATAGCGCGAACGGCACGCAGTGCAACACCTGCCACATGCCACGCATCAACGACGGCATCCTGCTCGCGGCGGAATACCCCTTCCTGAATCCGCAGTCGCCGTTCGGGCTGCATCATCTGGTGGGCGGCAACACGCACATGCTGCGGCTGCTGAAGCAGAACAAGGACGCGCTGAACATCCCGGCGACGGACCTGCAGTTCGATAGCACCATCACGCGCACTGAGCGCTTGCTGCGCCACCACACGCTCGATGCGCAACTCAATCTGCTCGACCGTACGGCTGACACGGCCTACTTCGCGCTGCGCCTGGAGAACAAGGCCGGGCATCGCTTCCCCAGCGGCTACCCTTCGCGGCGGGCTTTCGTGGAGTTCATCGTGCTAGCTGCTGAAGGCGATACCGTTTTCAAGAGCGGGTTGCTGAACAGCGAGTATGAAGTGGAGGGCCACGACACGCCCTATGAGCCGCACTACGATGTGATCAGCAGCAACAGCCAAGTGCAGATCTACGAGCTGGTGATGGGCGATGTGAACGGCGATCCCACCACTGTGCTCGAGCGCGCCAAGGACCCGATCAAGGATAACCGTTTAGCGCCGGTCGGATTCACCAGCACGCATTACGCATACGACACCACGCGCGTGGCCGGCGTTCCCGCGAGCGACATCGACTTCAACCGCAATGCCTTCGGCGAGGAAGGCACAGGCGCCGACGTGGTGCGCTACCATGTGCCCATCACCGGCGTGCCCGATGCGCTGCGCGCCTTCGCCCGCGTGTGGTACCAGCCCGTTCCGCCCGCATGGAACCAGGAGATGTTCAGCCACGACCATCCGGAGATCAACGCCTTCCGCGACATGCTGGAGGCCAGCGACCGCTCACCTTCCTTGGTCGCGGCCGATTCACTCTTCCTCGGTCCGGCTGGCATTGCAGCACCGGCGCGTGATCGCGTGCGCGTGGCGCCGAACCCGACGAGCGATGGCTGGGTGACGATCACCGCCGAAAGCGTGAAGAGCATCGTTCTCTTGGCGATTCACGATGCTCGTGGCGCGCAAGTGAACACGTCCACGCTGCGCATCGCCAACAGTTTGCGCGTGCGCTTGCCAGAGGCAGCAGGCACCTACTTCATCCGTTTGCGCATCGATGGCGAAGAGGTGATCAAGCGCGTACTGCGGCCATGAGCTTGAATAGCTGCCTATTTCGCGATAATGACCCGAGCGTAAAAGAGTTGCATGCCAATACGGTCCTTACCAAGGAGCACGTATGCACCTTTTGGCAATAGTCCCAGAGCGCAGTTTACCGACTCCATGAATGGCCCCAAGCTACTCCAAGTCACGCGGGCCCAAGCGTCAAGTAGCTCCAAAGAGTGGGTGCGTGTAGCGAAGTCACCCAACTGTAGCGTGAACCGACCCTCATTGGGGTTTGGAATGAGGGTAGTGCCATTCGTCGATTCCTCTTCCAGAATCGCTGTCCAACCACAGGGTCCATTGGGGCATTGAAAAATTGGCGGCTGGGTGTCTCCGTCATGCACATCCATGAAGGGTGAAGTAGTCAAGGAAGAGGTCATGTCGCAGATGCCTATCGGGCCACTCACCAAACCGTGATTCTCAGAATTCTCAAGTATGCAAAGAGTCGATGACCCTCGCAACTCACTCCCGTTGGCGTTGATGAAGTTTCTGGTTTCATTCACCGATCCAAGGTAAAGGCGCGAGTCGGCCTCTGCGGTGCCGTCACCGTTGAGCCAGACACCATGGACTCGCAACGTTCCGCGATTTTCGAAGTTCGCCAGCTGAATGAAGCAGTCACATGTGATGGCCCCTTGCGCGTCGTTCTCTATGTGATTGGCCAAGTGAATCGTATCGGACTGAAACAGCCCATTGTTGTACAGGTCACAGGTTGAGAGATCCGCATGCCTCGCCTGCACGTTGCCGTAGTTCTGCAAGGTTCCGCAGTGGAGCCTTCCAGTGGATATTTCGCCCTCATTTCGCATGATGGCCAGGAGCATGGTTTCGGCGGATAGCGCTCCAAGGTTGTTCACCATCCAAGGGCAGTACATCCAAAGCGTGTCATCCGCTGTTATCGATCCAAGATTATCAAAGCCACAGACGTTAGTTTCGAAGTGCTCTGCGTTAATGCTGCCTTCGTTGTGCAAATGTCCCGGCTGTGACAGGAGCAGTCTGTCGGCTACAAGATTGCCATAGTTCAGAAGCTCTGCTTCCAGCCAGAGCTGCGCGGAGGAGGAAATCTGTCCCGTACTTGTGATCGTGAGGTGTTGCGCCTGAATCGAATAGGCAACGGACAGCGTCAAGTTGTGTGAGATAATCAGTGTATCGCATGTGGCTGGGTCGCAACCGCAATTCCACGTCGTTTGGTTGCTGAACAAGCCATCACTAACGCTAGTACAGGAGGAAGCGGCTGCGTCGTGCAGCACAGCAATGACCCCGAAAATAATTGCGACTACGGCCCTAGAGAGCTTCATTGAAAATCGTTGATGACAAGACGCGCAAGTCGATACTGGTACTGGTGGTAGTAGTACGCTACGGGATAGCAAGGAATGCCAATTGGCCCAACATAATAGCCGCCCCAGCCACAGGATTCTTGCATCGGTACATACTCCGCAGGCCAACCTGCGGCCAGTATGTGCTCTCTCGCGACTTCGCGAGCGCGAACGAATTGCTCCCAACGGTAGGGAAAACAAACTGAATTCGAGAAAAGCGGAACATTTAGCAATAATTCCGCTCCACCTTGAGCGACTGTTGTTCCATAGAAGCATGAGTAACCGAAGCTATTGGGTTGTGTCTGCTGATTCGGGGTAACAACCACCGGCGGAGTTATATTCACATAGAATGCATTGTCTGATGGCATTTCGCCGTGAAAGTTAATGTGAAGGAGCCATCTAATAAGACTTGCTGCGTCGTCCACATCATGGCAGCCGGAACCGTTCAATCCCAGTACCGACCATTGCTCGCTGGCAACTGACCCATCCAACCAAGTGATTCGCATATTGGCAAGACCATTCGATATGCCAACAACCTCATGGTCTATGCTATACACTCTTGAGGTGCCAACCGCATTCTCAATCTCGCTCATTGCGGCGGCATAACTGCTCCAAAGGTCCTGCTCATACAACCAAATTGAGCCGTCATCCTTTACATGCACAGGAAAGGTATAATCCACCGAACCACTGACCCAATCGAATCCGTGTCGAGTGGCATCACCCTTTTCATAGTTCATGAGTGCCTCCGCCAGCCATTTGGCCTCTTCCAGTGGCCTTTCAGGGTTCTCGTCTCGTGCTCCAAGGCTGCATTGGTCCTTCCTGATCTGCGCTTCGCGAAGAATAGGCACTATTTGATCCATGTGCGGCTCAAACTCGTTGTGGTGCCTGGTCTCCGTTTGGGCGGCTTGGGGCAGGGCGGTGTCCCCAGCATTCTTGGAACAACTGTATAAGGATGCTCCGAGTAGGAGTAACATGCCAAGCCGGGCGGATTGGGTGAAGATGATGAGTTTCTTGAGTGAAGTGGTGCTGTAGGTTGTCATGGCGCATGAAGTTGGTGGTGATGCAAAACACGGCGACCATCGGCCCCGTTGGCATGCAGCGAGTGCATTATTCATGCGATCTTCGCACCGCTCACTCTCATTGCTGAACCCGCCATGAACAAAGAACTATTGGGCCTAAAACTGCGCCGACTGCGTGAAGTGAACGGTGCCACTCGCGAGCAAGTCGCTGATATCCTGCACGTAGACCCAACGACCTACGGACGATACGAGTCGGGTCACTCTTTACCCGACATGGATAAGCTAAAGGCACTAGCTGATTTCCATCGTGTTACCATCGATTCCCTTCTAAGCGCGGACCCAATGATTCTATCAATCCAACATGCGGCGGGCACCCAGGTTGGGAATGGTTTGAATGCACGATTTGTCCAGCATATGGTCGGGGAGGACTTCGTCAAGGAGATGTTCGTCAGGATTGACAAGCTCATAGAGCGGCAGGAATCGTTGAATTCTAAGCTGTTAGAGATGTTAGCAGAGCGGCTTGCGACGAAGAATTAGAGTCGGCTCGATGCGCTTGATCAGTTGCCGATTTTGCCAATGAATCGGCCATGCGCATCACGCTCGCCTCCATCCGCATCTACCCGATCAAATCGCTCGGTGGCTTCGCGGTGGAAGAAGCGCGCACCACCAATCGCGGCTTCGCGCACGACAGGCGTTGGATGCTGGTGGATGCGGAAGGGCGATTCATCTCGCAGCGCGAAGCGGCTGCCATGGCGTGCCTGCATTGCGCGCCATCGCCCGATGGCTTCACCGTGACCGATGTGCGAGATGGCGATCGCATCGAGCTGCCATGGGCGCTGGATGAAGGCCAGTCGAAGCGCGCGCAGGTGTGGAACGATGCCGTTGATGTGCTGCACGCCCCGATGGCGATGAGCGCTTGGTTCGCGGAGAAGCTCGGCATCACCTGCTCATTGGTCTTCATGCCGGATGCAGCGCACCGACCCGTGGATGCGAAGTATGCAAGCGGCGGCACCTCACTGAGCGATGGCTTCCCATACCTGATCATTTCAAAGGCCTCGCTGGACGACTTGAACACACGGCTCGAATCGCCCATGCCGATGAATCGCTTCCGGCCCAACCTGGTGATCGCTGGCGGCACGCCATTCCAAGAGGACGCATGGACCAGCATCGCCATCGGTGATGCGCATTTCAACCTGGTGAAACCGTGCGCGCGCTGCGTGATCACCACCACCGACCAGCGCACGGGCGAGCGCGGGAAAGAGCCGCTGCGCGCGCTGGCTAGCTTCCGCAACGTGAACGGGAAAGTGATGTTCGGAATGAACGCTATGGGCCTGGCAGGTGATGTGGTGCGCGTGGGCGATCTTGTCGCCCCGTGATTCACTCCATCCTCTCCGACAAGGCCACGCGCCTCTTCCTCGTGCTCGGCGGCTTCTTCGCTGCCAACGCGCTGCTGGCGGAGATGATCGGCGTGAAGCTCTTCCAGCTGGAAAGCGTCTTCGGCTTCGCGAAGGCCGACTTCACCTTGCTCGGCCAAGAGCACTTGAGCTTCGTGCTCAGCGTAGGCGTGCTGCCGTGGCCCATCGTCTTCATCATGACCGACGTCGTGAACGACTACTACGGCGTGCGTGGCGTGCGTTTCCTCACCCTGCTCACCACGGCCCTTATCGCCTTCGCATTCATCGTCATGTGGTTCGCCATCGGCATGCCGCCCGCCGATTTCTGGGTGGGCATGAATGCGGATCAGGGCGTGCCCGATATGCAAGCGGCATTCGCGGGGATCTTCGGGCAGGGCATGAACATCATCATCGGATCGCTCTGCGCATTCGTGGTGGGCCAACTCGTTGATGCGCTCAGCTTCCGCGCCATCAAGCGCTTCACCGGCGACAAGCGCATCTGGCTGCGCGCCACCGGCAGCACGCTCATCAGCCAGCTCATCGATAGCGTGGTGGTCACCTACATGGCCTTCTGGATCCTGCGCAGCGACTTCACCTTCGCGCAATGCACGGCCTTGGTGCTCACGGCCTACGCGTACAAGTTCATCGTGGCCTTGTTGAGCACGCCGCTGGTCTATCTCGCCCACGCCGGGGTTGAACGGTACCTTGGCGCCGAACGAGCAGCAGCCATGCGCGCCGCCGCCCTGGAGTCGAGCAAGCCATGAGCGATTCGGTCATCATCGAACCCATCGACAAGGAGGACTACAACGGCCTCTTCAAGCTGGTCGATAGCGAGCGAGCGCGGCTGCAGCCCTACTTCCCCATTACCTGTGCGAATTGCAGCGATCCGCGGAGCACGCGGGCCTACATCAAGGACATGCAGGCCAAGTCGAAGCGGCGCGAGTACTTCTGCTTCGTGATGCGCGACTATGAGGGCGGCGCGCCCATCGGCCTGGTCTTCCTGAAGGAATTCGATTGGACCGTGCCGCGCTGCGAGACGGCCTATTTCATCAGTTCCATCTACGAGGGCAAGGGCATCACCACCATGGGCGTGATGTGGGCAATTGACTTCGCCTTCTCGCAACTGGGCATGGAGAAGGTGGTTGCGCGCGTTGACCCGGCGAACATCGGCAGCTGCACGGTACTGGAGCGCTGCGGCTTCGAGCGCGAGGGCATCATGCGGCGCGACTACCGCACTGCCGATGGCCGCCTCTTGGACCTGGCGATGTACAGCGTGCTGCGCTGAGCCTACGACCCAGCCGCTGGCGTCCACTTCTCCGGTCGGCCGGCCACGGGCTTCACGGTGCGCAGGTAGTCGTAGATGGCGCCGAGGTCCTCCTTTGTCATGGAGGCATACATCATCCACGGCATCACGGTCTGGAAGTCGCCGGCCTCCCAATTCACCGTTGGGGGCACGTAACTGCTATCCGCATATTGCTTGAAACGCGCGATGAAGAGGTCCTTGTCCCAAGCGCCGATGCCATCGGTTGGATGTGGTGTGATGTTGGGCGAGCGCACCACCGATCCATTCGGGAAGGCGAACGCGAAACCTCCTGCGAAGGGCTCTCCGATCTTCTTGCCCTTCTCCATGTTGGTGTGGCACTCCACGCAGCCGGCGGCGTTGGTGATATAGGCGCCGTAATCAGCATCGCTCGGCTTCGGCAATGCCAAAGGTGCCGCAAGCTCCGGCACCGTACGCATGATCACGCTCACCGGGAAGTCGATGACGCTTGCAGGATATGACTTCGTCTCGACAGGCTCGATGGAGCGCAGGTAGGCGATGATGCTGTGCACATCGTCCGTAGCGAGCTTGTTGTAGTACGGGTAGGGCATCACCGGGAAGAAGGGGTGTCCATCCTTGCTCACGCCACTGGTGATCGCGCGATAGATCTCGCCATCGGTCCAATCCTTCAACGCGAAGGGTGTGATATTCTTCGCATAGAACTCACCAGGGAAGTTCATGGAGCGGTCGAATTTGTCACCGCCGGCACCCGTCGTTCCTGGCGTTGGGGGGCCGCTGAACAGATTCCAATCGCGGTGGCTGTGGCAATCCATGCACACGCACACGCTGTTGGCGAGGTAGCGGCCGCGCTCGATGCGCTCGGGCGTCAGATCAACCTTCAGGTCTGCAGGAGCGTCGATGTCCGGCAATGCCGCCGTTACATAGCCGATGGCTCCTGCAACAGCCAGCACGGCGAGCAACAAGAGAATGCCCAAGAACTTCAGGATGCGTTTCATGGGAAGGGAGGGTTTGGTGGAACGAATCTATACGGAGTCGCCGAAACGCGCCCAACGCACACATTTGCAGCATCGTGGCCAAGAAGCGCATCACCAAGAAGGAGCTGGACGCCATTGAGCGCGCGGCAAAGCGCGAAGCGCAGAAGGCCGCCGGCGCATTGGATGGCCGATACCGCCCACGCGTGGTGAAGAGCCGCAAGACCTACACGCGCAAGCCCAAGCACAAAGGCGGCGAGGAAGCTTGATCAGTTATCGCCGTCGAGCAGGCGACCAAGGCCACCCAGGATGCTGCCTTCCTCCTTGCCCTTTCCACCGGCGCGCGGCGCAGCGGCAATGATGTTGTCGGCGAGCCTGCTGAAAGGCAGTGATTGTATCCACACATGACCGGGGCCGCGCAGCTGTGCGAAGAACAATCCTTCGCCGCCGAAG
>JBATND010000232.1:0-10775 GCA_049290175.1 Flavobacteriales bacterium | reverse complement strand
GCCCAGGACGATGCGCAGCTCGCCGCGAGCCGCACAACCACCGTGACAGCAGGAAGCACGGATGGCAAGGACGTGCGCACGGCCACGGAGACACAAGCGCCGCAGACCAGCGGTACCGAAGCGCGCGGCTTGCCGGAGGATGCCCAGCGCACAGCAGGCCGAACCACCACGGTCACGGCTGCCGGATCTGGCGATCGCACCTTGCAAAGCGCTTCAGTTGCCCAAGTGCCACAGACCAGCGGGGTTTCCGAGCAACAGAACGACGGATCGGCATTAGTGGATGCTCCTCCAGTTGCACCGAACCAGAGTGGCAGCAGTGCAGCCATCAGCGATGAGAACCAGCGCTTCGTGCTGGAGAACGAGCGCGCTGAGCTGCAGCAGATGGCCGGTGCCGAGCGCGACAGGACCAAGCGCGAGCAGATTCAGCAACGCATCGCCGCTATCGATGAACGCTTGGCGAAGGCGGATGCCCAAGCGAACGCCCAGGAAGTCGAGCCTGAAGTGGCTGCCGATATGAGCATCCCGGCGCTCAGCTTCAATGCCGCTGCGAAGGATGAAGCCATCATCGCGCAGCTCTACCGTGATTACGCCACTGATCTGCAGCGCGCCCAGCGATTGTCCGACCTCGATGCGCGCGCCGATGCGATCAACGGCATCGAGCTCATGCTCGCCGATAGCCTGCGCGCCGAGCAGCAGCGTCAGGTAGCGGTGCTCAACCTGGCGCCGCAGCAAGCTGATGCCGTGCTTCCGCGCATCGCGCG
Source organism: Flavobacteriales bacterium (assembly GCA_049290175.1). Classification (GTDB taxonomy): domain Bacteria; phylum Bacteroidota; class Bacteroidia; order Flavobacteriales_F; family PHOS-HE28; genus PHOS-HE28. The sequence continues at coordinate 10,014 of JBATND010000232.1, read as the reverse complement.
ATTGCGCAACATGCGCGAGGCGCACGTGGAACAGGGCGAGCAGGCCATCGCGCAGCGGCAAGCCGAATTGGTCGCGCAGCAAGTGCCAATGGCTGCAGGCGCGAGCGACGACAAGGCAGAACGATTCGCTCCCGGCGCCGATCCGATCAACGATCGCTACGTGGCCATTGATCGGTATGCGCGCGATGTGTTCAGCAGCAAGGTCGAGCACCGGAGCAGCGCCAAGGGCGTCAACGATGCCATCGCTTTCCGCGATGCCGATGTGGCGCGCATCGCCGATCTCACCACGCGCATCGATTCCATGGAGAAGCAGCTCGCGGGCATGCCCTTGGGCAAGGAGAACGACAAGCTGCGCAAGAAGACCGTTCAGCTCATGGACGAGCGCTACATCATCCGCACCGACCTCGGCCAGCGCAGCGCGTTCCTCATGCGCGAGGAATGGAAGGCGGCCACGGACAGCCTGAAGAAAGTGGAGGCCATCACCGCCAAGCGCGGATTGGCGCCGGACGAGCCGCTCTTGGGCATGGCCCGCGAGTTCTACACGGAAGCGAAGGACCTGAACACGCGCGCCTCGGAGCTCCGCAAGCGCGCCGATCGCAGCGAGGACATCGTGCTGCGCGATAGCCTGTACCGCCGTGCCTATCTGGACGAGCTGCGCGCGCTGCAAGCTGCGGACAAGGCCATCACGGTGCAGAACTACCTGGCAGGCGATAAGCACAAGCGCGGCGAGCGCATCGGCTACGAAGATGTGGCCGCACGGGTCCTGGGCATTGAACCGGCGCGCACCGAACCTGTTTTCGCTCAGAAGCCCGCAGCCGGAACAAATCGGAATGAGCCGATCTCGGAGCTTCCTGCACGGACGGAAGAGCGCTCAACCGAATCGAAGGTTGAAGCCGATGCACCTGTTGCGGGCAATGCCGCAAACGATGCAGAGAGCAACGATGCGAACGCACAGCAAGCCGCAAGAGAAGCCGGCACGCGCAGCGAAACCATCGAGCCCCCCATTGCCGATGTTCCATCTGCACAGGTTGATCGGGTCGAGCCTGCTAACGCATCAGGTGTACCGGCCGCTTCAGTCGCCGAAGCAGCAGCGCAGGCCATTGCCAAAGCCGAGCAGCGCCTCACGGCGAAGGAGCAGCTCCCAGCGCACATGTACGAGCGCTTCCTGAAGAGCGAGACGGTGACGCTGACCGCCGGCGCTGCGGATGACAATGCCGACCCCGACCTCTTCATCGTGCGCGCCGAGAGCCGTTCGCAAAAGGCTTCTGAACTGGAGCAACGCTCGCAGGAGGCAGCCGAGCGCGCCACCGCGTATTCCGACAGCGCAGCAACCGCACGTAAGCGCGATCGTGAGCGCCTGCAGGCGATGGCGGTGCGTGAGCGCGCCATCTCCGATTCGCTGCACACGGCCGCATTGCGCACCGCTGAGGAAAGCACCGAGCTCAATCGCATGGCCGACGATGCTGCCAAAGCGAAGACCTTGCGTGAGCGCTTGGTGAAGTACTACTACCTCGCGCCAGAGGAGCAGCAGATGGCCATGCTCGAAGGGGACGCCAGCCGCTTCTTCCAAGCGAAGGCGCTTGCCATGGAGCAGAACGAGGCCGCAGCCGATGCGGAGAGCGCTGCCAAGAGCAACCGCGATGTGGCTGTTGTGCTTCGTCAGCAGGCCCGTGCGGCTGAGCGCGATGCCGTGAATGGCCGCATCACCGCCGCCGAGGCCAGCAACCGCGCCATCGCCCTCGATGCCCGTGCCACTGGCTTGGAGCTGAAGGCCGATTCGCTCAGCAACATCGCTTCGCGCCTGCGTGGTGCGGCCAGCATCAACGAGTCGCAGGCCAGCGTGATGCTGCAGGCCATGCCCGAAGAGCGCAGCAACGAACTGATGGCCATGGAGCAGCGGGCCCGCCGCGCCGAATCGCTGCTGGCCGAGTCGCGCGGTCAAGCCGCTCCGGCACGTGATCAAGCCGCGATCACGATGAACCGCCAGACTCAGCCAGCGAGCAATCGAACCGCCACTTCTCAGCCGCCAACAGCGCGTCGTGATGATGGAGCTGCGAATGCACAATCGGAAGCGGCACAAGCTGCATTGGCACAACAGCCGGTTCGTGGTCAGCAGGACGAAGCTCAACAGCAGCCGGGAAGTCGGCAGGACGCTCAAGAACCCGCTGCGCGCCGAGGCGATATCGCAACAACGTCACAACCCTCCGCAGCTCAAGCTTCGGCTTCTCGACCTGCACAGCCAACAGCGCCTCGTCAGGACGCGCCATCAACCTTCCGCATGCCGGATGAGCTCGTCGAGGACGTCTTTGTTCTGAATGAAGTCACGGCGCGTCGTGAGGAAGCCATCCCCATGGATGTGGAATTGCCCTCGGGCATCGTGTTCAAGGTGCAGATCGGCGCCTTCCGCAAGCCTGTGCCGCAAGAAGCCTTCAGCGACATGACACCCGTGATGGGCGAAACCGTGGGCAATGGCCTGGTGCGTTACACCGCGGGCCTCTTCACCGGTGCCGAAGGAGCGCTGGCCGCGAAGGACCTCGTTCGTGAGCGCGGCTATCGCGATGCCTTCGTGGTGGCCTACCGCGACGGTAAGCGCATTCCGCTGGGCGAAGCCATGCGTGCCACGCAGCAAACCGCACAAGCCGCTAGCAGCCCAATCCGTGTGCGCGGTGCTTCGGAAGAACCGGCCGCGCGCATCGTGGAGTCTCCTGTGCCTGCTGCTCCGCCTGCCATCGTGATTAAGCAGCCTGTTGCCGCAGTGCAGGGCTCAGCTGCTGATGATGATGCCGCAATCCTCGCGCGTTACCCCGCCAGCGCCCAGCAGATCGTGGAGGCCTTTGTGCCGAGCACCGAGGCAGCCGCTTACTACAACGTGCCCGGCGCTGCGCCTGCCAAGCAGGTGGAGACCATCAAGGGCCTCTTCTTCACTGTGCAGGTGGGCGTTTACAGCCGACCGGTGCCGCTGGACAAGCTCTTCAACATCACGCCGCTCAACAGCGAGCTCACCGAGACCGCCAAGGTGCGCTACACCACCGGCCGCTACATGGACCTCGATGCGGCGCGGTCGCGCAAGGATGAAGCCGTGGGCCTCGGCGTGAAGGATGCCTTCATCACCGCCTACCTCAACGGCAAGCGCATCCCGGTGCGTGAGGCCACTGCGCTCTTGCAGCAGTTCGGACCGGCGATATTGGCGCAGCCGTGAGTACAGCTCTGCCGATAGGACCTCGGCAGGACTGAAGCTCAGCCCTCGACCTTTTTCGCGAGTTCTTCCACAGGCAAGTAGCCCAGTAGCTGCAGCATGCGCTCTGCGCTCTGCTGCTCGGCGAATACGGTGTCCACGAGCGTGCCGTCGGGCAAGCGGTCGATGAGCACGTGCTTGGGCTTGGGGATGAGGCAGTGCTGGATGCCGCCGAAGCCGCCCAGCGTGTCCTGATAGGCGCCGGTATTGAAGTAGCCGATGTACTGGCGCTTCTCTTCGTTGTACTTCGGCAGGTAGATCGCGTTGACGTGCTGCTCGCTGTTGTAGTAGTCGTCGCTGTCGCAGGTCATGCCACCGAGGAAGACGCGCTCGTACTCATCGTGCCAGTTGTTCACGGGCAGCATGATGAAGCGCTTGCTGATGGCCCAGGTATCGGGCAGGGTGGTCATGAAGCTGCCATCGATCATGTCCCAGCGCTCCTTCTCGTTCTGCTTCTTCTGATAGACGATGCTGAAGAAGGTGGCGCCGCTATCGCTCACGGTGAAGCTGCCGAACTCGCTGAAGATGTGCGGCTCCTGCACCTTGTTCTCTTCGCACACATCCTTGATGCGGCCAACGATCTCGCCGATCATGTAGTCGGTGTCGAAGCTGAAGTTGAGGCTGTTCTTGATGGGCAGGCCGCCGCCGATGTCGAGCGTGTCGAGCGTGCGACAGAGCTTCCAGAGGTCGCAATAGACGTTTACGCACTTGCTCAGCTCGTTCCAGTAGTAGGCGGTGTCGGTGATGCCGGTATTGATGAAGAAGTGCATCATCTTCAAGCGGAATTTCTTCTGCTTGCTGATGTTGCGCATGTAGAAGGGGATGATGTCCTTGTAGCCGATGCCGAGGCGGCTGGTGTAGAACTCGAACTTGGGCGCTTCCTCAGCGGCGATGCGGATGCCGATGTCGCAATGGCCCTCGATCACTTCGTCGAGCGCGTAGATCTCGCCCATGTTGTCGATGATGGGCACCACCTTGAAGCCGCGATTGGCCAGGCGGCCGATGCCCTTGATGTAGCGCTCGTCCTTGAAGCCGTTGCAGAGGATGGTGCTGTCCTTGGTGATGCGGCCGCGATCGATCAGCAGCTCGATCATCTCCAGGTCATAGGCGCTGCTGGTCTCCAGGTTCACGCCCTTTTTCAGCACCTGGTCGATCACGTAATGGAAGTGATTGCTCTTGGTGCAGTAGAAGTACTCGTAGCGCCCTTGGTAATCGTGCGCGGCGAAGGCCTTGGCGAAGCTGTTGCGGGCGAGCTCGATCTTCTCGCCGATCTTGGGCAGGTAGGTGATGCGCAGCGGGGTGCCGTGCTTCTTCAGCAGGTCAACCAGCGGAAGGTCGTTCCATACCAGGTTCTCGCCGTCGAGCTTGAATTCATCCTTCGGGAAGTCGAAGGTCTGCTCGATGAGGTCGATGTAGCGGGTCTTCATTGCTCAGTAGGCAGGGGCTGGGGGCAGGAAGCGATAGGCAGGAGCAACTGCCAACAGCCGACTGCGTTCGTTGCTGTTCGGATTGGCCCTTGCGCGTGGGCGGCTGCGATGAGCCGGAGCACGGGGAGGGCGCGCGTTACCATCAGCGGAAGGGGGATGCGCTGCTCAGCACCAAGCCATTGACGGGGCCGGTGATGACGGTGGGGATTCGATTAGCCGTGCGCATGACGGCGCAAAAGTAGATGCGGAAGCGATCGGGGGCGCGTCATCCATTGGCCAAGCGTAGGCTAGGCATGCCGATGGCGCGCGTTGCCTTCCTTATCGCTCTGTCACGGCCAGCGGTACCGTTGCATCCAGCGTACCCACGAATACCCGCACGGTGTAGCTCCCTGCTGCAAGCGCCGAAGGCGAGAGCGTGCCGGTGTTGCTTCCTTTCCGCACAGCGATGAGCCATTCGCCCACGCGCCTGCCTCGGGCATCCTGCATGGTCACCTGCGCTTGGCCATCATCATGGGCGTTTATTGAGTAGGACAGAGGGCCACCGGAGTACGGGTTGGGCGAGATCGAGAGCGCGGGACCTTCGGCGGACACTGCAGCAATGCCTGACTGGATCACACTACCGGTCTTGTTGTGGCCGTTCAACGAGATGTAAAAGGCGCCGTTGTGCCGGCGTTCGCGGAGCCAGGGCGCGTCGGAAATCGAGGCTGGACACCCTGCGTCGCCGTCGATTCGTGCGATGCACAGGCTCTTGCCAGCCTGCATCCGCATGGTCGATTCATTCAGTGGCACCAACCCCACGCCCGTGTACTTCCGGTAATTCTGCGCGCCATTGCTGAATGCCGGACCCGATGGTGAGAGCGGAAGCACGGAGGATTGTTCAGGCGTCTGCCTCAGTATGGGGGGCTGCTGGCAGCGCGTGCTATCCCAAACCAGCGTGATCACTAGGTTGGAGAGCAGGCCATCGAAGTCCTCAGCAGGTATGAGCAGGACCTGCTGCGTGCCGTCGTCCGCACGGTTCAGTTGGATATCCACGCGCTGCTGCGCGTTTGACATCGCGGGCAGGAGGCACGACGCCCATGCGGCGCATGACATGGCGAGGGTCGAGGGTAGCTTGATCATGGCTGCGGGAGTTGGGCTTCACGGATGTTGGTGGGTGTTGAACCGCCTATGTTCACCAGGATCGGGTCGCGGTCGTTGCGCTCACCCACGTACTTGACACGGCCATCGAGGTTCACGTCGGTAGGCAGGTAGCCAGAGGCAGTGCTGGTGGGCACCGATCCTCCGATGCTCACGAGGATGGGGTCGCGGTCGTTGCCCTCGCCTACGTATTGCACCAGGCCGTCGAAGGTCGCATCGCCCGACCAGAGCGCGCGGCGGGCACCAATCTCTTTTTGGGCCTCAGTGCCGTGCAGCTGGGTGGAGAGCAGCGTGAAGTCCACGTGCGTGACGCCGGAATAGAAGCGGGCCGTATCCGCCGTCATCGTTCCTAGATGGTTGCGGTGCCGTATCGCTACATGGTAGGCGCCGGCGCCGATGCCGAGCGTGACCGGCGATAGGCCATCTGTGGCTACCACATCGCCATCACGCTGCACCAGCGCGCAGCGGCTGGCAACCACGGACGTGTTGTCGTTCGCATCACGCAGTTCAACGAGCACCCAATCCACGATGGCGTCGTTCCCAGGCACGGCGAGCACTTGCGGGCTTATCGTCTCGCCACCGCCATTCACATGCGCATAGCCCAGCGCTGTGAAGGGCTCAATGAGCGGGAAGCCGATCAGGCTGCGCAAGGAGTCGTGCATCGTGCCCGAGGCATATGGTCCTTCAAGGAAAACACGTGCACGCAGCGTGGCGGAATAGCTCGGGACCACGGTCCAGTTCAGCGTGGCGGCTCCATTGCCTGCAATACCGCTCGTGGCCTTGTTCAATGCGCCCGCATCGATGCGTAGCTCGTACGATCCCATTCCGCTAGCTGCCAAGGGCAGACCGCTGATGGAGTAAGTGGTGGTGTTCACGGGCGTGAGCGTGAGCGATGCGGTGGAGACGGGCTGGCCGTTCTTCCACAAGGAAAGCGCGCCTTGGATGGCCCCGGGATCCAACACAGCGGCGGAGAACTGGAGCGAGGCGCTTGCAAGATCGCCCGTGAGCGACAGGTTGTTCGCCGTCTGCCAGCTTGCGCTCAGTGGCGCCTGGTCTATGAAGAGCGACTTCGTGCCCGAAGCACTGCCTCCGTTGGCGCCGATGGCCGTCACTTTCAGGCCGGTGTTCCCGCCAGTGGGGAATGCCACTGGAACCGCATGCGCACCGGATGCAAGGTTCTGCAAGGTCACCAGCACCTGCTCGCTGCCGAAGGAGGTCTGTGATATGGTCACTTGCGACGCGGCCGCGCTCAGGTTAAAGAGCGCATCGAAGCCGAGTGTGGAGGTGATGCCGTCGCTGTTGCTGATACCGAGGTCGGGCGTGATGTTCATGCCAGTGACCGCTATCGGCGCGCTGCGGTCCACATTCCAGGTGGTGCTCAGGGATCCAGTGCCGGCATTGCCGATCGCATCGGTGATCCCTGTGGCGCTCACCGCGAAGAGGTAGTCACCATCCGGATAGCTCTCCAGCCCGAATCCGGTGACCTGCCATTCATCCGCATCGATCTGCGAGAGCTGTGCGATGTTGAGGATGATGGGCTGGCCGTCGCGCGTGAAGGATATCGTGCTCGTATTCAAGCCCACCACCGGTTCACTGAAGCGGATGCGCACGCCAGTGCGGTGCTGCGCATCAAAGCCACCTGTCAACAGCGGTATCAGTTCAGCCACCACGGGCCCGGTGTTGTCGCGGGTGAGCGTTGTGCTTTGTGCTTGTATGCCGGGCTCGCTCTCAGCGGAAAGCACGCCGGTCATGTCGACCGTGAAGAGATGCGCCCCATCGCTGGTGATCGCGGTCTCCAGCCCGCTCACGCGGAAGAGCGTGGTGCTGAGTTGTTCGACCGACAAGGTGCCAGGTTGGGGTATGCCGTTGACCGTTATGCTGATGTCCTCCGGCGTGAAGCTGGCCGGATCGATGGGCAGGTTGAAGAGCAGGTCGATGGTGGTGAAGGCATCGTCCGTTGCACCGCCGGGCAGCCCTTGGAAGGCCACGATCGCCGGTACGCTGATGTATTGCGTCCACGACACCTGCCTTCCAGTTGCACCGCTGATGCCGAAGATGTCCGTGACACCGGCGGCTTGCGCGGTGAAGACGTAGGACCCATTGCCCACGGTCAAAGCGCTCAGGTCCACGTTGAAGGTGAAGGCATCCACTTGCGTGATCACCGCCGAGTTGTTCATCAGGTTCGGCCCGCCCTGGAAGGTGAGCGTGAGGTCGTCCACGGTGAAGGTGGCCGGGTCGATGGCCTTGTCGAAGACCACGGCGAGGTTCGTGACCTGCAGGGCCGTTACCGTTTGCGGTGCACCGGTGATGGTGTCGATCGCTGGCACATCGGTGTTCTTCGGCGCCCACACCACGGTGTAGGTGGTGGGTGCGGTGGTGGCAAGCTTGTCCACGAAGTGGAACTTGTCCTCGTACACCGGCGGCTGGCTTACGGGCAGTGTTACGAAGGTGAGCCACGCGTTGGCCAGCGGGATGGGCTGAGCATCCTGGCGCGTCACGCTCACAATGTCGTAGTTGCCATTTCCGGGATCGTTCAGCTTGATGTAGTTCCATCCTTCTTCGGCGGCCTCCAGTGTGAGCGTGTTCGTGAAGGTCGGCGCGCTCACCGGCGCATTGAAGCTGCCGGAAGCCGCGGGCAGGACTTCCTCGGTACGGTTGCCCTGGCTGAAGTAGATGATGTCCGGCCGGTCGTTGATGTCGAACTGGTCGTTCACCAGGAAGTCGTTCATGCCATCGCTGCCGGGGCCGTATTCGCGGATGCTGCGCGTGAGCTCATGCAACTCCACGCCTTGGATCAGGCTGAGCTCGGGGTTGCCGAAGCTGTTCGCATGCACCACACTGGCCTCGTAGCTCACGAACTTGCCGAGCAGGCTGCTGGTGAACCACCACTGGCCGATGCGTGTGCTCTGCGGCGGTATGGTGCCGAACGGTATGTTGAGCACGCCCAGTTGAGCCGGCTGCCCTTGCAGGTTACTGCCGATGAGCGAGAAGTTGATGGCCAGGCCGCTCTCGTTCTCCACGATCTCCGGCTCCGCGCTGCTGATGCTCATGTTCACCGCTGGGCCATAGCCATCGTTCTCCACCATCACGGCCAGTTCAGCGGGTATCGAGGGCTCCACTTCCGGGCTGGTGAGCGCATCGTCGCCGAGGATGTTGCGCTCCATGAAGTAGTGCAGCATCAGGTTGGGGCTCGGGTTCACGGTGAGCGTGACGGGGGCGAGCACGATGCTCGTCATCTCTTCGTTGAAAGGGTCCCAATAGGTCACTTCCCCGCCGAAGGCATAGGCCACCGGAACTGTTGGCGCTGCGCCGATCTCCGGGATGAAGAGGAACTCGACCATGCCGTTCTCCTGAGCGGGGATCATGCCCGTGCCGGTCACATCGCTCAGGTTGGTGAGCTGCTCGGTGTTGATCTGGAAGAAACCGTTGCTGGGCACACCGTCGGTATCCTTGATCACGATGTTCACCGTGAGCGAGTCAAGCGCATCGGTGGGGTGGCCGTTGAAGATGTCGAGCGTGCCGCGGAAGGCCTCGCGCGTCATGGTCACCGTCTGGCTGAGCTGGACGGTGACGGAGGCGCAGACGGCGTTGGATTCTGCCTCCTGACTCTCTACAAACTCAACGAAGGCCCCGTACAATTCAAGGATGGAATCGAAGCCTCGAGACAATGCGTACTGAGAGGTGTTCCAAATGATGCTATGAGCAGATCCGATGATCGCGCGATCAATGATATCCGGATATGCTTCATTGGGTGAGGTAATGCCCAAGGCCCACGCTTCCAAGCTAGTATTCCACCTGTCTATGAACGCTTGAACACGAGCCGCCTCGATGCCGAAATCTTCCATTGATGTGATGATGCCGGATTGAACCACAGGAGGGATTGCTGTCTGGCTGTTCAGATATGGTGAGACCAATGATGACAATTCGTCAAGGGCATTGTGTTCGGCGAGGTCGCCGCAGAGAACACTACGGATGATCGAATCCGCCTCCAAGGCCAGCAGAAGCTGGTCAAGATCATCGTAGGCTTGCTCGTAAATTCCGCTGCCGTCCCGGGTCATTTCGGTGAGCTCCATCGCACTAGGCAGCGATGGACTAGCACCTAAGCAGTTGCCCAAGGCGGAATGAGCACTGCGCATACAGAGGATGGGGTTCAATGGCTTAGCGAAGTTGCCAATACATGAGAAAAGAACCTCAGAGAGAGCACCCTCTTCCAGC
>JBATND010000231.1:0-4237 GCA_049290175.1 Flavobacteriales bacterium | reverse complement strand
GGGTAAGGAGGCGCAGTGGCGGCCTTGCGAACTGAAGGCCGAACCACTGAAGGAGGCCGATGCTTGGATCGAGCAGTACCGCGCCATGTGGGAGGCCCGCTTCGATCGCCTGGATGCGTACCTGATGGAATTGCAAGGCAAGAAACCCAAGAAGTGATGCGCTTGGACCACTTGCTCCTGGACGAACCGGTTGCTGTGCCAGATGGGACGCACATCGCCGCACGCGCGACGGGCCTGGTCTTCAAGCGAGACTTCCACGCGAACTCTGAGAGTATCATGCTTCACTGGGTGGATTCTCGACTCCGCGAACGCTGGTTGACGCTCCCATCGAACGCGCACTTCAGCATGCTTGCTCTCGCTTCCCCGACTTCACTTTGTGCCGAGATAAGCGATGGCGTTCACGCTGCGCAGATCGAGTTGCTGCTCAGCGAGGACGAAGCGATAACGTCCTTGCAAGTCACCATAACGCCTCGGGAGCCGCTCACCGGCGACATGCTCATCGCCGCCGGGCATGACGAGTGTTGGGAGGCCGCTCTCTACGCGCTTGCCGATCAATTGACTCACTGAGCAGATGGCATCACACGCACAAATCATCGACGACCGCGAGATCATCATTACCCGCCACATGCGCGCGCCGCAAGCGCTGGTGTGGAATGCCTGCACAGAGCCGGAGCACATCGACCGCTGGTGGGGTCCGGATGGTTTCACCAACCGCACCCTGCGCATGGACTTGCGCGTGGGCGGCGAATGGGAATACACCATGACCGGTCCGGATGGCAAGGTGTGGCCCAACCTGATCACCTACCGCGAGATCGAGCCGATAGCACGCATGGCCTACGACCACGGCGATCCGGCCAACCCGACGTGGTTCGAGGGCGAACTGCGCTTCGAGGAGCAGGATGGGGGAACGCTGGTGACCCTGCGCACCGTGTTTCCCAGCAAGGAAATGCGCGACCAGGCCGTGGAGCAGGTGGGAGCCATCGAAGGCGGAAAGCAGACGCTGGCGCATCTGGCGGAATACGTTGGATCCCTCTATCAACAACCGTTGGAACCCGGAAATCCGCCCCCACAAAATCCAGTGCGACGTGATGCGCACAACAAAACCTGAAGCCATGATCAAACCAGCCATCTTCAACTTCACCGCACAGAAGCAGGCCCGCACCATCACCGTGGAACGCTCATTTAATGCCCCGCTCGATGCCGTGTGGGCAGCCTTCACCGAAGCAGACATCCTCTGCAAGTGGTGGGCGCCAAAGCCTTACGTGTGCGTGATCCAGTCGCTCGACTTCCGCGAGGGCGGCCGTTGGCTCTACTACATGGAAGGCCCGCAGGGCGACCGGCACTACTGCTTCTTCGACTACGAGACCGTTCGGCCGAAGGACTATTACATGGGCCATGATGGCTTCTGCGATGAGCGCGGCAATGCCACGGACATGATTCCAAGCACGAAGTGGGAGAACCGCTTCAGCGAGGAAGAGGGCGTCACTGTTGTGCGCATGCTGCTGACCTACGAGTCGGAACTGGCGCTGGAAAAGACCATCGAGATGGGCTTCAAGGAAGGACTCACAGCTGGCCTCGACCAACTCGATGAACTGTTCAGTTCCACAATGTACTATCACGGTACCAAAGCGGAATTGAAGGAAGGTGACCTGATCGAACCCGGCTTCAACTCGAACTACGGTCAGCGCAAGAACGCGGCGTGGGTGTACTTCGCCGCCACGCTGGATGCTGCCACTTGGGGAGCGGAACTCGCAGTGGGAGAAGGGCGCGGCCGCATCTACATCGTGGAGCCGACGGGGCACTACGAGAACGACCCCAACCTTACCGACAAGAAGTTCAAGGGCAATCCGACGAAATCGTACCGCACGAAGTCCGCATTGCGCGTGGTGGGCGAAGTGATGGATTGGAAAGGTCACGCCCCAGAGCAACTACAAGCCATGAAGGACCATCTGCAGCGCCTGAAGGAGCAAGGCATAGAGGCCATCGAAGAGTAGCGCATCCGTCAGTTCCATTCACCATCGGCCTTCCGATACCTATCGGGACGCCATTCACCTCTTTCCACCATGAGCACCCGCATCACCATCTCCGCCACCATCAACAAACCCGTGGCCCACGTCTGGAAGATCTGGACCGAGCCGGAACACATCATGCAGTGGAACGCCGCGAGTGATGACTGGCACTGCCCCAAGGCGAGCAACGACCTGCGCACCGGCGGAAAGTTCAGCAGCACCATGGCCGCGCGTGATGGCAGTTTCAGCTTCGACTTCGAGGGCGTGTACGACGATGTGCAACCGCACAAGCGTATCGCTTACACCATGGCCGATGGTCGCACCTGCGAGATACTCTTCACGGAGAAGGACGGAGGCACAGAGGTGACCGAGTCGTTCGATGCGGAAACCGAGAACCCTGTGGAGATGCAGCGTAGCGGCTGGCAGGCGATCCTGGACCGGTTCAAAGCACACGCGGAAGCTCATTGACCATTTTTCGAAATCGCTGGACCCATGCAGTCCCGGAGCAGACCCAAAGTCGATGTCGTAGCATCAGGCGACCGATCGATATTGATCACACGGATCTTCAAGGCGCCGCGCACATTGGTCTTCGATGCCATGAGCAAGGTTGAAATGGTAAGCCAATGGCTGCACGGGCCTCCGGGCTGGACCATGTCGACCTGTGAGATGGACCTCCGACCGGGTGGCACATACCGCTGGGCCTGGAGGCATGATGATGGTCGTGAAATGGGCATGGGAGGTACCGTACTGGATGTATCCCCACCCGATCGACTGGTCACCACTGAGCTATTTGACGATGCGTGGTACCCTGGTGAGGCAACGAATACGATCGAACTCACCGAAGAGAACGGCATTACCACCATGCGCCTGACCGTTACTTATGAAAGCACCGAGGCTCGCGATGGCGTCATCGCTGGCCCGATGGCCGCGGGCTTGGACTCGAGCTACGACCATCTCGATGTACTTCTTGCTTCGCTAAGCTGATCGCCGATGAGCAACACGCGTTTCGACCCCGCCACCACCGCGCTCCTCGATGCGCACAAGCATCCACTTCGTAAGGAGCTTGATGCCTTGCGCGCCATCATCCTCAGTGTGGATCCTGCAATCGAGGAGGGCGTGAAGTGGAACACCGCCAGCTTCCGCACCACGGATTGGTTCGCCACGCTGAACGGCCCCAGGCACGTGAAGGAACCGATGGTCATCCTGCATGCCGGCGCTAAGGCCAAAGGCATCGTGCTGAAGGACCGCATCCCCGATTCAGAAGAGCTGCTGAAGTGGCTGGGCAACGATCGCGCGCAGATCGTGTTCAAGGATGGGGAGGAGATAAGGGCTCAGGAGAAGGCCGTCGGTTCGATCATTAAAGCCTGGTTGAAGCAGCTTTGAAATGCGCGGGAGATCAGATGGTGAATGGCGAATGGTCAATGGTGAATGGGGAAATGCACTTGATCCAGGTTCGATCCAATCACCATTCACCAGCACCTATTCACCAATAACAGTATCGAGTGAATAGCGTCCCGATAGGTATCGGGAGTTTGATGGTAAGTGACGCCTGATCAGATCCGCAGAACCCATTCGCCAACTTCCATTCACCATTCACCTACCCATCCCCATGATCACCCTGCCCGAACTCACCACCACACCCCAACAGGCCACGGCCGCCATCCACCTTGTGATCCCCGGCAAGGACATGGGCCGCTATATGGACCCCGCGATCCAGGAGATCATCAACTTGATCACCGAACAGGGTGTCAGCATCACCGGCCCGATGTTCAGCTATCATCACCGGCGCCCGAGCGACACGTTTGACTTCGAGATCGGGTTCCCGGTATCGAACGCCGTGAAGGAGGAGGGGCGTGTGAAGAACAGCACCCTGCCTGCGGTGAAGGTGGCGCGCGCCGTGTACCAAGGGCCGTACGAGCACTTGGGCGAGGCATGGGGTGAACTGGAGGGTTGGGTTAGGGAACGGAAACTCTCCGGGAGCGGTCACTTCTACGAGTGCTACCTGAACACCCCGGATGATGTGAATGACCCGAAGGACTACCGCACGGAACTCAACTGGGTGATCGGTTGAATGCGACCCATGACATGCCCATCGCCGCCGGATGCTGACCTGCCGATGGCCTCGGATTCGCATATGGCCGCAGTTTCGGTGGACCCAAATGGACGCACCCGGAAGGCATTCTGGTTCGCTCCCTGCTGAGATTCGGGCTGAACACAGCGAGCCGGAA
>JBATND010000230.1:0-4303 GCA_049290175.1 Flavobacteriales bacterium | reverse complement strand
CTGCATGACCGATGCGGAGACCATTCCGAAGAAGCCGCGCAAGCAACGCAAATCGGTGATCGAATTCTGATTCATCCCTTGCTGGAAAAAAGAAGCGCCGGAAGCAATCGCTCCCGGCGCTTCGCTTTCACTCGCTTGCTTTAAGCGGCCTTCGCCTCCCACACTTCCTCAGCCACGCGTTTCAGGCCGACCAGGTGCTCCACCCAGTTGCGCCCTGCTTCGCGCGCACGACGTGCGGCATCGGGCAGTCCGGCGAAGTCACCTTGCCAGAGCTCCACGCGGGTGCCATCACCATCGGCGATCAAATGCAGGTCAACCGTGGTATGGCTTGCGGGCTCATCGGGCAATTTGCTCGCAGGGCTGTAGGTTGTGTAGCGCAGGCGCACACCGGGCTGGGCAGCCATGATGGTGCCTTTGGCCACGAGCGTTTGATCGCCGCTCTCTTCACGCACGAACCACTGCACCGGCATGCCGGGTCGGAGTTCGCAGCAAGGCATGGCGCCCATGTACAAACGGGCCAGCTTCGGCTCCGTGAGTGCTTTCCAAACCGCAGCCGGAGGGGCATCGACCAGCAGGGTGCGCAGCACGTTGGTTTCGGGGTCTTGGATGTTCATGATGTTCGCGGCGCGGCAGGTACCGTGCCAATTGGAGAACGCGCCAACCCCCATCCGGTTTCATGCCCAAGCTGTTAACGAAGGTCAACACGGGCTGACAGGTTGGCCGCGATGCGCGCTTGAGCAGGCAACGTTGCATTTCCGCCAAGCACCGGCAAAACACGCCCCCTGCGTGAAGGACGCCGAACCGACTATTGAGCCATATCGGCCATGATGGCCCTCGTTCTTGGCCGTCGCGCATCTTTGCTCGCCACCATGCCCGGGATACTCGTCGATGCATACAAGGTCAAGGACCTGAACTCCGGGCTGGGGCAATTCTCACTGCAGTTCGCCAAGGCTTTGGCCACCAAGCAGCTCGCCTGGCCCATCCGTCTTCTCGTGCCGAAGGGCTTTCGTGAACAGCAGCCACAACTTGGGCCAACCCTAGAAGACAGCCCGCTGCTCAGGCTCTTCCCCGCCACTGGAGGCCGCTTCGACCTGTGGCACTCACTGTATCAGTTCCCGTCGCACAAACCGCCGCGCGGCACACCATGGCTGCTCACTGTTCATGACCTGAACTTCATCGCGGAAAAGTCCGGCGCCAAAGCGGACCGCTACCTGCGCGATATGCAGCGCGACATCGACCGCGCAACGGCAGTGGTCGCCAATTCGCATTTCACGCGTACGCAGATCGAAGAGCGCATCGACCTGCGTGGCAAGGCCATTCACGTGATACACAACGGCGTGGAATTCCCGGGCTACAAGAACACACCACTCCCGCCGGGCATCGGACCTTGGCCTTACTTCCTCGCCATCGGCGTGCTTAAACCGAAGAAGAACATCCACGCGCTGCTTCCGGTTCTTGAGCGCTTCCCCGAGCACCGGCTGGTGATCGCCGGAAACAATGCAACACCATGCGGCGAAGAGGTGAAAAAGGTCGCAACAGCACTGCCATGGCACGATCGCATCCACTTCCTTGGGACTGTGGACGACGATGCGCGAGCAGCATTGTATGCCCATTGCGAAGCGCTCTTGTTTCCTTCGACCGCCGAGGGATTCGGCATGCCCGTGGTAGAAGCTCTCGCCATGGGCAAACCCGTTATCGCCAGTCGCAGCACGAGCGTACCCGAAGTCGGTGGCGAGCATGCCGAGTACTTCGATGACCTCGATACGGCATCCATAGCACGAGCCATAGATCGTGGCTTGGCGCGCTGGCAGGGCGATTCGGCATGTGCCGAAGCCGCGATCAGACACGCCTCGACATTCACATGGGAGCATTGTATCGATGAGTACACCCGGCTCTACGACAGCTTGCTCACGAATCGATAACCATTCCGTGGATCTCAGATGGCAGAACCACTCAAAGAGATGTTCAACCGGGCGTACTTCGAACGCTTGGCGAAGGAAACGGAAGCCGTGTACCCGAAACTGAAGCGCGCCGCCTTCCTGCGGGCTGTGCAACATGGCAATGAAGCGCGCGAACTGAACGCTCGAATGCGTCACGCGGCCATCACCCTTCGCGGCTACTTGCCTTCCGATTTCCGCGAAGCCGTGCAGGTACTGAAGGAGGTGGCGCCGCGCATGCCCAAGGGCTACACCGCGCTGCTCTACCCCGACTTCGTGGGCTTGCATGGCATGGACGTGCCTGATTTCTCGCTCGAAGCGCTCCAGTACTTCACCTCGTTCGGCTCGTCTGAATTCGCCGTGCGCGAATTCTTCCGCCGTGATGTGAAAGGCACATTGAAGGTGATGCGGGGCTGGGCCGAGCACGACAACGAACATGTGCGGCGCCTCGCGACGGAGGGAAGCCGCCCGCGTTTGCCATGGTCGTTCCGCTTGGATGCGGTGCTCAAGGATCCGAAGCTCACAACACCCATCCTCGATCGATTGCGCGCCGATGATTCGCTCTACGTGCGAAAGTCCGTAGCCAACCACTTGAACGACTTCAGCAAAGACCATCCGAAGTACATGGTGGACCTGTTGCGCTCATGGGAACTGAACCATCCGCACACGTCATGGATAGCCAAACACGCCAGCCGCACACTGATCAAGGCCGGTAACGTGGATGCGCTCGCGCTCTTCGCTTTCGACAACAAGGTGAAGGTGCGCGTCGATGATCTCCAGCTTTCCGCGAAGCGCTTGAAGCTCGGGGATACCTTGGAGTTCACTTTCACCGTGGCCTCCGAAGCTGCGCGCGCACAGCAACTGGTGGTCGACTACGCCATCCACTACCGCAAGGCGAATGGTAGCACATCGAAGAAGGTCTTCAAGCTGAAGGAGATCGAACTAGGCCCGAAGGCTTCGACCAAAATCACCAAACGCCAGCGCATCGTGGATTTCAGCACGCGGAAGCACTACGCGGGAGAACACGCGTTGGAGGTGATGTTGAATGGCAGCGTGAAGGCGACGTCCAGCTTTCTGTTGAGCACCGCATCCTGACCATCATCTATGCCGTGCACACCAGCGAGATCGACCATCAAGCCATAAGTGAATAGTAGTTTGCGGGATTGAGCGCGAGGATCGCAGCCATACCGCCAGTGCAATGCTGACGTGGGTTCAAACTCGGCCCCATGCGCCGCAATATCAACGAGGTTCTCGGCCAAATCAGTGCTCGGCGAGTCTGTTCGGCTGAGCACAGACCTCAGAGCATCGGTTCTAATCGCTCAAGCTGCATTCCGCGAGAGCCTTTAAGGAGAATGACCCTTCCTTTTGGTGCGCCTCCTTTCCATGAATCCATCAAGGACTCAAGCGAATCGAACGCATTGGGCGCGCCAGCAGCCGCATGGGCCGGGCCAACGAAAATCGACTCCAGCCCAAGCTCGATGCAAAGTGCCGCGATCCGCTGGTGCTCGGCATTAGCCTCCTGACCGAGTTCGAGCATATCGCCCAAGATCGCCAGCTTGGGCTTGGCGGCATGCAAGTGCGCGAAATGCCGGAGCGCCGCTTCAACGCTGGTCGGGTTCGCGTTGTAGGCATCCAGAACGAGCTGATTGCTCCCCGTTTCTTTCCACTGCGATCGGTTGTTGCCTGGCGAATACCCCTCCAATGCAGTCGCAATCAACGCATCTGGCACCCCGAACATCTGACCTACGGCAACGGCAGCAAGCGCATTCGGCAAATTATAGGAACCGATCAGGCGCGTTCGCACTTCGACATGCTCGCCCTTGGTGCTTCTGAACCAGAAGCTCAAGCATGAGTCCGATTCCAGAAGTCCCCCTTGGCAATTGCTCCCATTCGCCGCGCCATAAGTGAAGCGCTGCGCGCAAGCCGACGCTTTCTCCGTGAGCAATGGATCATCGCCATTGACGAATACTTGGCCACCATGCGCTTTGAGCCATCGGTACAGCTCGGTCTTTGTGCGCACCACGCCCTCAAGGCTGCCGAAACCCTCCAAATGCGCTTTGCCAATGTTGGTGATTAGGCCATGCGTCGGCTCCGCAATGCGCATCAATTCATCAATGTCTCCAGGCTTATTCGCCCCCATCTCGATGATGGCGAATGCGTGCTCGGTTTTGATGCGCAGCAGGGTCAAGGGCACCCCGATATGGTTGTTCAGATTGCCGACGGTGGCCAGAGTACGCCGATCGGCTGCGAGCACCGCATGCACCAGCTCCTTCGTGGTGGTCTTGCCATTAGACCCTGTGATGGCCAGCACCGGCTGGTTGAACTGCCTTCTGTGGTGCCGTGCCAGGTCTTGCAGGCACGTGAGC
>JBATND010000229.1:0-8238 GCA_049290175.1 Flavobacteriales bacterium | reverse complement strand
GCATGAGCCAGCGGACGACCTTGATCACGGTCACGGCAAAGGCCCGATGCTGCTTCCATATGAGGTGATCACGATGCGCGGCACATTCACCCTATCGCTGTTCTTGGCCCTTGCAGGCGCTTTGCGTGCTCAAGTGGCGATCGACAAGAGCATTCAACTCGTTGCTCCCGATGAATCGCAGCGCCAAGTGATCGGTGTACCAACACTGGCCGAACCTTCAGCCGTGCAGGCGGCTGATCAAGAGCAATCCAACGCCCATCGCATCGCTGCTGTCACTGTTCAAGCGGCGGTCTGGGTAGCCAATATCGAATCGTTGACCTCATCACCTGCCCCTGGCACGCACATCGTGGTTATTGCACCGGAACAGCCACCGGCCGGGGAGGTTCAGGTGGTGGTGAACGGCAACGGCCCGTTCGAGGTGGTTCACCGCATCGGAGACCCGCTCATCGGCGACGATATCGCTGCGGGGTCGCCGCTATCGCTCGTGTTCGACGGCACCCGGTTCCATGCATTGAGCGGTTCTGCGCATCGCCGACGTGATTGCCCGGAAGGTATGAAGGCCGTGACCGATCAATTCTGCACGGAGATCGATGAACGCACTGCGGAACCGTTTTTTGATGCAGCGTTGACATGCACCCAGGCAGGAAGACGTCTGTGCACTTGGGGGGAGTGGATCAACGCTTGCCAATTGCGCACTTCCCTCGGGCTGCTGAACATGATAAACAATTGGGAGTTCACTGATGACACGGCCAATGAAGACAACACCGTGCGCTTCGCGGGTCCTTCATGCACACAGGCGGGCACATTCCTCGTGAACAACGGCGGGCAAGCCTACCGCTGCTGCCTCACGAGGTAAGGCCCCATCCCTGGGTCAAACATGCTCTTCAACTCCATTGATTTCGCGGTCTTCCTGCCATTGGCCTTCCTGGTCCATTGGCTCTTGCTCCGGAACCAGCGCGCGCGCAACGTGTTCCTACTTCTGGCCAGCTACGTATTCTATGGATGGTGGGACCCGCGTTTCCTGAGCCTGCTCGCGCTCAGCTCCTTCATCGACTTCTGGGTATCGACTGGTTTAGGCAAAGAGACGCGAGCATCTCGGCGGAAGGCACTGCTCTTGATGAGCCTCACGGCCAATCTGGGCATGCTCGGCTTCTTCAAGTACCACGACTTCTTCGTGTCCAACGTTGAAGCAGCATTCAGCTTCTTCGGGCAGCCACTGCGATTAAGGCATCTGGACCTCATCCTGCCCGTTGGCATCAGCTTCTACACGTTCCAGACCCTGAGCTACACCATCGATGTGTACAAGGGCCGCCTTAAGCCGAGCGATGATATGCTCAGCTTCATGGCCTATGTGAGCTTCTTCCCGCAGCTCGTGGCCGGCCCCATCGAGCGCGCCACGCATTTGCTCCCGCAATTCAGCAAGCCGCGCACGTTCTCTTCGATGCAGGCCGTCGATGGCCTGCGGCAGATGCTCTGGGGCCTGGTCAAGAAAATGGTGGTGGCGGACAATTGCGCTCCCTACGTCGATTCCGTGTTCAGCGCACCCGAAGCGGTTGGCGGAAGCACCCTGCTGGTGGGCGCCATCCTGTTCAGCATCCAGATCTACTGCGATTTCAGCGGATATAGCGATGTCGCCATCGGCTGTGCCCGCTTATTCGGATTCGACCTCATGCGGAACTTCGCTTATCCGTATTTCTCCCGCGATATCGCAGAGTTCTGGCGCCGATGGCATATCAGTTTGAGTTCCTGGTTCCGGGACTACGTTTATGTTCCCCTAGGCGGCAGCCGCAACGGCATCGGCGCCACGTTGCGCAACACGTTGATCATCTTCCTGCTCAGCGGTTTCTGGCATGGGGCCAACTGGACCTTCGTGTGCTGGGGCGCCATACACGCGCTCCTCTTCTTGCCCTTGCTCCTCGCGAAGCGAAACCGCAAGCACATGGAAGTGGTGGCGCACAACCGTTTCCTGCCCACACCGAAGGAAGCCCTCTCGATGCTCGGCACCTATCTGGCCACGGTGCTGGCATGGGTCTTCTTCCGTGCCGAGGATGTGAGCTCTGCCGTAACGCACATCGGCGGCATCTTCAGTTCCACGCTCTTCTCGTTGCCAAGTGTGCGCCCTGCCGATGTGGCCATCATGATCTCCGCGCTCATTGCAGTGGAGTGGCTAGGTCGAAGGCATCAGCATCCGTTGCACCTGCTTGATCGCCTGCGCTGGCGCCCGCTGCGCTGGGCTGTGTATTATGGTCTTATCGCACTGATCATCTCCTTCGCGGGAGCCGAGCAGGAGTTCATCTACTTCCAGTTCTGACATGCGGCTATTCATCCATAGAGCGGTGCTCTTCGTATTGCCCATGATGGCCTGGTTCCTCTTCATGGCCCAGGTGAATCTGCAGCGGCTCCGCGAGGATCCCGGAGTTACGCCGGTCCACGTGCTGGCCACTGGCGATTCGCATATCGGTTGCGGCCTCGATACCAACGCATACCAAGGGCTAAGGAACTCGGCACTTCCGGCTGAGCCCTTGTTGCTGAGTTGGTGGAAGATCAGGCGATTGGCCGAATATGGACGGATGGATACCATCCTGCTCGGATTCGGCCCGCACAATCTCTCTGACCTTGATCATCGGCGATTCAGGGAGCACGGCTGGGCAACTGAGCGGCTGGTGAAGCGCATGTACCCGCTGGTGCCCTTGAAGGAAGCCATGCGATCGCCCGTGCATCAGCGCACCTATTGGACCACGCTCTTCATGCAGCTGTGCACATGGCCGCGCCACGACCACCATGAATACATCGGTGCTCACTCCGGCCTTCGACGGGCCTTCGTCGCGAATGCCGATTCGGCCTTGGATCGCCATTTCCTCGATGAATCGGGTGGGCTTGCTCCGGTTTCCAGCACCGCACTCAGTGCCTTGGACTCCATCATTTCCTTGTGCGAACAAGAGCGGATCGCCTTGTACCTGCTGAGCACTCCCGTGCATAAGAGCTATCGATCGGGGATACCTGCGTCGTTCAACAGCTTTCACGATTCCCTAGCGGACGCTCTGCGTTCCCGAGGAGTGCATGTGCTGCTGTATGCGGACCTCTTCTCAGGCGATAGCCTTTTCGCAGATTCCGATCACCTCAATGCAAGAGGAGCCGAATTGTTCACGCGCAAGCTCAAGGCCGATATCATTGGCCGTTGATGCATTGATCCACTAATCCCGCTGAGTCGAGGTCAACGAGCGGGCTTCACGCGCAAATGTCTCCGTTACCGCAGCCCAGGTGAAGCGTTCTGCCACCCGCTGCCTTCCTGCATCGCCCATCGCGGCGCGCTCTGCATGCGTCATGCCGACGAAGCGCACAATGGCCGCGTGCAACGCATCGGCATCGCCGGGAGGAAGCAGGAAACCGTTCGCGCCGTCAACCAGTTCCGCGCTGGCGCCCACATCGCTCACCAGGGCCGGCCTTGCGCGCGCCATGGCCTCCAGCACAACAGTGGGCATGCCCTCGAAGCGCGTGGGCAACACCAGCGCATGGCACTGCGCATAGAGCTGTTCCAAGCGCGCATCATCCACCTTACCTGCCAACTCCACAATTGAAGGGAGCCCCTCGGCCTCCATGCGCGCGCGCTCCGGTCCATCGCCTGCCAGCACGAATCGGCAAGCGCTGCCCCTACCCTCCTGCTCCAATCTGCGAGCTACTGCCAGCAGCACATCAATGCCCTTGTTGAAAGCGAAGCGCCCGACGAAGAGCAACGTAAGCGGCCCTTCGGATTCAGGATATGGAGGTGGGCTAACAGGCAGTTCAACCGCATTGGGGATCACCGCTACACGAGCATCACTTCCCGTAGTGAGCCTTTGAAGCATGGAGGTGAGCTTGCCGCCAAGCGATACCACCACGCCGGAGCGCCGCACCACATGTCGCATCGCCATGCGGAAGGGCAACCCGATCAAACGGTCCTTCAAGGTGAGCCCTTGGTACATCTCCAGTCCGTGCGGCATCACCACCAATCGGTTGCTGAAGCGCTCCATGCCTTTCCATACGCTGTAGCCTTGCGAGAGCACGACATCGGGGCGCAATGCATCAAGCGCTTCGGCCATGCGGCCGCTGTAGCGCCAGAGCTCACGCAGGTAGAAAGCAGATGGATCAATGCCCGCGACGATGACCTCTTCAATGCCGAGCGCTGGATCGAAGACCTGGATGCCCGCATGCGGATGCAGCACCGTGAGGCGCACATCGGGCCGCCTTGCCAGATGCTCGGCCAAGAGCCGCGAATGGCGTTGCATGCCACCCATGGCGTGAGGGAACACGCCATCGGTGCATAAGGCGATGCGCAATTCAGAGCGGGACATCCTCGGCGAGCAGGGTCCGGACGCCTTCATCAATGCCCCACTTCGGCTCCCAGCCGGTAGTGCGCTTCAGCTTCGACACATCGGCCAGCAGGTGCATGCGCTCCACCTTGCGAACGCGCGCCGGATCCACCTCAATGGTGAGCGGCTCGCCTAGCTGCCGCTCGAACGCCGCCACGATATCGCGCACGCTGTATTCGATGCCGCGGCCTATGTTGAAGGTCTCGATGCCGTTGATGCCCTGCTCCAACAACGCTTCCATCGCAGCCGCCATATCGCTGGTGTGGATGAAGTCGCGCTTGGGATCCAGATTGCCGAGATGAAGCGTGCGCTGACCTGCGAGCACTTGGCGCTGCACTTCGGGGATCAGGTGCGGATTGGTCTCGTTGGGGCCGAACGCATTGAAGAAGCGCCCGATGATGGTGGGCATGCCGGTGCGCAGGCCGTGCTCGCTGGCCAGCTTCTCCGTGGCAAGCTTGGTGATGCCGTAGATATCGACCGGACCTGTGGCATGCCGCTCATCAATGGCTGCATCGACGATGGGATAGACCGCTGCGGTGCTGGCCACGAACACCTGCTTCACACTGGGAACTTCAGCGCAGGCATCGAGCACATGGGTTGTGCCCATGATGTTGATGTCGGCGGCTTCGACCGGATGCTGGTTGCAGTACGGGATGAAGTGGATGGCCGCTAAGTGGAGCACCCAATCGGGTTGTTCGGCGCGCATCACACGCAGCACAGCTTCGCGATCGCGGATGTCGGCCAAATGGAAGCGATCGTCGGTAACGGGGGCCAAGTGACGCCTGCCGAAGCTGAGGTTATCGAGCACCGCCAGATCGTGACCCTTGGCGGCCAAGTGCGCGCCGAGCGCCGAGCCGATGAAGCCGGCCCCGCCGGTAATGAGCACGCGTGCCATGCGGCGAAAGTAGAAGGTGCGCCCATGCGAGCATCAAGCACGCTCTACCTTGGCCGCCGTGAAGGTCTCTATCGTATTGCCTTGCTACAACGCTGAGGCCCATCTGCACCGCAGCCTCGATAGCCTTTTCGCACAAACGCATCCCGACCTCGAGCTGATCGCGGTTGATGATGGCAGCACGGACGCCACCGCCGATCTCTTGCGCTCGGCGGCGCAGCGGAGCCCCTTCCCCTTCACCACCATCAGCCAAGCCAATGCCGGCGCCTGTGCGGCGCGCAATGCCGGATTGAAGCTCTCGAGCGGCGACTACATCCAGTTCATGGATGCCGACGACCGCCTGCTGCCAGAGAAAGTGGCGCATCACGCAGCTGCGGCCTTGCGCCTCGGATTGCCCGATGTGCTGGTGGGCAGCGCACGGATGCATGCCCCCGATGGAACGCTGAAGCAAACGGACATCCAGCAGCCGATGGACCGTGAGCCTTGGATCGACCTGGCACGTCACCGTTTGGGCGGCACGCCGAACAATCTGTGGAAGCGTGATTCCGTGCTGAAGGTGGGCGGTTGGAATGAGGGCCTGCGCAGCAGTCAGGAATATGACCTGCTATTCCGTTTGCTGAAAGAAGGTGCGCGCTTGGGCTACGATCCGGAGCCGCTCACCGAGATCCATGAACGCCCCGGCGGCTCCATCTCGCAAACCGCAGTGGATCGGAATTGGGAGCGTTTCGTTGACCTGCGCGCACGCATCCTGCAGCACTTGCGCACCACGCGCATCGAGTTGGATATCCGGCCATTCGAGCAGGTGCTCTTCGATAGCATCCGCACCCTTTACCTGCATTCACCCACACGTGCTGTGGAACTGTACCGGCAGCATTTCCCAGCAGGGTTCACCCCCGGCTTATCCCCCGCCACGGGCCGCTTCTATCAACTGGCGCACCGGGTACTTGGCTTCAAGCATGCCAACCGTCTCCGTGGATTGTTGCGCTAGCGGGACACCATCCAGTAGAACATGCGGTTGATGCCGGGCACGCGCACCGGCAGCCCATGGTAGATCGCCGATAGCGCCATGAGCAGGCTCTTCCAAGCGCCTAGATCGGCGCGCACCTGTGCAGCGAAGAGCTTCTTGTGCAGCAAGTCGTACTCACCCTTGGTTATGAGTCCCGACTTGCGTCCCAGAACGAGTTGCACAAGTGTCTGGTAGATGATGCCCAGCAGGAGCTCCTGCTTGCCGATGGCCTTGGCCGGACCGATGAACTTGGTGTAGTAGAGCAAAGCCGAATCGGTGTAGCCGCTCAGGAGCGCGAAGGGCTTCAGCACCTTTCGTTCTTCAGCAATGCGGTAGAAACAATCGGGTTCCTCAACCAAGGTCTTGTAGCGCACGGAAGGGTGCAAGAGCGCACGGGTATGGAACTCCACATCCTGGTGGCGCGGAAAAGCAATGTCGAAACCGCCCAGCCCGCGCAGGAAATCGGCGCGCCACAAGGGCTGCATTACGGACCACGGCAGATTGTGGCGCAGGAACTCGGCGAGCGGATCAGCTGCTGATGGCACCCAGCGGTTGCCGCCCTCTCCTGGCACATGGCGGAACACTTCCATGGTGGAGATCACCAGATCGCAACGCCCACTCGGATCGCTGGCTATACGCCGTTCCAGGCAATCGGGGCCGAGCACATCGTCCGCATCGAGGAACATGATGCGCTCACCTTGCGCCAACTCGACCCCGAGGTTGCGGCAGTAGTTGGCGCCGCGGTTGCCCTCTTGCGGATGCAGCTTGATGCGCGGATCCGATGCAGCGAGCTCCGCAAGGATCGCACGCGTCTCGTCGGTGCTTCCATCATCAACCACGAGCAGCTCCCATTCAGGATAGGTCTGCGCCTGCACCGAGGCCACCATCTCGCGCACATAGCGGCCCTTGTTGTAGCTGGGCACCACAATGGACACTAAGCCGCGATCACGCACGGCAAGCTGCTTACCACGCGCTTCCGCTCGCACGCGCCGCGGCCCGAGGCAACGCAGCAGTTGCAGGTATTGAGCATTGAACGCCGACTTGGAGAAGCGTTCGCGTACCAACGCACGCAACCTGTCTCGCTCTGCTGCCGAAGGGCGCTCAACCCGTGAGAGCGGCCCGCCGGTGTTCACCCAGCCCAACCTGTGCTCACGGA
Source organism: Flavobacteriales bacterium (assembly GCA_049290175.1). Taxonomy (GTDB): domain Bacteria; phylum Bacteroidota; class Bacteroidia; order Flavobacteriales_F; family PHOS-HE28; genus PHOS-HE28. The sequence continues at coordinate 835 of JBATND010000229.1, read as the reverse complement.
CAATGCCTGCCACATCTCCCAGCCCTTCGGAGGCGATCACATAGGCGCCTGCGCTGAGGTACTCAGCGAACTTGGTTGGCGAAGCCACGCGATTGGTCACGGAAGCTTCGCGAACCAGCAAGCCGATGTCGCAAGCCGCGAGCGCTGCCAGTACTTGATCGTGAGGCAGCCAGCGTCGGGCCACGCGATAGGGGTATCGATTCTCAAGCGCAGCTACCTGATCATCCTCTTTCGTGAGGAAGAGCACACGCAGCCTGTTGTCGGAATCGAGCAGGTCCGCGAGCAATGCAGTGAGCATGCCCAACGACTGCCAACCGACCGTGCTTCCGGAATACACGAGCACGATGTCATCATCTGCCCAGCCCAACGATGCCCGCAACTGCGGGTCGGCTACCGGTTTCATATCGAGGTCGCGCCCCAGCGTACACGGCACCACCACGTGATGATCCGAGGCGTATCCGAAGCGCTGCCGCCAATGATTCACCAGGGCCTCGCTCACTGCCAGGCGCATGTCGGCATCCAGCACCGCCTCTCGCTCCAGCCTTCCGCATTCCTCGATCAAGCGGTCATCGTCAACGATCCGGTACTCCTCCCATTCCGCTCCGTATGCGCCACGGCCGTCGAGCACAACGCGCTGCACGCGGCCTTGGCGACGCATACGGAGCGCCAAAGCAGTTGCGAAGACCCCTCGGCCGATGATCCCTGTCGGCCTGAAGCGGATGCAGACGAGCAAGAGCCAGAGCCAGTTCAAACGCCAATTGTTCGCCCTCGGGAACATGGGCAGCACCAACGCATCGGGACTGCGCTGCCTGATGGCCCTGCGGGTGGCGATGTA
>JBATND010000228.1:0-15011 GCA_049290175.1 Flavobacteriales bacterium | reverse complement strand
CGCGCAGAGCGAAACATGGATCTCACCGAACTGGTCGCCTATGAAGACGCCATCAAGAACCAGCGTGCCCTGCAGCACTTCGATCTTGCCGCCCACCAGATTGGTGAACGCGCCAGACTGGTGACGGAATAGGCAGCCACAGTTCATGCGGTAGATGCCCGCATTATTCAACGCAATGCGCCACGAGTCTGCTGGGTCTGATGTACCGGTGATCAGGATCAAGCCGGCGCTCAAGTTGTTGAACAAGCCGTTGCCCCAGAGCTTGCCGCCCTCGAAGTTCCATGTGCCGCGATGGTGGATCACACCATGACAGAACACGCCCACCGTCGGGTTGAAGGTGGTGATCACGTTGATCGCGATGTCGATGATGGCCGAGGCCTCGATGGTTCCCCCGATCCACTTGAAGGTGCCGCCATTGATCACCTTCACCATGAATGGACCGAAGACCTGCGCGCCGTCCTCCAGTTCGAAGTCCTTCACATCGAAGTCCCAGTTCACCACGAGCGCTGCGTTGCGGATCACCACCCGGCCGTTGCTGGCCTCGCCGCCGTTCTCGTTGTAGAAGGTGCCGCCGCAGCCGCAGAGCTTACCGAGACCAGCGTAGGTGATGCTGCCGTAGTTGTAGAAGCCGCCCTTGAAGCGGTACTCGCCATCGACGATGTGCACGAGTCCGCCCGCGAGGTTGTGGAAGTAGGTGGCGTAATGCGTGAAGATGCCGCCCGCCACTTTCCGGAATTCACCCGCGTTGTACACGAGCAAGCGCCATGAGAGATCCACATCGAGCACGCCGTAGATGTACACGATGGCGCCCAAGTAATTGTGGAAGGTGCCATCGCCTTTCAGGTCGCCGCCATTGAAGTTCCAGGTGCCGCGATGGTGGATGACGCCATGACAGAACACGCTCGCCACCGGATTGAAGGTCGTCACCACGTTGATCGCGATGTCGATGATGGCCGAGGCCTCGATGGTTCCCCCGATCCACTTGAAGGTGCCGCCATCGATCACCTTCATGGTGAACGGACCGAAGACTTGCGCGCCATCCTCCAGCTCGAGGTGCTTCACATCGAAGTCCCAGTTCACCACGAGCGCTGCGTTGCGGATCACCACCCGGCCGTTGCTGGCCTCGCCGCCGTTCTCGTTGGAGAAGGTGCCGCCGCAGCCGCAGAGCTTGCCGAGGCCGGCATAGGTGATGCTGCCGTAGTTGTAGAAGCCGCCCTTGAAACGGTACTCGCCATCAATGATGTGAACGAGTCCGCCCGCGAGGTTGTGGAAGAAGGTGGCGTAGTGGGTGAAGATGCCGCCCGCCACTTTCCGGAACTCGCCCGCGTTGTACACGAGCAGTCGCCAGGAGAGATCTGCGTCGAGCACGCCGTTGATGTACACGATAGCGCCCAGGTAGTTGTGGAAGGTGCCATCGCCCTTCAGGTCGCCGCCGTTGAAGTTCCATGTGCCACGATGGTGGATCACACCATGACAGAACACGCTTGCCGTCGGGTTGAAGGTGGTGATCACGTTGATCGCGATATCGACGACGGCCGAGGCCTCGATGGTTCCGCCGATCCACTTGAAGGTGCCGCCGTCGATCACCTTCACCATGAATGGACCGAAGACCTGCGCACCATCCTCCAGTTCGAAGTCCTTCACATCGAAGTCCCAGTTCACCACAAGTGATGCGTTGCGGATCACCACGCGGCCGTTGCTGGCCTCGCCGCCGTTCTCATTGTAGAAGGTGCCTCCGCAGCCGCAGAGCAGCGCCGGACCGGTGGTGGCGATGATACCGTAGTTGTAGTAGCCGCCCTTGAAGCGGTATTCACCCACAAGCACGTTCACCACGCCGCCGGCCAGGTTATGGAAGGCGCCGCCGTAGTGGGTGAACACCAGCGCCGTGCTCTTGTTGACGATGCCCGCGTTGTAGAAGACCAGCTCCCACGAGAGGTCGATGTCGAGCACACCGTTGATCGTGAACACGGCCGTTGCCAGGTTGTGGAAGGCGCCGTTGCCGACCAGGTTGCCGCCGTTGAGGCTCCACGTGCCACCGTTGTAGATGACACCGTAGCAGTAGACACTCACGGTGGTGTTGAACACGCTCACCACGCCCACGGCCAGGTTCAGCACGCAACTCGCGTGGATGGTGCCGCCCGTCCAAGTGAAGGTGCCGCCTGTGATCACGTTGATAGGCTGCGGACCCTGCAGCGATCCGCCTTCCAGCCAAAGGTGCAGGATGTCCAGCGGGGCCTGCGCGATGAGCGTTCCGCCCGCGAGGATGATGCCTGCGGTACTGGTGCTGCCGCCCACCTCATGCACGAAGACGCCGCCCGAGATGCGCAGCACCGATGAGCCGAGGCACACCAAGCTGCCACCGTTGTTGAAGCCGTAGGTCCAGAGCACGCCGTTCACCACGGTCACCACGCCGCTCACCTCCACATCCACTTGGCCGTTGAAGGCGAAAGCGATGGGCACGTTCACGTTGATGGCTCCATAGCACATCAGCGCGTTCTGCCAGCTGTCATACGGGTCCCACACACCGGTGATGTTCACCACCGCCGTGCTCAGCACCGTGACGCTGCCGTTGCCGTGCAGGCTGCCGCTCACATGGTTCCAGGTGCCGCCGAGGTTGATGATGCCGTAGTTGTAGAAGACCGTCGGTGCGTTGAAGTTGACCACGGCCGTCACCGCGATGTCGATGACGCAGCCGACACTAATGGACCCGCTGGTGCAGGTCATTGTGCCGCCGCCGAGCACATACACGCCGCCCGCGCCGCTCACCGTGCCATTCAGGACATACAGGTGCAGGATGTTGAGCGCCGCGTTCACCACCAGGTTGCCGCCAGCCACCACGATGGCGCCGCCGGTCACGCTGCCGCCCGCATTGTTGATGAAGCTGCCGCCCACGATGCGCACCACGCTGCTTCCTGTGCAGGTGATGCTACCGGTGTTCGTGAAGCCGTTCACCCAGATGTCGCCGGCCAGCACGTTCACGCTGCCGCCCAGGTTCACGAAGGCCGTGGTAGTGAAGTTGTAGTAGGTGGCCACGTTCACCTGCACGCTGCCCGCGTTGGTGAGGGCCACCGCCCATGCATTGTTGATGTCCTGCGCGCCTTGGATGCTGAGCACGCCACCCACGAGGTTGCTGAAACTGCCCGTGCCATGCAGATTGCCGTTGAGCACGGTCCACGTGCCGGCGTTCTGGATGATGCCGCCATGCACCAGCGTGCACGCGCAGTTCATGGTGGCCGTGCCGGTGGCAGCGATGGAGAGGGTGATGCCCGCGCCGGTCTCGCCGCCAGTCCAGAAGAACTGGTGTACGATGCGCACCGTGCCCGTGCCGGTGAGCAGGCCTCCGGTGGTGATGGTGAGGCTGCCCAGGACATCCACATCGAAGCCCACGCCATCCATCACGGTAGCGGTGGAGGCCACGACGATCGCGCCGCCGCTCTCCACGGTCACTTCATCCATGCTGGTGGCCGCTGCCACCGTCACGGTGTGGCCGTTGCGCACGGTGATGGTGCCGCTTACATGCGAGGGGGCCGCGCCCGCAGGCACCCAGTTGTTGCCATCGTTGCGTTCCCAGATGGATGCATCGGCCCAGTTGCCCGTGGCGATGGTGCGGTAGGCCTGGCCTCCATCCTCAACGGTGAATGCCTGTGTGGAGGCATGCCCCCAGCGTCCGGCAGCATCCTTCACGCGCACGCTCACCCTGTGCGGACCGGGCGGAAGCGTGTTGCTGGCGAAGGTCACATCCACCGCGATGGTGCTGGCCGTGGCGCCGGTGGAGAAGGGAATTCCATTGCCCACACCGGGGTCGGCATTGAAGAAGTACTCGCCCACCACGAGCGATGGGGAGGGCGGCTCGACAAAGGCGGGCTGATAGATGTAGAGGTTGCGGGTGGAGGCATGGCCCCACTTGCCATTGGCATCCTTGTGCCGCACGCTCACGCGGTGGAAGCCCGCGCCCAGCGCGCTCACGTCGATCACGGCGATGGTGCTGGTGGTATTGCCGGCCGTTACAGGGAAGGCCGTGCCATTGCCCGCGCCAGGGTCGGTATCGAAGAAGTACTCACCGGCCACGATAGCAGGTGTCGGTGGCTCGGTGAAGGTGGGCTGGTAAATGAACAGGCTGCGCGAGGCGCTGTGGCCCCATTTACCATTGGCATCCTTGTGGCGCATGCCCACGCGGTGGAAGCCCGGGCTCAGTGCGCTCACGTCCACCACCACCGCCGTACTGGTCGTATTGCCAGCGGTGACGCCGAATGCCGTGCCGTTGCCCACGCCGGGGTCGGTATCGAAGAAGTACTCGCCAGCCACGATCTGCGGCGTGGGCGGCTCGAGGTAGGCCGGACTGAATACGAAGAGGCTGCGAGAGGTGCTGTGGCTCCATTTGCCGTTGGCATCCTTGTGGCGCACACCTACGCGGTGGAAGCCGAGGCTCAGCGCGCTTACATCGATCACCGTGGTGGTACTGGTGGTGTTGCCCGCAGTCACAGGGAAGGCCGTGCCATTGCCCACACCAGGGTCGGCATCGAAGAAGTACTCACCGGCCACGATAGCCGTTGTGGGCGGCTCGGTGAAGGTGGGCGCGTAGATGAAGAGGCTGCGCGACACGCTGTGCCCCCACTTCCCGTTGGCATCCTTGTGGCGCACGCCCACGCGGTGGAAACCGGGGGTGAGCAGGCTGGCATCGATGGCCACGTTGGTTGTTGTGGTGTTTCCCGAGGTGACCGGGAAGGCGGTGCCGTTGCCCACGCCGGGGTCGGTGTCGAAGAAGTACTCGCCAGCGGTGATGGCCGCACCCGGCGCGGCGGGGAAGGAGGCCGCATACACGAATACGCTGCGCACCACCGCGTGGCTCCAAGGACCATTACTGTCGCGATGACGAACACCGATGCGGTGGAAGCCGGTGGAGAGCGCACCGGTGGGCACGCTGAGCGGGGTGCTTACGGTGGAGTCCGGCGTCACGGAGATCGCTGTGCCATTGCCCACACCGGGGTCGTTGTCCACGAAGTACTCTGCGGACACAAGGGTCTGCCCCTGCATGCCCAAGGGACATAACAGCAGGCCGAGCAGGAATTTTCGGGCCGCGTTCATCGGTTCCGTTGTTTCAGGTGGAACGGGATGAGCGCGATTAATCGACCTTGGTGGCGTTAACGGTGCCGTTCACCGTGCCGCCTTGAGGCACTTGGCTGAATTGGAGGCTGAAGGAGGTGATGAAGGGGATACGCGCCAGGCCGCTCTGGTTGGGCCAGGGTGCCACGCCGCCGTAGATGCCGATGTCGGTGCCATCGGTGCCGGCGTCGTTACCGGCCGAGGCGGGTGTCAGGTCGTAGTTGTAGGTGAAGTTGACCGAGTTGTTGGGCACATTGGTGAACTGCGGGTTCACGCCCACCAGGTTGCCCGTGCCCACATTCGAGCCGAAGGGGATGTTGTTGTCGCCCGTCTGGTAGGTGATGTTGTTATTGAAGATGTTGCTGGTCACGGTGGTGTACACCGGCGTGCTCTGCCAGAAGATGTTGTTCGTGATCAGTGCGTTCGAGATCTCGTACAGCGCGTAGTAGCCGCCCATGAAGAGGTTGTTCGTCACTACCACGGAGTTGCTGTTCGATGTCTGGATATAGCCGCCGCTGTGGATGATGTTGTTCGAGAGCAGCGCGCTATTCGGATTGTTCATGCCGTAGTAGTAGATGTAGTTGTGGCGCAATACGATGTTGCTAAGGCCAGCTACCTGCGCGCTGATGTAGTAGATCTGGCAGCGCTCCATGGTGAGGTTGTTGGCGTACAAGTAGAGGTAGGAGTTGAAGTTCACTCCGATGAGCCGGCTGCCGGCCGAGTTGCTGTACAGGTAGATGGTGGAGATGATGGTGGGCAATGCGGGAGCGGGCGGGGCGTAGCCTGAGCCGATCACGGTGAGCTGCTTATCGATGGTCACCTGTGGGTAGGCAGTGCCGGTGCCTGCCACGTAGAGGGTGTCGCCGGTGCTGGCCGTGTTGATGGCAGTTTGCAGATCGGTGAACTGCGCAGGCTGGCTCGGCGAATTGCTCACGGTATGCACCGTGGCTTGTGCAGCGATGGACACGAAGAGAGCGACGACAAGGAGAGAAGCGGTTTTCATGGCTGAGCGGTTGAGTGTTGTTCGGTTTTCGGCGTGGGGAAGCCTCGGGTCCGGGCTATTCAAGTCAAGCAAACGGGTCAGCCCTGATTCTACGATCCTTGGTGAGCTGAGCCCGATTGACGTGGTTTCGACTGGTTCATGCACTTGCTCATGACGGCGGGGCCAATTGCATTTGGCACGGCGCAAAGGGAAGCCCAAGCCACCCTGCAGGGCAATACGGGCTGCGACTGAATCGGCTACGGCGATCACCGTAGTGGCGATGATCACAAGCTTCCGGTTCGTCGCACGGCACTAACGCACTGATTTCATTCCGCTCAAAAAGCGGAAGGCCCCGCTTGCGCGAGGCCTCCCAATCACTGAGTGGTGTTTGCGATGTACCGGACTCAGTAAACGGTGTTCTGCGGGTCCCAGTTGGCCCAGCCAGCGGTCCAGTCCTCGTTGCCGAAGGCGCCGCGGTACGAAACCGGGGTGAAGAAGCTATCGGTGAGCGGGCTCCATGTGAAGTTGGCACCGGAGAGGAGCGGGCTTCCACCGGTCGGACGGAAGTTGGGCGAAGTGAGGTTGAACGGATCGTTCACCATCAGATCGCTGTTGTTGGCGAGCACGCTGTTGTTCCAGCCTGCGGTGTTGAACCAGGTGGTGAGCGCAGCTTGGTCCCAGTTCTGGCCGCTCGGCACATTGAGCGGATTGCCCATGCCTGCGATCACATTGCCGCGGAACATGAGGTCGCCAGCGGTGGCGTTGGCTTGCGTGCTGTTGCCATCGATGTAGAGGCCCGTCGGATAACCGGCGAATACGCTGTTGAAGACCTGCGTCTTGGTATTGCGGCGCAGGTGCAGCGCACGGGCATAGAGCGAATTGATGGTGGTGCCGGCGTCAACCTTGGGGCCGAACACGCTCACGTTGCTCCACACGCCTTGGCTGTAGGGCGATGCGGGGTTGCCAGCGGCATCGTTGTCGCACTCGAAACCGTTGCTGCTGCTCTGGTCGGCGATGGCGGGGTCGCGTAGGCTCACGGCCCATTGCACCTTGCCCTGCCAACCGAAGTCCTGGTCGAAATCATCATCCCAGCCGCGGAAGGCCACCAAGTGCTTGGCGTTCACCGTGCCGCCGAACCACTCGTAGCTGTCGTCGCCGCAATAGCTCACTTGGATGTATTCGAGCGTGGTGCCGCGACCAACGGCGCCCATGGTGAGGCCGTTGATCTCCTGGTTGGGCTGGAAGGCGATGCCGCTGAACTCGATGCGCACATAGCGCAGGATGCCGCTGTTGTCGTTGGGGTCGCTGCCACCGAATGAGGCATCGGGACCGCCTTCGATCACGGGATCGCTGGGCTGGTTGTGCGGAGCACGGCCGCAGAGCACGATGCCGCCCCAATCGCCATAGCTGCGTGTGCCAGGCGCTTGATTGCTGGTGAATACGATGGGCTGGCTCGCTGTGCCATCGGCATTGAGCTTGCCGCCGCGACGCACGATCAAGGTGCCCTTGCTGTCCTTATCGCCCTTTACGATGGTGCCGGGTTGCACGGTGAGCGTGGCGCCGCTGTTCACGTAGAGGAAGCCCTTGAGAAGCCATTTGCGGTCGCTGCTGAAGGTGAAGTTGACATCGGTCTCGCCTTCTACCTGCGACACGCCGCCTCCGAGATCGGTGATGGTGAACTCGCGCACTGTTGCGTATTCGCAGCAGCAGTCCTTGTCAGCATCGGCATCGTAGTTCAGTGCGGCGGGATCGGTGCAGCCTTCCTTCTTCTTGCATGCAGGCAATGCAACGGCAACGGCGCCCAGCATCAGCAGGCTCAGCGTATGGTTCTTCCAGAGGTTCATGATCGTCTGTTTGCGTTTCGTTTTCGCGCTGCGAAGTGAGGGCGCCGGTGTTAGCGCGGATTCATTTCTGCGTTATGCGATCGCGAACACGCGTTATCGTTTCGTTAAGCCTGCTTCACTCAGAAGCGCGCGCCGATGCCCACAGTGAAGTAGGCGCCGCGACGGAAGCTCATGATCTGCTCGTCCTGCTTGCCGATGCGGCCATCGTCGTTGCTGTCCTGCAGCAGCAGCACGCGCTGGTTCAGGATGTCCTGCGCAGCCAGCTTCAGCTCGAAGCGCTTGCCGAAGCCCTTGGTCACGGCCACATCGATCACGTTGCGCGGCATCTCGTAGATGTCTGGCGTGCCATAGGTGCCCACGGCGAAGAGGCGAGGGCCGATCACATTGTAGAGGATGCTGCCCTGCAACTGGCGCTCGCGGTCCTGGTAGTAGATGCCTGCGTTCACGATGTAGGGGCTCTGGCCCATGAGCGGGCGCTGCTGCTTCTGGCCAGCGGCCTCGCTGCCGAGATCCACCTCGGTGTAGATGTAGGCGGCGTTCACCATCACGCCGATGCGGCTCATCACACCCTCGGTGAAGAGCTGGTTGAGCGAGCGGCGCGCCTCCATTTCGACACCGATGCTGGTGGCGCTGCGGGCATTGCCGAAGGTGAAGTTGCGCGTGCCGCCGCTGCCTGCGCCGGGCAGGAAGAACATCTCGATAGGGTTGGTGAACTGCTTGTAGAAGGCGCCCACGCTGATCAGCTCCGAGGTGCTCGGGTAGAACTCGTAGCGGAGGTCGGCGTTGCGCACGGTGGCCACCTTCAGGCTGTCGTTGCCGCGCAGCACGTTGTTGAAGCTGAAGTCGTAGAACGCGAAAGGCGCGAGCTCGCGGAACTCCGGACGGTTCACGGTCTCGGCATAGCCCAAGCGGATCTGCGCGCGCTCAGTGATGGCGCGGCTGGCATTGATTGAGGGCAGGATGCTGAGCACCGGATTGTTCACCAGCACGCGGCGTCCGCCGAAAGTGCGGCTCTGCAGCTCCTGCGTGTTGTGCTCGGCGCGCACGCCAGCGCTGATGTTGGTGGTGCTGGCGATGCTTATGGTACCGCCCGCGTATGCCGCGAAGAGCTTGTTGGAAGCGGTGTAGCGATCGCTCGGATTGGTGCCTTCTTCCAAGCGGAAGCCGGTGGTCGGATTGATGTTCTCCGCAGCGAAGACCTCATCGAGCGGCGCGAAGGCGAGGCTCTGGTCGTAGGTGATCAGGTTGCTGGCGCGGAAGCTCATCCAGCGCGCCTCGAATTCGCGGTCCTTCAATTCCGTGTAGGCGCCCACGCGCAGCTTCGCGCTCACCTTGTCGCCTTGGATCTTGTGCTCGTAATCGAGGCGGCCGGTCTTCACCTGCTCATTCATGTCGCTGAAGAAGCGTCCGGCATCGAGCGTGGTGGCGCCCGGCGGGATGATGGTCTGGAAGGGCGTGTTGGCGTCGGTGGTGTTGATGTCGCGCACGGTGCGGATGCGGCGGAAGTCGGGCTCTTTGCTCCAGGCGAGGCCATAGCCGGCGGTCCACTCCAGTTTGCTCACATCGCTCTTCAGTTCGTGGCTGCCATGCAACTGGCCGCTGTAGATGGTGCGCTGCTGGTAACGGAAGGCGTAGTTCTTCACCTCGAACTGCTCCTCGAAGTTGCGGCCCGTGCGCAGCGTGGCCTGGTCGGTGCCTTGCTGCGTGAAGAGGTTGCGGAATTCGACCTTGCTGCGGTTGCCCACGAGCAGGCTGAAGTTGCTCAGCGCACTCACGCGCACCTGGCGGATGTTCTCGTTGTCGCTGTAGTTGTAGATGCTGTCGCTGCGGCCGATCTCCGGATCGAACACGTTGTAGTTGTAGTTCTTGGCGGTATAGCTCTGGCGCGTGTCGCTGTAGCTGATGGTGGTGACGTTGCCGCCGCGCACACGTCCATCGCCCTTGCCGATGCGGCGCGCCAGCAGCAGGCTGAAGCGCTGGTCAGGCGATGCGCTGCTGCGCTCGGTGCTCCAGTTGTTCGACAAGGAACGGCCGGCGGTCTGCAGCCCATGGCCGCTCACGCCGCGCAGGTCGCTGGGGAAAGCGCTGGGCAATTGGCGCAGGCCATCGTCGAAGCCGAGGGCATCGGTGCTGCTGCGCTGGCTGTTGTGGAAGTCGCGGAAGGTGGTGCCGTTGCGGTACGAGATGCCGTAGTCCACACGCGTGAGGTTCGAGTCGGGCACGTTCACGGTGTAGAGCTTGATCACGCCTCCAGCGAATTCGCCGGGCAGTTCGGGCGCGCCGCTCTTGTAGATCATCACGCGGTCCAACGCGCCGCTGGGCAGCACATCGAAGCTGAAGGCGCGCTTATCGGGCTCGAGGCTCGGCGCGATCACATCGTTCAGCATCACGGTGTTGTACCGGTCGGCCAATCCACGGATCATCACGAAGCGGTCGCCTACCATGGTCACGCCGGGTATCCGCTTCACCACATCGCCGGCGGTGCGGTCCTGGCCCTTGCTGATCTGCTCGCGGCCCACGCCGTTCACCACTTGCTCGCTCTTGCGTGTCTCCATCACCACGGCGGCCTCGGTCTCGGTGCGCTTGGTGGTCACCACTTCAACTTGCTCAATGGCGATGGCCTGCCCCTTCAGTTCCACGTTGGTGCGCGTGGTGGCGCCAGCAGTGACAGTGATGGCGCGCTCCACGGGCTCGTAGCCCACGAAGCTCACCAGCAGGGTGTGCGCACCTGCATCGGCGGCGAAGCTGAATTGGCCGTCGAGGTCGGTGGTGGCCCCGGTGCTGGTGCCCTTGAGCGCCACGTTCACGAAGGGCATGGGCTGCAGCTTGCCGCCCTCCATGGTGGTGATGGTGCCGGAGACGGTGCCCTTCTGCCCGAACAAGGCGAGGGAGAAGCAAGCGGAAAGAAGGAGGAACAGGTTTCGGTACATCGCATAAGCGAACAGTGTGTATCACCATTCGCGGCGCAAAAGTCCCGTCGGGCTGTTAGGCGCTCCTTCTCCAAGGGTTAAGGAAGCGTTACGTGCTGGCGCGGGCGATTAACGTTGGCTTCACAAAACGGCTTCCGGCACGTGCGGCAGGTGCTATGTTCACGCCCTGAGCACAACACCCATGAAGCAACTCGCCGCCTCGTTCGTCCTTTCCATCATCACCACCGCCGCGTTCGCGCAGCCGCAGATCCTCAACAGCGGTTTCGAGACCTGGCAGAACGTGGGCACCGGCACCGAAGAGCCGGAGGAGTGGAGCTCCATCAAGACCAGTGATGGCGGAACCTTCATCAACAACTTCGCCCCGCAGGTGTGCTGGCGCAGCGATGATGCGCACACCGGCTCCTACTCGGTGAACGTTCGCACGGTGACCTCGCCGATCGGCCCGGCCAACGGAATTGTCACCTGCGGGCGTGTGCATGCCGAGATCGATCCCACCAACGGCCGCGTCTTCACGGACCCCAACGATCCGCAATGGCATCAGGTGATGACCGACCGCCCCGACAGCCTGGTGGGATGGTACAAGACCACCGTGCAGATCGGCGACCATCCCAAGGTTGAAGCCATCGTTCACACCGGCGCGGCCAGCATGCCGGAGAATGGCACGCTCGCCAATTGGGTGGGCCGCGCGCGCTTCGATGCGCCAAGCATCACGCTGGGTGAATGGACGCGCTTTGCCGTGCCCTTCAATTACTTCAGCGGCGCTGCGCCGGAGCACCTCCTGATGGTGATGTCGAGCGGCGACAGCCTCTTGAGCCAGATAGGCACCCAAACCTGGTACGACGATATCGCGCTGATCTACAACGTGGCCTGCACGCCTTCCGAGAGCGTAGTGACCGTGAGCATCCTGAACGATGGGACGCTTGAAGTGGCGTACAGCACGAGCGGCACACCCGTTGGCCCCACCACCTTCACGGTGCAACTCTCCGATGCGAATGGTGATTTCGCCTCGCCCACCATCATTGGCTCCATCGTGAGCAGCGAGGCGAGCGGGAGCATCGCATGCACGGTTCCGGCGGGCACTGCTGCGGGCTCGGGCTATGCCATCCGCGTGGTCGCGGATTCACCGTTCTATGCGCCGGTTGGCTGCGGCATTGAAGTGGATCTGTTGTCGGGGATTGCAGACGTCGCGCGTCCATGGCTGATCAGTGGCGGCGCGGGCCAGCTCTTCATCGACGGCCCATTCGGTGGAGGCACCTTCGCTTTGCATGATGCACAAGGTCGCCTCTTGCGCGAAGGCCGATTGAATGCTGGTCGCAACGCGATCGCAACGGATCATCAGGGGCTGATCACGGTTATTGTTCGCCACGGCGATTCCCAACTCGTGGAGCGCGCGCTGCTGCAGCGTTAGCTCTTCGGCGCAGCCTGGCGCTTGCCATTCACGCGGTCCTCGAGGAACCACCACTTCGGTGCGTCCTTCCGCTGGCGGGCCGCTTGCCACATGGTGATCAGCTGATCTTGCAGCAGATTGGTGGCCTCATCGATGCTGTCGGCCACGAACACGAAGCGCAACTCTTCCTTGCCGATGGTCCCTTCGGCCACCATCAGATCGATCTGATCCAGCATGGGCCGCCAGTACTCCTTGCCGTAGAGCAGGATGGGGAAGTCCTTCACCTTGCCGGTTTGGATGAGCGTGATGGTCTCGAAGAGTTCATCAACCGTTCCGGCGCCACCGGGCATCACCACGAAGCAGATGCTGTACTTCACCAGCAGCACCTTGCGCACGAAGAAACGGTGGAAGGTGAGGCTCACATCGAGGTAGGGGTTGGGCTGCTGCTCGTGAGGCAGAACGATGTTGCAGCCCACGCTGCGCGCGCCCACATCGCGCGCGCCGCGATTGGCCGCTTCCATGATGCCTGGTCCGCCGCCGGTCATGATGGTGAAGCCCACACGGCCCACGCGCTGCGCGAGCTCACGGGCAGCCTCGTAGTAGGGGTGGTCCTCCTTGAAGCGCGCACTGCCGAAGAAGGTGACGCAAGGCCCAACGAAATGCAAGTGCCGGAAACCGTAGATGAACTCACGGGCGATCTTCACCACGCTCACGAATTCCTTCCAGCGTGAGCGCGGGCCCTCAAGGAAGCGCAGGTCGATCTGTTGGTCCTTGCGGGGCAATGCCATGGCGGCGAAGCTAGGTGCAGGGAACAACGAGGCGCCTTGAGGTGTTCATAATCGCCATGAGACCACGTGCCATCCTTTTTGCAGTCGCTCTATCGCCTTCGCTTGCTGCCCATGCGCAGCCGCAATTGGAGAACGCCTCGTTCGAGGCCTGGGACAATGTGGGCCAGGCCACGCAGGAACCTCAGCAATGGAGCTCCTTGAAGACGAGCGATGGCGGTGCTTTCCTCAACAGCTTGGTGCCGCAGCTCTGCTGGCGCAGCACCGATGCACGCACCGGGCAGTACAGCGTGAACCTGCGCACGGTGAACTCCGCCGTGGGTGCCGCGAACGGATTGCTCACCAATGGCCGCGTGCATGCCGAACTGAATGTGGCCAACAGCTACATGTACACCGTGCAGGACAACGAGCAATGGCGCACCGCCATGACGAGCAGGCCCGACAGCATCGTGGGCTGGTTCAAGGCCACGCCGCAAAACGGCGATCGCGCCAATGTGGGCGCCCTGCTGCATGTGGATGATGGACGATTGCCCGCATTCGGCACCGAGGGCAATTACGTGGCTGGCGCTTCGTGGAAGGCGCCTTTCGGCAGCGTGAATGAATGGACGCGCTTCAGTGCGCCCTTCCAATACCTCAACGATTGGCAGCCCGAGTGGATCCTGCTCATCCTCACCGCGGGTGATAGTGCGGGCAGCCAAGTGGGCACGCAGGTATGGTTCGAGGATCTTGCGCTGATCTACAATGTGCATTGCGAACCCGATGCGCAGAGCGTTGCACCAGGCCAATCGTTCTTCGTGGACTACGCTACGGGCGGTGCTCCTGTTGGCACGGTCACCTTCAGCGTGGAGCTCTCCGACGCGAATGGCGATTTCAGCGCACCGGTCGTCATTGGCACGGTTCAATCGAACAGCGCTTCAGGCTTGATCTCATGCACTGTGCCGTTGGGCATCGATGAGGGCACCGATTACCGCATCCGCGTAGCTGGCAACTCGCCCTTCTATGCGCCGGTGGGCTGCGACATAGCCGTGGAGACGAGCACCAGCGTTGGTAATGACCGCAGGCTTGAGCCGAACATCACAGTGCGCAATGGGATGCTTCTGATCGCCACGGAGAGCGCTGGCAAGTTTGAGTGCTTCAGCCCCGACGGGAAATTGATGAAGAGCGGTGGTCTACGCGAAGGCATGAATGCCATCGGCTTGAATGGCATCACCGGTGTTGCGCTTGTGCGTGTTCGCGATGGACAGCGAACGATCAATCGTCTCGTGTGGTTGGAGTGATTGGTTCGGTCAGGTCATCGTGATCACAACGCTCCCGACTTTCCTTCCGCTCTCCGCACGTGCATGCGCTTCCGAGATCCGCGACAACGGGAACGTGCTGTCGATCACCGCGCGGATCTCCTTTCGCTGCGACATGTCGGCGAGGAGCTGCATATCCGCTGCGCTTTCGGCCGCCGTACCGCCGATCACGGTCACGGGCTTGCCACCCTTGCTCGCGAATGCACGGGCCAACATCTGCGCTGGCATTTCCGATCCGGCGATCACGGTGCCGCCCGATTTCACCAGTTGAAGACTGCGCTTGAACGGCAACTTGCCCACGGTCTCAAAGACGACATCGAAACGGTCGTGGTGTGCGGAGAGGTCATCCGTCGTGTAATCGATCACCTCATCCGCGCCGAGCGAACGGACCAACTCCAGATTGCGGGTGCTGCATACGCCGGTCACTTCGGCGCCCATGGCCCGCGCTAGTTGCACGGCAGCGCTGCCCACTGCGCCAGATGCGCCATAGACGAGCACGTGCTGGCCCATGCTCACCTTGGCCTTTTGCAGGAAGTGCCGCGCTGTGCCGAAGCCGAAGGGAACGGCGGCAGCTTCGGTGTAGAGCATGCCGTCCGGCATACGGGCGAAGGCACCGCTTTCCGGCAGCGCGATGAACTCCGCATGGCCGCCCAGCCCCATGATGCTCGTCCAGCCGAACAGCCGG
>JBATND010000227.1:0-9761 GCA_049290175.1 Flavobacteriales bacterium | reverse complement strand
GGGCAGCGGCAGGCGCTGGAGCCGCAGCAGCGGGCGCAGGGGCTGCGGGCAATGGAGCCGGAGCCGCTACTGGAGCGGGCGCCGCGATCACCTGCACCTCGTTCTTGCCGGCTGGTGTCTTGATGGTGATCTTGAAATCCTTCTGCTCGATCTCCACCTCGCTCACGCCGCTCTTGGCGACGAACTTGATCAAGTCCTGAATCTGGGTAAGGTTCATCGGTTCTGGCATTAGGGCCGTTTCAAGGGACGGCCAAGGTAGTTGAGGAAGGTTGCGGGTTGGTGCGGGTTGAGGGTTGGGCGTTGCAGGAGGGCTTTGGTGCAGCTATCAACATGCAACCCTCAACCATTGTAGGCCCACTTCAGCCATACGGCGCCCCACGTGAAGCCGCCGCCGAAAGCGCTGAGGATGATGTTGTCGCCTTTCTTCAAACGAGGCTCCCATTCCCAGAGGCAGAGGGGCAGTGTGCCGCTGGTCGTGTTGCCGTACTTCTCAATGTTCACCATCACCTTGCTGTCGTCGAGGCCCATGCGGTGCGCAGTGGCGTCGATGATGCGCTTGTTGGCCTGGTGCGGCACCAGCCAAGCGACATCGTCGGCGGTTAGGCCGTTCTTCTCCATGATCTCCGCGCTCACATCGGCCATGTTGGTCACGGCGAATTTGAACACGGCCTTGCCCTCTTGATAGACGTAATGCTGCTTGCTCTCCACGGTGCGCTCGCTGCTGGGGCGCATGCTGCCGCCGGCTTTCTGATGCAGGTATTGGCAGCCGCTGCCGTCGGCGCGCAGGATGCTATCGCGGATGCCGAGGCCTTCTTCATTCGGCTCCAACAGCACGGCGCCGCAGCCATCGCCGAAGATGATGCAGGTGGCGCGGTCCTCGTAGTCGATGATGCTCGACATCTTATCGCCGCCCACCACAACCACTTTCTTGTGTTTGCCGCTCTCCACGAATT
This sequence comes from Flavobacteriales bacterium, assembly GCA_049290175.1. Classification (GTDB taxonomy): domain Bacteria; phylum Bacteroidota; class Bacteroidia; order Flavobacteriales_F; family PHOS-HE28; genus PHOS-HE28. The sequence goes on along the minus strand of JBATND010000227.1, from coordinate 8,808 downwards.
GCGCGCCTGTGGTGAGAGCGTAGAGGAAGCCCGAGCAGGCGGCCATGAGGTCGAAGCCCCAAGCATTTTTTGCGCCGATGGCATCGCACACGATGTTGGCCGTAGCAGGGAACACGCGATCGGGCGTCACGCTGGCCACGATCATCAGGTCGATCTCCTCCGGACCGATGCCGCGCTTCTTCAACAGGCCCTTCACCGCTTCGATGGCCATCACGCTCAGGCCCTGATCCTTGCCGGTGAGGATGCGCCGCTCCTTGATGCCCGTGCGCTCGGTGATCCACGCATCGTTGGTATCAACCATGGTCTCCAGCACTTGGTTGGAGAGGCGGTACTCCGGCAAGTAGCCGTACACCGAGGTGATGGCTGCAGTTGTGCTCATGCTACACGAGTGCTTCGCGGATGCGGTCGTTGAGCTTGCTCTCCACCACTTCGCGGGTGAAGAGGATCATGTTCTTGATCGTAAGGTCGTTGCTGATCCCGTGGCCGATGATCACGTTGCCGTTCACGCCAAGCACCGGCAGGCCGCCGTAGTTCTCGTAGTTGAAGCGATCGAAGAAGGGCTCGTGAACCCCGCGCTGCTCCAGCAGATCATGGAAGGCCTCCACGGCTTTCAGCACCACATTGCCGGTGAAGCCATCGGTCACGAACACATCGGCCTTCTCGTTGAAGAGGTCGCGCCCCTCCACGTTGCCGATGAAGTTGTACTGCCGCTGGTCGCGCATGAGCTCGAAGGTGGCTTGCCGGAGCAGGTCTCCCTTCTTCTCTTCTTCGCCGATGTTGAGCAAGCCCACTTTCGGATCGGCGATGTGATAGACGTGCTTGGCGAGCATGGCGCCGAGCAAACCGAATTGTGCGAGCACATCGGCCTTGCAATCAGCATTGGCGCCCACATCCACGAGGATGCCGTAGCTGCCGTTCTCCTTGGGCACCACGCTCGGGATGCACGGACGGATCACGCCGGGGATCGGCTTCACGCTGAACACGCTGCCCACCAGCATGGCGCCGGTGTTGCCCGTGCTGGCGAAGGCATCGAGCTTCCCTTCCTTCAGCAGGTGGAAGCCGATGCTGATGCTGCTCTTGGGCTTGGCCTGCAGCGCGCGCGTGGGATTGTCCTGGAAGGTGATGTCGTCCTGACTGCCCACGATGTCGAAGGCAGCGGGATCGCCGCCCTCGGCCGCGATGCCCTCTGCGATCACCGAAGCATCGCCAATGAGCACCAAGCGCACATCAGCAGGCAGCTCTTTGGCCGCCATTACGGCAGCACGAATGGGAACGACCGGACCGTGGTCGCTGCCCATGATGTCCACACCGATCCTCATGCTGAGGCTGGAGCGGTACGCACTGGATTATTCAGAAGCGCTCTTGTCCACAACCACGCGGCCGCGGTAGAAGAGCTTATCGCCCTCCTTGTGCGCGCGGTGGCGCAGGTGGGTAGCGCCCGTCTCGCTATCGACGCTGAGCGTAGGGGCAGCGGCCTTGTAGGTGCTGCGGCGGCTAGCGGTGCGGGTCTTACTGAATCGGCGTTTCGGATTTGGCATGACGACAGGAGTTGTGGCCTAGGGCCGCTGTTGCTTGAGTTGATTGAGGGCGTCCCAGCGCGGGTCCGGGACGGGTTCGTTCTCCACGCGCAGGTTGCCAAGCGCCGCTTCCACTTCGGGATCGCATTGGCCGGGCGCATGCACATGCCGGGCGGGCAAGGCCAGCCGCAGGCATTCGTAGATGTAATGCGTGAGGTTGATGCTGTGCGCCTTCGCGTCCAGCACCACGAGTTCCTCATCGTCTTGATCGGGATCGCCGTGCAACTGGAAGATCTGACGCTGATCGCCCTCAACGGGCAAATTCAGCGGGGCGGCGCAATGGTCGCAGGTGGTGCTCACGGTGCCGCCCACATGCAGGTTGGCCACCAGCAGCACAGCGCTCTTATCCAAGGTGAGCTTCACGCGGATGCTGCCGCCTTGGAACTCCTCTTCATGCGCCGCATCGAAGAATGCCTGATCCAGCTCCCAATCGAATTGGTGCTGGCCATCCTTCAGACCGGTGAAGGCAATGGTGTGTTCGGCAAGGGCTTCCACAGCCTGTTGAAAAAATCAGTCGGCAAATGTAGGCGCCAGACCCTTGCGCCATGGGCGTGCGTTGCGCCAACGGCTAGGGCCGATGTTAAGGCCTTATTGCCAGGGACTTACCCCCCCCCCCGATGCGGCGCAAGAAATCATCCAGGGCTTGGCGCAATTGCTCTACACCCGCGCTCAGGCGCTGTAGCTGTTCGCTCCAGTCCGAAGGCGGTGGGTCGAGGTTCGTGCTGGAATTCTCCAACGGAGGAGACGGTGTGCCGTTGGCGTTCTTCTCGGCTCCGTGCTGCGGTTGCTGCAACTGGCGCGCTGCGGGCAAGAGGTCCGTGAAGTGCTTCAAGGGCATGCCGTAGAGCCGGGCCAAGGCCTGCAAGCGCTCCAACGGCGGTATCGCATCGTGCTCGTACGCACAATACTGCGACTGCGAGAGCCCGATGCTCATTCCAACGTGCTCCTGCGACCACTTCTTCTCCAAGCGTAGTCGGCGCAGTTCTTCGGCCAAGGCATGCATGCAAATGGGGTGTTGGTGGGGTGACGCATCTGGTCGTGATGGATTGTGATGGATTAGGATGAATTGCATTTGGCGTGCCTGCCGATCCGAATGTAAGCGCCGCGCCGATGATCATCGGAAAAACCGATAAAAGGCCGATAACAATTCAGGAAAGGCAGTCCGTGCTTCGGAGCGCGGTAATGGTGCCGCGAGAACCCCTAACCCCTTTTGCCATGAGAATGCACATCCCTCGCACACAGCTTTACTGGCGTGCCATCACCGTCTTGTTCGCATGGTGCTTGGCGTATCTGCCTGCTATAAGCCAGCCCTACTTATCCAACGATGGTGACGACAATGCGAGTGGGCTGACTCCGGCCACGGCATGGGCGACCATCGCGAAGGTCAATGCCGTCTATCCAAGTGGACTTCCAACTGGAACCAGCGTCTATCTCCGCAGGGGCGATACTTTCGAGGGGAAGCTCCTGGCTGGCCAATCCGCTTCGAACATTACAATCACAGCATACGGTACGGGTGCAAGACCTATCGTTTACGGCAGCCGGTTACTGAGCGCCTGGCAAGAGGACCCAATCAATCCAGGGCGCTGGATGGCGGATTGGACTGAAACGGTAGCGCCCGTACACATCTACTGGAATGGCGCCCTGCAGCCGAAAGCGAGGTTCCCGAATGAAGGCTGGATGCGAAATGGAACCTACAGCAGTTCCCAACTGACCCCCGATGCGGAAACACCATGGCCTGCACAAGGCGCGATTGGTGCGGAGTTGATCTTCCGTACCTCCATGTTCACCTATCATGCCACCACAGTGATGGCCCTTGATCAAGGTGTTGCAACGGTGTCTCCAGCGTTGGCTTTTCCGGCTGGACAAGGCCAGAACAACCGATGGGGGTTCTTCATACAAGGCACAGAACAGCTGGTCGATGAGGTGGGAGAGTGGTACTATGACGTCGCCAACCAAAGGGTTGTTCTCAACACGGGTGCTGGCTCGGCACCTGAAGATGTCAGGGCTAGTTATCTGGACTTTGGGGTCGAATTGCCTGGTGCAGGTTCAGGCAATCATCAGATTGTGATTCAGGGCATCGAATTCAGGCATCAGCGGGAGGCTGCCGTCGTATTGCGTGGTGCAGGGAACGGGGCTCATGGCGTTGCTGTGAGCGATTGCATCTTCCGGGAGGTCTATGTAGGTGTGCAAGACCGAAAGGTGGGTGCGCCGACGCCGGGCGGTTGCACGTTGGTAGCGAACACATTCGTCGATTGCTACAACATGGCGCTCGTTATACCGGATAAGGCCGGGACTGTAGTACAAGGCAATCGGCTTGAACGGATTGGCATGATACCCGGCTTGGGCCAAAGCGGGTTCGGTGGCTACATCGGGATGAGCTTGGGTGGCTCAGGATTTTTAATCGAAGAGAATACGCTGGACCAAATTGGTTACGGCGGTATAGCGCTCAGTGGTGCGGGCACCGTTCATAAGAACCACATACGGCAGACCTCGCTGACTTTGACCGATGGCGGAGGCATCCAGTTCGATTTTTCCGACGGGTTGGTGATTGAGGACAACGTAATCCTCGACCTAGGGGGTCCGAGCAGCCTCGTGAGCGCCGCTCCGGATTACCATGCCTACAAGCAATTGAACAACGGCATCTACTTCGGGGACAAGTACATCAAGAACACCACCGTACGGCGCAATACGGTTGCGGGCTGTTTCCAAGGGATTTACGTGGACCACAGCAAATGCAGCGAGAATGCCGTTTTGGAGGAGAACACCTTGTTCGACAACGAGCTTCAACTCGTAATTACCGACTACTCGAACTACCGGGCCCAGGCTGGCTGTCCAGGCGATGGCAACCCGAATCCTTTTCATCCATGCGGGGTTACGCAGGAGCACTTCAATCTAAAGGCCGCCTACACTGATTCGTACAGAGGCAACATCCTCTACTCCCTGCAGCCGGACCAGCTCAGCATAGTGCAAGCGCATGTTTGGCCGCGCAACTACGGGCAGATGGTCGATTTCGGGGACTTTACCGGGCATTACGCGCACAATCCGTTCTCTAAGGCCATCTTCAGGGACCAAACCTTTTACTGCGTGCCGGACGTCAGTACTTACCTCACGAGCGAAAGTCATGGGATACCGTACAGCAATGCGGGGTGGACCACCGGCGTACTGAGGCTCGAGGGTGAGTCGGACCTGAGCACAAGCCCACTCCAGCAGGCGCGCTACCCTTCGGCCGCAATCACTAATCATACTCTTGGTATTGCGCCTTTCTGCTTCAATTGCCCATCAGGCGGGCAAGGCGCATGGAGCACTCCCTCCACTTCAGGCATCGATCCGGACGGTACCACCTATTTGCGTTTCACCAATCAGAACTGGATTGAGATGTTCAATGAATCCACCACCATGCCGCTAATCGTTGCGGGTGGCGATCCAATCCCAGCTGGTGAGGTAAGGCCCGGCATATACCGCTACACGCTGAAGATCCGGGGCACCGGCACTGAGGCCATCCAGGTGGGTCCGTACTGGACCGGAGGCAACTACGCTGGACCGATAGAGCAAATTCCCATTACGGCGGAATGGGCCGAGCACGTGCTTTACTTCAACATCGAGGACAAATCCTCAACCGACCGCATGGTAACGGCACTGCAAAACGTGCAGCGCAGCCTAGGAGCGTTTACGGGTACTTCAATCATCGACATCGCTTCGATTTGCGTTGACCGAGTTCTGATTGACGAGCTGGCTTACAAGAGCTGGATGGAAGACCAACATCGGCTTTTCTACTATGCTAACCTGCCCGGAACCGAGGACGATGAGCGAAATGTGGCATCCACCTCCGGCATGGTCACCGTGCCCGGCACGACTGGCTGCTGGAGCGATGTGTTCGGCAACTTCTACGCGGCGGGCGATCAGATTCCCCTCGACGAGTGGGCCAGCATCATCCTCTTCCGCATGGATGTGCCTGATGCAAACCTCGCCCTCAACGGCAACGGCGAGCACCATATCACGGCCAACACCTTGTGGACCGATAACATGAACGTGGAAGGCAGCGTGGTAGTCAACGACGGCTTCACCCTCACCATCGACGGCGCGCACATCGGTTTCGCGGCCAGTACGCAAAGCCTCACCACCAACATCACCGTGCAGCCCGGTGGCACGCTGGTGCTGCGCAATGGCGCCACCTTGCGCAATTGGATGGGCTGCGGAAGCGCGCCTGAGATGTGGGACGGCGTGAAGGTGCTCGGCAATGGCACCCATACAGGCGCTGGAATGGTGGTGATGGAATCGGGAGCACGAATCGCCAATGCGCATATCGCCGTGGTCACCGCAGATGTGAATATCGCCGGACCTTTCGCGACGGCCGCCAACGCCGGAGGCATCATTCAAGCAAGCAACGCCAGCTTCGTGAACAACCGGCACGATGTGGTCGGCTGCGGGCTCACCGGCTTCGACCCCTTGGCTTGGGGGCCGGTTTCCTTTACGCATTGCAGCTTCTTGCGTACGGAGCAACTGCCTATAGAGTCGGGCCAACCCGGCTACCGCTGCATCCTCGCGCAGCACTCCCCCGTCAGCTTCGACCGTTGCACCTTCCGCTGCGATGCCACGGCGCGTGATGGCGTTCATCAGGAGAACAGCATCCTGAGCATGAACTCAAGGGTGCGTGTAACCGGCGATGAGGATACTGGCGAACGCTCCAAGTTCAAAGGCTTCGACTGGGCCATGGTCATGAGCGCCTTCGACCCCACCGTGCTGGCCGTGGTTGACCGCTGCGACTTCGATGGCAATGCCTTCGGACTGCTGCTCGCGGGTGCCGACAACTGCATCGTGACAAACAGCAGTTTCATAGTAGCCGATGCAGAGACCAATGCCGACCTCGGCGTTGATGCAGCCTACGGCGCCTACCTCTACGGCTGCTCCGGCTTCGAGGTGGAAGAGAACAGCTTTGCCGGCTCCGGCGCCGCCCACCCCAAAGTGGGCCTGGTGGTGCGCAACACCGGCGTGGCCGACAATATGTTCTACAACAACAGCTTCAGCGGTTTCCGCGACGATAGCGAGCGCAGCGCCGGCACCATCATCATGGGCGCCAATGCCACCGCAAACTTTGGCGTGGGCCTGCGCATCAAGTGCAATGATTACGACCCCGATGCCACCAACAACTACGATGTGGCCTTCACCGGCAATGCGGTGAGCATCGCGGATCAGCAGGGCTCCCCAGTAAGTGATGAGACCCACGCCGGAAACACCTTCGCCGTGGTGGACCCGCTCACCTGTAATGGTAACGAGGCGCGCCACCTGTACGAGGATGTGGAGCTCGCGCTCAACGCCTTCTCCTATTACCACCACCTGCCCCAACCGGGCGTGGAATTGGTTCCGCACTGCAACAACGTGAATGTGTTTCTGCCGTTGCCGACAGAGCCATATTCCAAGGCATCATCCTGCCCCGTTGACCTCAGCGGCCTCATTCCCATCGGCGACGACGAAAGCACCGCTGGTGGCGCGCATGCCGAGCACGATGTGCTGGTGGCGGTGTACGACAACTGGAAGGACGGCGGCAATACCGATGGCCTCATCGATTTCATCAAAGACCCCGGCAACAGCAGCTACGCCGTGCGCAACCAACTCATGCTGGTGGCCCCCAAGGTGAGTTATGCCGCTTGGAAGGAGTGCTTCTTCCGCACCCCGGCCATGAACCCCTGGCACCTCGCCCAGGCCCTGCTGGCCAATAGCCCCTTGGAGCCTGCTACCCTTACCTTGCTCCAACAATCCACCATCGACCCTTTCTACAAAGAACTGGTTGAGGACGGGCAGAACGGCGGCCAGAGCATGCACAGCATCTACAAGAGCGAGATCGCGCACTTCCATGGGGTAAAGAGCGGCGCCTTGCAAGCCGCCGTGCGCAAGAGCCTGATCGGCGACGGCAACGGCGATGTTTCGCTTACCCTGCGCGCACTGGAGGACTACCCCATCACCGGGGGCGAGCAAGGCCGCTTCGCCCTGCTGCTGGCCACCAACGAGCTGGGCACCGCACGCAATGTGGTGGATGAGCGCTTGCTGGCCGCCGAAGAGGATCAAGAACTCTGGCAGTTGTATGATCTGCTCTTGGGCCTGCGCGAGCAAAGCCAGGCACCCACCGCGCTGGATGGCAACGGCGTTGGCCAATTGCAGAGCATTGCCGCCAACGGTGGCATGGGTGCCGCCCAAGCCGAAGCGTGGTTGGCCCTGCTGGGCACCCCCACTACCGAAGTGGTGCTGCTGCCCAACCGCAACAAGCGCCTGAAGCCACAGCGCGAACCCAAGCGCAGCACGGCCCGCCCCCTGCTGGGCGCCTACCCCAACCCCAGCAACGGGCCGGTGTACCTTACCTACACGGTGCTCGATGGCGTGGAGAACGTTGAACTGCAGGTACACGATGCGCAGGGCCGCTTGCTGAAGCGCCAGCGCGTGGGCAACACCACCGGCATTGCCGAGTTGCACCCACGCGAGCTCAGCACCGGCGTTCACGTGGCCAGCCTCTACTTCGATGGCATCCGCGTGGGCAGCACCAAACTGAACCTGGTGAAGTGAGATCCGGATTGAACAACATAGCTGCGCTGCTGCTGGTGGGCCTTGGCCTACCGGCGGCAGCGCAGCCGTTCAATCTGCGCATTGATCCGCATGGCCAAGAATATGCGGAAACGGCCTTCGGCGTAGAGGTGATGGACGATGGGAATTATATGGTGATCTCAGGTGCAGGTTTTACCGACGGGCAATTCTTCTACAGCTCGGTGGTAACCGCGGTGGTGGTTTCGCCAACGGGCGAATGGTTGGGCACCGATCATATCTGGTACCCGCTGCATGCCACCTACCCCGGCAGGAGCAACAGCATGGATAAGCGCGTTGATGGAGGGTTCGTTGCAGGGGGAAGCACATTCCGCTCAGACTCTCTGAATAATTGGATCCAACGGCCAGCCTTGTTCTTCCTGGCCGACGATGGGAGTTTCGAGGATTTCTGGGAGCTTGGTCCTGAAAACCAAGAATGGATCGGCCGCCAAGCCAAACAAACCCCCGATGGCGGCTATGTGATCTGCGGGGAAACGAGTTCGGTGGGCAATGCCCTGCAAGCCTTCGTGATCAAGACCGATGCGCAGGGCAACGAGGAGTGGACGCAGGCCTATGGCGGGCAATGGAATGACTACTGCAACTCGGTTGAGCCGCGATCCAGTGGTGGTTACTTCATGGGGGGCCAGAAGCGAATCACAGC
>JBATND010000226.1:0-14026 GCA_049290175.1 Flavobacteriales bacterium | reverse complement strand
GTGAGGTCCTGGTGGGCGAAGTCGGCGAATTTGCCCTGGATGTCGGTGATGTCGCCGAAGAGCCAGAACATGATGTCGATGAAGTGGCTGAACTGCGTGAAGAGCGTGCCGCCATCCAAGTCGGCGCTTCCTTTCCATGACCCGGTCTTGTAGTAGCGCGCGTCGCGGTTCCAGTAGCAGTTCACCTGCACCATGAAGATGTCGCCGAGCAGTCCCTGATCCACCACGCTCTTGATCCATTGGCTCGGTGGCGAGTAGCGGTTCTGCATCACGCCGAACACGGTGCGCTGCACCTGGAGCGCCTTGAAGAGCACCGCTTCGCAGCTCGCTTTGGTGAGCGCCATGGGTTTCTCGCACACCACGTGCTTCAAGGCCTCCAGTGCCTTCAAACTCATCTCGGCGTGCAGGCCGTTGGGGGTGCAGATGTTCACCACCTCGATTCCGGGCACGGCGGCGAGCATGGCATCCATGCTGTTGAAGAAGGGTGCATCGAGCCGTTCAACGCCGAGGTCCTCCTTTAGCCGGCTGTCGCACAGGGCCACCAGCTCGCACTCCGGGTGCCGCTGGATCATCTCCGCGTGCCGCTTGCCGATGTGGCCGCAGCCCACCACTGCGAATTTGACCTTGCCTTGGTTTGTCATTCCGGGCTTGACCCGGAATCGCGCCGGGTGACTCTGTTGTCCTTCAGTACATACTTCTGCCCGCTCTCCGGACAAGTCGCCTCGCCGTTCGCATCGAATTTCAGCTTGTGCCCGAACTCGCTCATCCAACCCGTCTGCTTCGCTGGATTCCCGATCACCAGCGCGTAGTCAGGCACTTCCTTGGTAACCACCGCACCGGCGCCGATGAAGGCGAAGCAGCCGATGTTATTGCCGCACACGATGGTGGCGTTGGCACCGATGCTCGCGCCCTGCTTCACCACTGTGCGCAGGTACTGGTCGCGGCGGGCCACAGCGCTCCGCGGATTGATCACGTTGGTGAACACCATGCTCGGTCCGAGGAACACATCGTCCTCGCATTCCACACCCGTGTAAATGCTCACGTTGTTCTGCACCTTCACGTTGCGGCCCAGGATCACGCCTGGGCTTACCACCACGTTCTGCCCGATGTTGCAGCCCTCGCCGATCACGCAGCCCGGCATGATGTGCGAGAAATGCCAGATGCGCGCGCCCTCGCCAATGGTGCAGCCCTCGTCGATGACGGCGGTGGGGTGGGCGGTGTAGGGCATCTGCTCGAGTGGCCATGGGCGCATGTGACCATGGGCTCATGATGGGGCCGCGAATGTACCGAAGGCAATGGATGCCTCGGAGATTCCGAATGACCGAGAAAACAGGTTGTGACATGGTGCTTCACCTCGGCCAACCAAGGCTGGTGCGCGCCAAATCATCCAATGGAACGAGTCTCTTTGCTTTGATTCGACTCGGCAGTCATCCGGCACTCACGAACGACCACGGTCAATTGCGTGGGATGAACCAGCGATCCCCAAGAGCACTTGCTCAGCATTCCGCACCAGTTCGCGTTCCAAGATCCCAGCTTGATCCAACGATTCGCAAACAGCCCGCAATGCCGCTGAATCAAACACACCATCGTTGCTCCATCGCACATCCGCGAACCACTCACGCGCATCCTCCACGCTGATCTTGTAGCGCTGCGCGATCATTTCCGGTGCGGTCTTCTTCTGCATCAGGCCAGCGGCTTGATCGCGGATCACTTTCAAAACGCGCGCGATTTCCTTCGGATGCTCGGCCAAGGCAGCTTCGGTTGCCACGATCACGAACGATGGCCATTGAGAGCGGTGCTCATCAACGCGGCGCAGCGAACCCGCATCCACCAAGTGCTTCGTGGTGTACTTCTCCCAGAGGAAGGCAATAGGATCCGAGCCCTTCAAGCGTTCCGCTGCACCTGCTAGGTCGTTCACCACGATGAGGTCGCTTGCGGCAGGTGTCCAGCCATTGGCGTGAGCGTAAGCCATGGACGCCAAGTGGCTTCCAGAATTGATTCGGCTTATTGCGAAGGGCACTTGCTTCAGTTCTTCAGCTTTCGTGATGGCGGTGTGCGCCCCAACATGCGCGCCCCAAGTGAGCGGTGTTTGCACGTAGTTGGCCACGATGCGATGGGGAGCGCCGTTGAGTATGTCTCGAACCGCGCCTTCGGTAACCAGCACCGCCAGATCCACCTCGCCGTTGCGCAGCATGGCGCACATGCGACCTGTTCCTTCAGGCACGGTGTTCCATATCAGTTCGACGCCAGCGCGCACGAATGCACGCCGCTCCAGCGCCAGCATCCATGGCAGGTTGAAATGCTCCGGAACCCCGGCGATCCGTAAGGGAACGAGTTCCTTTTTCACTTCCGGACGTAGCCTTCGAAGGAGAAATGCTCCTTCTCATTCAGCTCCTCGGCCGTGAGCGACTTGAAGTAGTCGTAGGTGATCTTCAGCCCCTCGGCGCGTGCCACCTTCGGTTCCCAGTTCAGCAGCTTCCGCGCGAGCGTGATGTCCGGCTGGCGCTGCATGGGATCATCCTTCGGGAGTTCCTTGTAGACCACTTTCTGCGTGGTGCCGGTGAGCTTGATGATCTCCTCGGCGAATTGCGCGATGGTGATCTCGCTGGGGTTGCCCACGTTCACCGGACCAGCGTAATCGCTCAAGAGCAAGCGGTAGATGCCTTCGACCAGATCATCGACGTAGCAGAACGAGCGCGTTTGCGAGCCATCGCCGAACACGGTGAGGTCTTCGCCGCGCAGGGCTTGGCCGATGAATGCGGGCAGCACACGACCGTCGTTCAGTCGCATGCGCGGGCCGTAGGTGTTGAAGATGCGCACGATGCGCGTCTCCAGCCCGTGGTAGGTGTGGTAGGCCATGGTGATGGCCTCTTGGAAGCGCTTGGCTTCATCGTACACACCGCGCGGACCGATGGGATTCACGTGGCCCCAATAGCTCTCCGTCTGCGGGTGCACTTGCGGATCGCCGTACACCTCGCTGGTGCTGGCCACCAGGATGCGCGCGCCTTTCGCTTTCGCCAAACCGAGCAGGTTGTGCGTGCCCAGCGACCCCACCTTCAAGGTCTGGATCGGGATCTTCAGGTAATCGATCGGCGATGCCGGACTGGCGAAGTGCAGGATGTACTTCAGCTCGCCGGGCACATGCACAAACTTGGAAACATCGTGGTTGTAGAACTCGAACTGCTCCAGCTTGAAGAGGTGCTCGATGTTCTTGAGCCGACCGGTGATGAGGTTGTCCATGCCGATGACATGGTAGCCCTCCTTGATGAACCGATCGCAGAGGTGCGAGCCGAGGAAACCGGCGGCACCCGTGATCAGAACCCTCTCTTTCGTTTGTGGCATCGGAGATCGCTGATTGCTAATTCCTGATTTCTGATTGCTGATTCGCAGGTGGCCGTCGGGGCGGCGATCAGCAATCAGAAATTCACGCATTGACCTTTGAGCGGACGTTCACCGTCTGCCTTCCCACGCTCACGTACGTGAATCCGAGCTTCTCCATCTCGTCGAGCTCGTAAAGGTTGCGGCCGTCGAAGATGGTCTTCTCCTTCAGCAGCTCGGCCACGCGCTTGAAGTCGGGCGTGCGGAAGAGCGACCACTCCGTAGCGATGATGAGCGCGTCAGCGCCCTGGAGCGCTTCGTACTCATCCTTGGCGAAGTTCATTTTGTCGCCCTTCAGCTTCTTCACGTTGGGCATGGCCTCCGGATCGAAGGCGGTGACGGTAGCACCAGCGGCTACCAGCTCATCGATCACATACAAGGCGGGCGCCTCGCGGATGTCGTCGGTATCGGGCTTGAAGGCGAGGCCCCACAAGGCGAAGTGCTTGCCCTTGAGATTGCCGAAGTGGCTCTTGATCTTGGGGATGATCGAGGTCTTCTGGTCCTCATTCACCTCCATCACGGCCTTGATGATCTGGAATTCGTAGCCGGCATCGTTGCCGCTCTTGGCCAGTGCTTGCACATCCTTGGGGAAGCAGCTGCCGCCGTAACCGATGCCGGGGAAGAGGAAGCGCTTGCCGATGCGGCTGTCGGTGCCGATGCCGATGCGCACCTTGTCCACGTCGGCGCCCACGCGCTCGCAGAAGTTCGCGATCTCGTTCATGAACGTGATCTTGGTGGCGAGGAAGGCATTGGCGGCGTACTTGGTGAGCTCAGCGCTGCGCTCATCCATGAAGATGATCGGATTGCCTTGGCGCACGAAAGGCTTGTAGAGGTCCTCCATCACCTTCTGCGCACGGGCGCTGCTGGTGCCCACCACCACACGATCGGGCTTCAGGAAATCATCCACAGCGAACCCTTCGCGCAGGAATTCGGGATTGCTCACCACATCGAAGAGGTCCGTCTTGGCATGCTTCGCCAGCGCGGCATGCACTTTCTCGGATGTGCCAACAGGCACGGTGCTCTTGTCCACGATCACCTTGTAGTCGGTGATGATCTTGCCCAGGTCGTCGGCCACGCCTAGAACGTACTTCAGATCGGCGCTGCCGTCTTCGCCGGGAGGCGTGGGGAGCGCGAGGAAGATGATCTGCGCATCCTTGATGGCGCTGGCCAGATCGGTGGTGAAGCTCAAGCGCCCTTGGCGGATGTTGCGCTCGAAGAGCACATCGAGGTGCGGCTCATAGATGGGCACCTTGCCATCCTTCATCATCTGCACCTTGTTGGCGTCGATGTCCACGCAGATCACGTGGTTGCCGGTCTCGGCGAAGCAGGTTCCTGTAACGAGGCCTACGTATCCTGTTCCTACTACTGCGATGTTCATGGTTGGTGATTGGGGCCGATCATGATCGGCCCGTACGTTATGCGTTGAAGAAGCTCCTCACGGAGGAAGTGATGTGCGCTAGTTGTTGCTCGTCGAGCTCGGTGCTCATCGGCAAGGAGAGCACTTCATGGGTGATGGATTCGGTCACGGGCAAGGATCCTTCCGCGAAGCGGGCGGTCTTGTACGCGTTCTGCAGGTGGCAGGGTACAGGGTAATAGATCATGGCCGGGATGCCCTGTTCCTCCAAATGCTTGCGCAGGGCTTCGCGTTTACCGTCGGCCACTTTCAGCGTGTATTGATGGAACACATGCGTGCTGCTCTTGCTGCGCTCGGGCACGCTTAGGCCTGGGGTATTCGCGAAGGCCGCATCGTAAGCCGCTGCTGCCCGGTTGCGCGCGGCGGCGTACTCATCCAAGCGGCGGAGCTTGATGCGCAGGATGGCGGCCTGCATGCTGTCCAATCGGCTGTTCACGCCCACCACCTCGTGGTAGTAGCGCACATCGCTGCCGTGGTTGCACACGCGGCGGATCTTCTTGGCCAGCTCATCGTCGTTGGTGAAGAGCGCGCCGCCATCGCCGTAGCAGCCCAGGTTCTTGCTGGGGAAGAAGCTGGTTGTTCCAATGTGGCCGATGGTGCCTGCCTTTCTGCTGCGGAGGGGGGCGTCCCCCTCCCGGGGGACAGCATTGCCCCCTGTTGCGGAGCGCTGATCGTGTAGGGGGCCAGTGAAGTCGCTTCCAACGGCCTGGCAGTTGTCCTCGATCACGAAGAGGTTGTGCTCTTTGGCAATGGCCATGATGGCCTCCATGTCGGCCGATTGCCCGAAAAGGTGAACAGGCACGATGGCCTTGGTCTTCGGCGTGATCTTGAGCTTGATGTCCTCCGGGTCGATGTTGAAAGTGCCCGGATGCACATCGGCGAACACGGGCGTGAGGCCCAGCAGGCCAATCACCTCAACCGTGGCCACGAAGGTGAATGAGGCGGTGATCACCTCGTCGCCGGGCTTCAGCCCCAAGGCCATCATGGCGATTTGGAGCGCATCGGTCCCGTTGGCGCAACCAATCACATGCTTCGAGCCGAGATAGGCGCCGAGCTCTTTCTCGAACTCCTTCACCTCGGGGCCATTGATAAAGGCCGCGCTCTCGATCACGCGCAGAACGGCAGCATCTACTTCATCCTTGATCGCGTGGTACTGGCTCACCAGATCCACCATCTGGATGGGCTTCATCGAGGTCCTGGTCTCCATGCGCGTGAGCTTCTCTTTTTCGGGGCGCCGAAGATAGAGCGCGCCCTTCCGGACCGGAGCCTAGGCGAAACCGGGCGATCGCGTCTTGTCCCCACATGCCGTCCCGCTGGGACTGAATCCCGATGAGATCGAACCTGCTTCCCACATGCCATCCCGATGGGACTGGAAACCGTCTTGGCGCATAACACTCCACAAGCTGAGGCTTCTGCAAGGGTGCTGCTTCGACATCGGTTCCAAATCGCATCAGGCACTGGCAGAAGACACGATCGCCCTGCATCGGCGAAACAGCTCCCATGCGGCACGACCTACTTTCGCCGCATTCGGCCTATCCATGCGCTCACTGCTCCTCCTGATTGCTGCTCTTCCAGTGCTTGTGTATGGGCAGGAACTGAAGAGCATCAACGAGGCCTCGATTCCTTTGGTAACCGTGCAGGTGAGCTACGCGCACCAATGGCCCGGTGGCGATCTGGCGCTTCGCTTCAGGGACAACAGCAACCTGGGCCTCGGCTTTTGGCGGAAGGGCGAATCGAATTGGCTCTTTGGCGTGGAGGGCTCCTTCCTGTTCGGCAACAAGGTGATCGAGCCGGGCATCCTCCGGAATGTGATCAACAGCGCCGGGCAGGTGGTCGATCAGGATGGGATCATGGCCGACGTGTTCCTTTTGCAGCGCGGCTGGACCCTCTTCGGCGTGGCCGGCAAGCTGTTCCCCGTTCTTGGACCGAATCCGAACAGCGGACTGGTGCTGAAAGCCGGTGGCGGATACATGCGCCACAAAGTGCGCGTGCAAACGCAGAAGAACGTGGTGCCCCAACTCGAAGATGAATACCTCGAGGGCTACGATCGCCTCACCGCCGGGCCTGCCATGATGGGCTACTTGGGCTATCAGCACTTCGGCAAGCGCCGCTTCATCAATTATCACATCGGTATTGAAGCCATGGCCGGATTCACCGAACCGCTGCGGGCCTACAACTTCGACACGGAGAAGGCCGATCCCGGTGGGCGCTTCGACCTGCTCACCGGCATCCGCGCTGGCCTGAGCCTGCCGATCTACCGCAAGCCCGACGACAAGTTCCGCTACTGAATGCCGCTGCTCCTCGACGTCGGCATCGGACTCTACCACGCGGGCATCCGCGCTGCGGCGCTCTTCTCACCGAAAGCCAAGGCATGGGTGCAGGGCCGCAAGGGAATCTGGGAACGGCTCGTGGCGAAGAGCGATGCGCTCCAAGGATGCATCTGGATGCATTGCGCCAGCGTGGGCGAATTCGAGCAGGGACGGCCGGTACTGGAGGAACTCAAGCGCAAGCATCCCAACACGCCGGTGCTCATCACCTTCTTCAGCCCGAGCGGCTTCGATGCCCGCAAGGATTATGCGCTCGCCACGCATGTGGACTACCTGCCGCCGGACTCCCGGCTGAACGCTGAGCGCTTCCTAGAACTCACCCGACCCAAGGCCGTCCTCTGGGTGAAATATGAGTTCTGGCCGCAGTGGCTCAGCGGCATCAAGCGCAAGGGGATCCGGGCCTATTTGATATCAGGGATCTTCAGGCCCGACCAAGCATTCTTCCGTTGGCTCGGAAGCGCGCATCGGGCCATGCTGCAGTGCTTCAAGCACCTGTTCGTTCAGGATGAGCGCTCGCTGGAACTGCTGAAGAGCATCGGAATCACAAACGCCACTCTGAGCGGCGACACCCGCTTCGACCGTGTGGATGCCATTGCGCGCACGAGTGAGCGACTGCCCCTCGGCCTCGCCTTCCACCGCGCCATGGACGCACCGGTACTGATCGCTGGCAGCACCTGGCCTGCGGATGAAGCGCTGCTCGCCGATGCGATGCAAGGCCTGCCGAATGCGCCCCGGCTCATGTTGGTGCCGCATGAGCCCTCACCCGCCGCTTTGCTTCGTGCGCAGCAGCGCATGCCCCGACCCGTGGAAAGGTGGAGCGATTTGGAAGCGCGGCTAACGAGTACACCCGCATCAACGCACCATGAGCCCCCCGATGAGGATCCTTTGTTCGCGCGCGCATTGCTCGTTGACCGCATGGGCCTGCTTGCCCGGCTTTACCAGCACTGCGAAATCGCGTACGTAGGTGGTGGCTTCGGCGATGGCATACACAGCCTGCTGGAGGCAGCGGCGTGGGGCAAGCCGGTGATCTTCGGGCCGCGCCACCGCAAATTCGCCGAAGCTGCGGGCCTCATCGAAGCGGGCGGTGGATTCGAGGTGCGCGATGCGGAGGAGTTGCGCAACGTGCTCGCGCGCCTGCTCTCCGATCGCCAAGCCCGCGAAGCGGCGTCGTTGGCCGCACTGGGTTATGTGCGGGAGCGCGTCGGCGCCACCGAACGCATCATGGCAGGCCTGGGTACGCTGCCGCTCTGATCACTTCTTGGCGTCCTTTGAGAGATCGATGCGCACCGGCAGGTAGCGCGCGCTTCCCATGTAATCAGCACCGAAGGCCACATACTGGTCCTTGCCTGTGCGCACCAGGTCCCAGCCGCCGATGAAGTCGCGCAGCGCATCGTTCTTCAGCACCACTTTCGTGCGGAACTGGCCCTTCTCATCGAAGTAGGCATAGACCGAATTGGGCTTGCCGGGATTCTTCGGCGTGATGCGCTCGTTGAGTTTGCGCTGCTCGGCGAGTTCGTCGCTGTCGATGAGGAAGAGGTAGAGCTGCTTATCGAAGACGGTGGAGAGCAATGTTCCGGTAACGCCGCTTCCGGTAATGGCCCAGCGGCGGTAGAGGGTGCCCCACTGCTGGTTCATGTCCTTGTCGAAGCTGCGCGCCAGCACCGGGCCGTGGTAGTAGGTGCGCCGCACGCGCCGGGTCTCCCCATCGATCCGCGACACGGTGAAGCCCACTTCATTCACGATGTACCAGCCACCATCGCCGCGCTCATGCAGGTCGATCACATCGGTCACCCAATCGAGGCGCTTCTCCGACTTTTTCTTGGCGTCCTCATCGTCGTCGCTCTCGGCAACCTCGGTAGCCTCGTTGCGCTCCGAGATCTCCTCATCGCTCAGTGATTCGCCGGTGAAGGGCAGCCAGCGCGCAGGCAGATTGCCAGTGCTATCAGGCTCCATGGTCGCGATGAAATTGCCTTGAAGCCTGCCGCTGCCTTCACCTGACTTCGCATAGATGCCCGCCCAAACGACACCCTTGCCGAAATCGCGCAGGATGCCACCGGTAGGCTGCGCGTCATCGGGAAGGCTCACGGGCATCGGCGTGTAATCGTTGGCGTCGATCCGATAGAGCACGCTCTCGTACGTGAAGGAGCCGCCGGCATAGGGCCTTCCCTTGGCACGATGGCGCACGAGCACATAGGCTGTGCCCTTGCTGTCGATGGCGGCATCGAGCACCTCGGAACGCTCTGCGCGTGAATCAACGCGGAGCACGTGCTGCCAAATGGCGTTCATCTGGCGATCCACAGCCGCGATCAGCCGGAAAGCCCCGCCGTTGGGGTCCACCATGTGAGGGCCGTAGATCACCATGTGGCTCGAATCGCGCGCCACAGCTGATTGGAAGCGGTCGCGCGTGAGGTTGCCAGGTTTCACCACCGTGGTGGTGAACACCTTGGCCTGCACCGGGAATGAGCAGATGGGGTCGAAAGGCGCGGGCGGCTTGGTGAGGTTGGGGTCGAGGTACTGATAGAACAAGGAGACATCCTCGTCGCGACGGTTACGGGCAAGCATCACGGGCTTGCCGTTGTACCAAACCAGATCCTCGAGCAGGAGAAGGTCCTGGCCCATGCGCTTCATGGCAGGCTCCAAGCTCCGCTCATGCACGAGCTTTTCATAGTCATACACATCGATGCGCGGCCCCTTCTTCACATGACTGCGCGCATCGAACTCCGGGCTGCGCATCACCATCAGGCCCGTTGGGCTGCTGCGGAAAACGGCATAGGGCATCAGCGTGGCGTCGGGCTTCTGTTCAGGCCCGAGGCGCACCCGCACCTTCACTTTGTCTTCGGGCTTGGCTTGTGCCTGAGCCACGGAGGGCATCATGAGCATGGCCACGAGCAGGCCGGTAAACAATCGATTCATCGTGGAACTTTTACGTGGGGCGTGAATGTAGGGCGCCGCCCTTGGCCAGCACCGTGCCACGCGTCACCGCAGCTTGGCATTGTCTGCATGACGCTGGGCATCGCGCTCGGTCTTATCGGCCATGCGGCGCTCCCATGCGGCCTGCAGGTCGGTGCCGGTCTGGTTGGCCAAGCAAAGCACAACGAAGAGCACATCGGCGAGTTCCTCTCCCAGGTCCTTGGCCCGGTCGCTCGCCTTTTCGCTCTGCTCACCATAACGGCGGGCCATGATGCGGGCCACCTCGCCCACCTCCTCCGAGAGCATGGCCATATTGGTAAGCGGGTCGAAGTAGCGCACGCCATGTGTGGTGATCCAGGCATCCACCTCATCCGCGAGCCGTCTTACCGGGGGCTTGCTTATATGCCCTGAATCCCTACTTTCGCTATCCATGAGCCGTCGATTTTCCAACAAAGGTGTGTGCCTTGCCGCGAAACGAGCACTGCGCGCCCTTGTCGCCGGCACTTTCCTAATCGGCAGCATCAGTCAGGCAATAGCTCAAGACCTCGTGCAAGCTGCGGTCGATGGGCTTACAGATGGCCAGCAAGCTCATGCCGCAAGCCAAGTGATTCAACAACGGCCCGATGTGCTCATGGCGCGCTTCGATGTGCATACACGCAACATGATGCTGCACGTGCAGGAGAACTCGACGCTGAGCAAGGATCAGATCAATGCGCTACTGGTTCCGCTGGGCATCCAGTTGCGCTGCTACAGCCGCCGGGCGGCAAGTGCGGCACCTTTCCGCCATGTGGATGCCGACCGTTGCGGCACGCCCAGCCCCGCCGAGCGATGAGCGGTCATCGCACATATCGGCAGTGGGGTTCTTTCGTGCGACGCGCATGCCTTCAGGCTTGCTTCGCTATCGCTGCGATCGGCTTCCAATTGATCGCAGTGGGCCAATGCACCAACGCCACGGCTTTCGGCACGGTGGCCGCACCCACGAACAGTGCGCCGCTCACCATCAGCACCTGCACGTATCAGAGCGAGTACAATACCATCACCGGTGTAGCGGCCGGCGCCACTTACTCCGTGAGCAGCTCATGCGGCGGGTACATCACTGTGCGACGCGGCACCTTTAACGGTACGCTCGTGGCCAATGGCAATTCGGCCCTGAGCTTCACCGCGCCGGTTGCTGGCACCTACTTCCTGCACTTCAACACGAACGCCGCATGCGGCACGGCATCCATCTGCTGCACCACGGTGATCACCTGCACATCGTGCGCTGCATCATCCGGCTGCATCAACACCACTGCCTTCGGCACCGTGGCCGCGCCAACCACCCCGACCCCGCTCACGATCAGCACCTGCACCTACCAGAGTGAGTACAACACCATCACCGGTGTCGTAGCCGGGCAGACCTATTCGATCGGCAGTTCGTGCGGCGGCTATGTAACGGTTCGGCATACGACCTTTAATGGAGCAGTGGTTGCCCAAGGCGCAGCAGCACTCACATTCACGGCTACCGTGAGCGGCACTTACTACATCCACTACAACACCAGCGCGGCTTGCGGCACGGCTTCCATCTGCTGCACCACCACCATTACATGCACCTCCTGCACGGTGACACCACCAGCTGGCGCATGCACAGCCGTGAATATCCCGAGCTTGCCGGTCACCGGTCAGCCCGTGGTTTGCCATGGCTCCAACCTGATCACGGCGGCGAACATCACGAGCTTCTGCGGTACGGGCAGCACACTGTACTTGGGCGGCAATGAAGCGCTGTACACCGTGACCCCGACGACCTCGGGCAGCTATGCCATCAATTACGGAGGTCAGGCTTGGAGCTCGATCTGGGTGTTCAGCAATGCATGCCCTGCAGCTGGCGGCACGTGCGTTGGCTCGGTCAGCGGCTCCACGGCTTCCCAATCGCTCATCGTGAACATGACCGCCGGTGTGCAGTATTGGATCATGTTCGATACGTGGCCGACGCCGCAGAGCCCTTGCCCCGGCACCTTCAGCATAGCCAATGTGCCACCGCCCGTGGTTGCGAGCGATTGCAACCAAGCCGTGAACGTGTGCACGAACATCAATTTCCAGATCGATCCGAACGGCTTCGGCATCGTGAACGAGGTTCCGCCCTTGGGCTCGATCGGCAATCCGGATTACATCACTGATGGTGTCATGAGTCCGTGGGGCACTGACAACTGGGGCTGCCTGCGCGCTGGCGAGCTCAACAGCACTTGGATGGTGGTGAATGTGCTGACCGGAGGCACGCTCACCTTCACCTTCGGCGGCCTCGGCACGCAGACCGGTTTCTACGATTGGATCATGTATCCCTTCAATGCAAACGCTTGCACGCAGGTGGCGGCCAATCAGGTCGCGCCCGTTCGTTGCAATTGGAATGGAGTTTCGTTCGGGGGCACTGGATTGGCCGCCCCACCACCACCTGGCGGTAATGCGCAGAACTTCGAACCGCCGTTGAATGTGGCCGCACAGACGCAATGGCTCATCTGTTTCAGCAATTGGAGCTCGGTGACCACCGCTGTGCCTTTGCAGTTCGGAGGCACGGCCGTGGTGAGCTGTTCCCCTTTGCCGGTTGAACTGCTCAGCTTCGATGGGGTTGCGCGAGCGGGCCGCGTGGAACTGGAATGGCTCACGGCCTCGGAGGTGAACGCTTCGCGATTCGTGGTGGAGCGCTCTGCGGACGGCGAGCTTTGGTTCGACCTGCATGAGGTGCTCGCGGCAGGGCATTCACAGCAGCCCGCACTGTACAAATCCGAAGACCCGGATCCGATTCACGGTGTTGGCTATTACCGTTTGCGCATGGTCGATCTCGACGGCAGCTTCGTTCATTCCGGGGTCGTGCAGGTGCAACTGCGCCTAACCAGCAGCGTGATGCCGAACCCCACCAAGGGCGTATTCACCGTGCTCGATGTTCCTGAAGGCGCTACGCTTCAGCTGGTCGATGCGCTCGGACGCGAGTTGCCCATCGGCATCGTCTCAGGCACTTCCGCAGGAACAGTAGTGGTGGATCCGCTGTCGGCGCCGCAAGGCGTGTACACGCTGCGGATCGCTACGGAAGCATCCGCCTCGAGCACTCGCGTGCTGGTTGAACGCTGAGCCTCACTCCTTCAATCGGCTGTCGATGATGATGGTGACCGGACCGTCGTTCACGAGCGCTACTTCCATCATGGCGCCGAAGACACCCGATTCGACTTCCTGCCCGAGCAATTCGGCCAGCCGCGATTTGGCACGTTCATACAAGGGAATGGCCTCTTCGGGCCGTGCCGCACGGATATAGCTGGGGCGATTGCCCTTGGCCGTGCTCGCGTGCAAGGTGAACTGGCTCACCACGAGCAGAGCGCCGTTCGACTGCGTGAGATCGAGGTTCATGACGCCATCGGCATCGGGGAAGAGGCGCATGCGCATAATCTTCCCGCAGAGCCACTCGAGTTCGGTTTCAGTGTCGCCTTGCTCAATGCCCAACAGCACCAGCAGGCCCTTGCCGATGCCGGCATGCCTCGCTCCCTCGATGCTCACTGAGGCGCTGCTCACACGTTGGATCACGGCGCGCATTAGTACCCATTGATCTCGAACCAGGTCTTCATGCGCGCGTGCTTCTCGGCATCGGTGCCCTTCCCATGAATGGCATCGCGCCATGTGCCGTACATGGGGTTGGGCACCAGGATGAAGAACTCCGAGAGGCTATCGGCCATGGCATCCACCGCATCCTTGCCGTTGTTCGCGCTGCGGTCCTTGAAGCGCTCGTCGAAATCGCGCAGCTGATCGCCTATGAGCAGCACCACGTTGTGGGTGGCACGGACGCGTGCGCGGCGCTCGGTCTTGTCGCTGGTGCCGTCCATGAGCAGCAGGTGCTTCTCATCGGCGCTTGGGAAGCCGAGGTCATTGAGGTTCTTGAGCGTGCTCGCGCGCTCGCGGAGGTCGCGGTTGGTGATGTAGAAGACCTCGCACTTCGCGCTTTCGTTGGCATAGCGCAGGAATTCCAAAGCACCAGGAC
>JBATND010000225.1:0-2161 GCA_049290175.1 Flavobacteriales bacterium | reverse complement strand
GTACTGGGCCATGAGAGCGATCCGGGCTGCAACAAGACCTTGGGCACTTATCAGCCCGGCTTGAGCTGCCCGCCTCCTAACGACGAGTGCGCCAATGCGCAGCCGCTCGCGATCAACACCATCGCTGGCTGCCCTGCCAATAACGTGACGGGTACCACTACGAATGCCACCGACGCTGGACCTGCACCTACCTGCAACAACGTGGCGGGCACCATCCGCGATGTCTGGTACACGTTCAATACCGGCTCCTTCGCCTCGCCGATCAGGATCAATATGACCCCCGGCACGGCCACCAACTACGCTGTGCAGCTCTTCAATGGCCCAACCTGCGTTGGCACAGCGATAGGCTGCTTGGCCAGTTCACCCACGCTGATCAACTTCACCGGATTCCCCGCCAACACCGATTACTTCCTGCGGGTGTTCACCAACAGCGGCACGGGCCTGGCCGGCACCTTCGGCATCTGCCTGAGCGCCTCCGAATGCCCGGCGCCCACGGCCCAAACCGCCAACGACATCACCGACGTTTCGGCGCTCATCAACTGGACCGGGCCTGCTGGCAATTACATAGTGGAGTACGGTCCTTCGGCCACCTTCACCACGCCGGGGCTGGGCGCCACACCGGGACCGGGCGGTACCATTGTTACGGCCGGCGCGCCCCCTGCGCTGATCACCGGGCTCACGCCCAGCACGCAGTACCGCTTCTTCGTGCGGAGCGATTGCGGCGTTGACGGCTTCAGCCTGAGCACTTTCGCCACGCTCTTCACCACCCTAGCGGGACCGCCGCCGCCCGGCGAGATCTGCGCCACGGCCTTCGTGATTCCCAGCGTGCCCGCCACGGTGAGCGGCAGCACTTCCGCCTTCGTGAACAACTACAACACCACCACCTGCGACCAGAACGTGACCGGCGGCCGCGACGTGGTGTACAGCTACACGCCACCGGCCAACCAGGTGCTTGACATCACGCTCTGCGTGGGCACAACCGACTACGACAGCAAGCTCGTCGTTTACCAGAACGTGTGCGGCGGTGCTACCTATGCCTGCCAGGATGATGGCTGCCAAGCCCCGCTCTACGGCGGCGGGCCCTTCAACTCCGAGATTCTCGGACTTTCCGTGACGGCTGGCAATACCTACTACTTCGTGGTGGATGGCTGGGGCACAGCCGACTTCGGCAACTACACCTTACAGATCGGCCTTGGTGCCGCTCCAGCAACGAATGACGCATGTGGAGACGCCATCGTGCTCACGCCAGCTGCTACATGCAATCCAGTGGCTGGCAGCAGCGTAGGCGCTACGCAATCAGCGGCACCCAGCACGTGCTCCACGTTCACCAGCACCGCGGCGAACGATGTGTGGTATAGCTTCACGGCTACCCGCACTGCGCACCGCGTTACCGTGGTGGGCCTAGCCACTTTCGACCCCATCGTAGATCTGCGCAGCGGCGCATGCCCGGGCAGTACCGTGGCCTGTGTTGATGCCACGATCAATGGCGGCACCGAAGTACTTAACGCTACCGGCCTCACCATTGGCGAGACCTATTTGGTGCGCGTGTATGGCTGGGCCGGTGCCAATGGCGCCTTCACCATCTGCGTAGAAGAGCCAGATTGCAACGGCGTGTACGGCGGCAGCGCGCTGCCCGGAACGGCCTGCGATGACGGAAATGCCAACACAGTGCTCGATGTGTTCGACGCAAACTGCGTGTGCGCTGGTCAAGCCTGCACCACCGACCTCACCTTGGAGCTGCAGCTCGATGGCCTCAGCACCATCAGTTGGTTCTTGTATGAGGAAGGAACGAACATCCTGGTGCAGAACGATGTGGCCTTCTTGCCCGCGTCCGCAGACATCACAGTTGGCACCTGCTTGCCCAATGGCTGCTACTACCTGCGCGTAGAAGATGATGGCGGTGATGGCATCGTGAATGGCGGCTACCTCTTGCGCATCACCGATGGCGCGCGTTTGATCGACAACCGCCGCGATGCGTTCGGAGGTGGCGGTTTCACCAGTGGCGCTGTGAGCCAGATCGCGGGCAACGAAGGCTTCTGCCTTCCCTTGGGCACCGACCGCCTGGTGGTGACCAGCTGCGACAAGCGCGATTGGAAGCTCAGCCCCTGCGGCGGTGAATTCGTGGTGGCCAATGCCAATGCGGCCGTGAGCGCCCAGTACG
>JBATND010000224.1:0-1531 GCA_049290175.1 Flavobacteriales bacterium | reverse complement strand
CATCTGCACCAAGGGCAAGACCGCCTGCGTCGGCGGCGTGCTGATCTGCCAGGGCGGCAATCCTCCGCAGCCCGAGAGCTGCAACGGCATCGACGACGACTGCGACGGCTCCGTCGACGACGCGCCGCTGACCGATCAACCGGCGGCGCCCGGCTGCTGGAACCTACCGGCCACCGGCTGTAGCCCCGTGTGCAGCCACAAGAACGCTCAGTGGTGCCCGCCCACCGGCGGCAGCTGCACCGGCGTCGGCAGCCTCACCACTCCCTGTCAGGTCGGCACTCTCGCCTGCAACGGCACCCAGGGTTGGAAGTGCCAAGGCGGCAAGGCCCCGACCCCCGAGGTCTGCGACGGCGTGGACAACGACTGCGACGGCGCCAAGGACGACAACGTCGCCGGCGTCGGACAAGACTGCGGCAACACCACTCCGCCCTGCGCGCCGGGCAAGACCGCCTGCGTCAACGGCACCATCGAGTGTCAGGGTGGCGTCAAGCCCAGCCCCGAGGTCTGCAACGCCAAGGACGACGACTGCAACGGCGCCATCGACGACGGCCTCGGCCTCGGCGGGCCCTGCGCCGCGACCTACGACACCAACGTCTACCCCGGCGATCGCACCAAGGGCCAGTGCAAGCCCGGCGTCAGCAGCTGCGATCCGGGCGGCAGCGGCCAGACCATCTGCCAGGGCGGCGTCGGCCCCAGCCCCGAAGTCTGCGACGGCATCGACAACGACTGCGACGGCCAGGTCGACGAGGCCGGGCCCGCTCCCGACGGCATTGACGGCTCCGCCAACCCCAGCGATCCGAACCAGAAGATCGGCGACGACTGCGGCATCAACGTCGGCGAGTGCAAGAAGGGCAAGCTGACCTGCGACTCCGGCAAGTTCGTCTGTGCCAACGGCATCGGCCCGCAACCCGAGCAGTGCGACTGCAAGGACAACGACTGCGACGGCAAGATCGACGAGGACGTGCCCGACTCCGACGCGGGACAGCCCGGCCTGTGCAGCCCGGGCAAGACCTGCGTCGAGGTGGTCGCCGGCGTGTGCCAGTGCGCCGGTCCGTGCAAGGGCGAGATCTGCCCCGGCGGCTCGGCCTGCGAGACGGTGAAGAAGAGCGGCACCACCGAGACCGGAAACTTCTGCGTGAACGACCCCTGCGGGGACTGCACGAAGAAGACGGCGAAGAACGCCACCACCGGTGAGGTGGAATGCGGGCCCAAGGGCAGCGTCACGGCGGGCGTCCCCGAGTGCGTGTGCAAGGGCGACTTCGGCTGCCAGAGCCCCTGCTTCAACGTGCAGTGTCCGACCGGTCAGGCCTGCGCGCCGACGGGCCCGGCCACCGGCACCTGCCAGCCCCAGAACAACTGCAACTTCTTCGGCTGCAAGACCGGCGAGGTCTGCAGCAACAACGCCTGCGTCGACGACCCCTGCGACCCCAATACCTGTCCGGCCGACGAGGTCTGCAAGCCCAACGAGACCTTCACCGAGCCGCGCTGCGTGAAGACCTGCGCCAACGTGACCTGCAACGCGGGCGAGAAG
>JBATND010000223.1:0-8879 GCA_049290175.1 Flavobacteriales bacterium | reverse complement strand
GACGACCAGATGAAGGACGGCGACAAGGTCTTCGAGGACAACGGCGTGAAGGTGGTGGTGGACAAGAAGAGCCTTCTGTATCTACTAGGCACCACCCTCGATTTCAGCGGCGGCCTCAACGGCAAGGGTTTCCAATTCATCAACCCCAACGCGAACCGGACGTGCGGCTGTGGCGAAAGCTTCAGCATCTAAGTATGGCGCCGACATCCCCGATACGCACCCGTAGCGTCGACCCTCCGGGTCGACCTACCATGTATTAGCCAACCGAAACATGGCACAAGACACCGACGATATCCTCCGCGAGGTCACCGAAAAGGAATACGCCTACGGTTTCGTCACGGACATCGAGAGCGAGAAGGCGCCCAAGGGCCTGAACGAAGGCATCGTGCGTTTCATCAGCGCCAAGAAGAACGAGCCCGAGTGGATGCTGGAGTGGAGGCTCGAAGCCTTCCGCCTGTGGCAGAAGATGGAAGAGCCTGAGTGGGCACATATCCACTATCCCAAGATCGATTACCAGAACGCGTACTACTACAGCGCGCCGAAGAAGAAGCCGCAGCTCAACAGCCTCGACGAGGCCGATCCCGAATTGGTGAAGACCTTCGAGAAGCTGGGCATCTCCCTCGAAGAGCAGAAGCGCTTGGTGGGCGTGGCGGTGGACGTGGTGTTCGACAGCGTGAGCGTGAAGACCACCTTCCGCGAAACACTGAAGGAGAAAGGCATCATCTTCTGCAGCTTCAGCGATGCCGTGCAGGAGCACCCCGACTTGGTGAAGAAGTACATCGGCAGCGTGGTGCCCCGCACCGACAACTACTTCGCCGCGCTCAACAGCGCCGTGTTCAGCGACGGCAGCTTCTGCTACATCCCGCCGGGCGTGCGCTGCCCCATGGAGCTCAGCACCTACTTCCGCATCAACGAGGCCATGACCGGCCAGTTCGAGCGCACGCTGCTGATCGCCGACGAGGGCGCCTACGTGAGCTACCTCGAAGGCTGCACCGCACCCATACGCGACGAGCACCAGCTGCACGCCGCCGTGGTGGAGCTGGTGGCGCTGAAGGACGCCGAGATCAAGTACAGCACCGTCCAGAACTGGTACCCCGGCGACAAGGAGGGCAAGGGCGGCATCTACAACTTCGTCACCAAGCGCGGCCTCTGCCTGGGCGAGCGCAGCAAGATCAGCTGGACGCAGGTGGAGACCGGCAGCGCCATCACCTGGAAGTACCCCAGCTGCGTGCTGAAGGGCGACAACAGCATCGGCGAGTTCTACAGCGTGGCGGTGACCAACAACCGCCAGCAGGCCGACACCGGCACCAAGATGGTCCACATCGGCAAGGGCACGAAGAGCACCATCGTGAGCAAGGGCATCAGCGCAGGCCTCAGCAACAACAGCTACCGCGGCCTGGTGAAGATCGGCCGGGGTGCGAAGGGCGCACGCAACTTCAGCCAGTGCGATTCCCTGCTGCTCGGAGACCGCTGCGGTGCGCACACCTTCCCCTACATCGAAAGCGAGAACCCGAGCGCGATGGTGGAGCACGAGGCCACCACGAGCAAGATCGGCGAGGACCAGATCTTCTACTTGAATCAACGCGGTATCGAAACCGAGAAAGCTGTGTCGTTGATCGTTAATGGATACTGCAAGGAAGTCCTCAATCAGCTTCCCATGGAATTTGCTGTTGAAGCGCAGAAGCTTCTTGCCGTGTCACTTGAAGGAAGTGTGGGATGATTGCTGATTGCTAATTGCTGATTCGCCACTCCCACCCTCATCGCAACCCCTCACCTGCATCACACCGCCCCGAATCAGCAATCAGGAATCAGCAATCAAGGAAACCATGGCCACCATCACAACCTTCGAAGGACTCAGCATTTGGCAAAAAGCCCGCGAGTTGTGCAAGGTGATCTGGGCACTGACTCAGAAGGACAAGTTCGCCAAGGACTTCGGATTGAAGGATCAGATCAATCGCTCATCGGGTTCCTGCATGGACAACATCGCTGAAGGGTTCGAACGAGATGGCACCAAGGAGTTCGTTCAATTCCTGTCGATCTCCAAGGGTTCCATCGGCGAGACGCGGTCACAGTTGTATCGAGCACTTGATCGTGGACACATCACTCAGGAAGAGTTCGATCAGGCCTTCTACATGTGCAAGGACGAAAGCAAGGACATTGGCAACTTCATGCGCTATCTGCGCAGCACGGACATCAAAGGCAACAAGTACCCGCGTAAGCCATCGGCAGCGGTGAATTAGCAATCAGAAATCAGCAATCAACAGATCAGCAATGCTGAAGATCACGAACCTGCACGCCCGCATCGAGGGCAAGGACATTCTCAAGGGACTGAACCTTGAAGTCAAACCCGGTGAGGTGCATGCGATCATGGGTCCGAATGGATCCGGAAAGAGCACCTTGGCCAATGTTCTCGCTGGACGCGAAGAATATGAGGTAACGGAAGGAACGGTCACCTACCTCGGCGAAGATCTGCTCGAACTGGCACCCGAAGAACGCGCCTGGAAAGGCATCTTCCTCGCCTTCCAATACCCGGTGGAGATCCCCGGGGTGAGCAACATGAACTTCCTGCGCACCGCGCTGAACGAGACGCGCAAGGCGAACGGTGAGGCAGAGCTCGGCGGCAAGGACTTCCTCGCCCTGGTCCGCGAACGCGCCAAGCTGGTGGAGATGGACGCCGATCTGATGAACCGCAACCTGAACGTGGGCTTCAGCGGCGGCGAGAAGAAGCGCAACGAGATCTTCCAGATGGCGATGCTCGAACCCAAGCTCGGCATCCTCGACGAGACCGACAGCGGTCTGGACATCGACGCGCTGCGCATCGTGGCCGGCGGCGTGAACAAGCTGCGCTCCAAGGACAACGCCTTCATCGTGGTGACGCACTACCAACGCTTGCTGGACTACATCGTGCCCGATGTGGTACACGTGATGGCCGATGGCCGCATCATCAAGAGCGGACCGAAGGAACTGGCGCTGGAGCTGGAGGCGAAGGGCTACGATTGGCTCAAGGAAATGGCGTGAACGGCTCATGGAACGCACAACGCTTGATCAACGCACCTGTACTGTCGACCCCCTGGGTCGACCCATGACGCCATGAGCACTGCAACCGCCACCGACCCCAAGGCCACCGTGCTCCCGCTGCTCGAAGGCTCCACCTGGCCCGGCGCCGCCGAAGCACTCGACCAGGTGCACGCGCTGCCCGTTCCCACCACAAGGACCGAGGCGTGGAAATACACCCGCGTCGGCAAGCTCTTCAACCAGCACTACAGCACGCCCAAGGGCGATGCAACGGTCCCACTTCCAGCGCGCCTGCCCTTCGAAACCACCCGCGTCGTCTTCGTCAACGGCCACTTCCGCGCAGACCTCAGCGATGATCTCAAGACCGACAAGGGCATCGTCATCGACAGCCTGAAGCACCATCTGGCGCACGGCCCGGTGAAGGCCCACTACGGACAGATAGCACCCATCGGTGATCGTCTCTTCACGGCGATGAATGCCGCCTCCCCTACTGACGGCCTGATCATCCTCGCGACGAAAGGCACGAAGACCAGTAAGCCGATACACGTGTTGCACATCACAAGCGGTGGCCAGCAGTTGATCCAGCCACGTGATCTGTTCATGTTGCATGAAAGCGCGGAGGTGGAAGTGATCATTGAAGCTGTCGGCTCCCCGACTTCGCTCGGTGAGACAGCCACTACGCTTGTGAACGCCGTGCGCGAAAGCGTGATCGGCGAAGGCGCGCACCTCACGATCCACCTGCTTCAGAACGAAAACAACGGTCCCGTTCACATCGGTATCGATGGCGTGACGATCGGCACGAAAGGACGTTTCAGCATCGACACCACGACCTTGAACGGTTCGCTGGTGCGCAACGAAGTGAACGTGGCACTCGCTGGTCCCGAAGCGCATGCAGAACTGAACAGCGTGTATGTGCTCAATGGCACCACGCACTGCGACAACCACACCTACATCGGCCACGACGTTCCCGACTGCACCAGCGACGAGCTCTACAAGGGCATCATCGCGGAGAAAGGCACGGGGGTCTTCAACGGCAAGGTCTACGTGAAGCAGGATGCGCAGCGCACCCGCGCCTACCAGAGCAACGCGAACATCCTGCAAGGCGATGATGCACGGGTGTTCACCAAACCCGAATTGGAAATCTACGCCGACGACGTGAAGTGCAGCCACGGTTGCACTATCGGCCGGTTGGACGAGAAGGGCCTGTTCTACCTGCGTTCGCGTGGGGTGAGCGAAGCCGAAGCGCGGCGGATGCTGTCACACGCGTTCATGACCGATGTGTTGGAACGGATCACGAACGAGGATTGGAGGAAGCACCTTGCCGTGCTCATTGATGCCAAGCTCGAAGCGCTATGAAAGCACACAACCTTGTCCTTACAGCTACCTGCCTGTTGGCGCTGGGGTGTAGTGGACAATCAACTTCCGATGGTTCGGTCCAAGTTGTTGCTCCTGTAGTTTCGGCGCTCAAATCCAACGTGCTCTATCTCGGGTTCGACAATCCATTGGATATCGGTGTAGCCGAGGTTCCTTGTTCTAGCTTGAAAGTTCTATCTGATAATGGGGCGGTTGTCGGGGATAGTTGTCAGTACTCGATCCGTCCGGAGAGGGTCGGCATGGCGACCATCACGATAAGCGGAACTACCACGGCAGGAAAACCATTCCAAGGCCAGACCTATTTCCGCGTGCGTGAAGTGCCTGCACCAATTCCGGTCGTTGGCGGTCGTTCATTGAAGGATGGATCGGTAGATCGGGAAGCCTTGAGTCAAGCTCGCGGGGTTCTATTGAAGTTGGAGGATTTCCTCTTCGACGTTGTGATCAGGATAGAACGATTTGAGTTGACCGTCGTTAGCCAAGAACAACCAGCTCGTCATTATGCCTCAACGTCGGCGGAATTCACCGAAGAGATGAAGGCTGTTCTCCTAACGCTGAAGACAGGGGAAGCTATTCTCATTCATGGCATCCGTGCCAATGGACCCTCTGGAGAAATTCCGGTTGCGGACTTGTACTTAGCTGTGCTGTGATGACCGTTCAATCGCAAATCATCAACCGCAAAGCCTACGACGTCGAGGAGATCCGTGCGCAGTTCCCGATCCTGAAGGAGCTGGTGCACGGCAAGCCGCTCGTGTACTTCGACAACGCCGCGACCAGCCAGAAGCCGCGCCGCGTGATCAAGGCCGAGAGCGCCTATTACGCCACGATCAACGCCAACGTGCACCGCGGTGTGCACACATTGAGCAAGAAGGCCACCGAGGCCCAGGAGGCCGCGCGCGAGACCATCCGCAAGCACATTAACGCCAGGCATGCCCATGAGGTGATCTTCACCAGTGGCACCACAGCAAGCATGAACCTGGCGGCGTTCAGCCTGGGCCAGCTACTGCTGAAGAAGGGCGACGAGGTGCTCATCTCTGGCATGGAGCATCATGCGAACATCGTCCCCTGGCAGCTGGCCTGCGAGCGGCATGGGGCGGTTCTGAAGGTGATCCCGATCACGGATAGCGGCGAGTGGGACCTGACACAAGTGCCCTTCTCCGACAAGACCCGCATCCTCGCGATCAGCCATGTGAGCAACACGCTGGGCACGATCAACCCGGTGAAGAAGCTGATCGCACAAGCGACGAAGCGCGGCATCATCACCGTGGTGGATGGCGCACAAGCGATCGCGCACCTGAACGTGGACGTGCAGGACCTCGGCTGCGACCTCTATGCCTTCAGCGGGCATAAGGCCTATGGTCCCACCGGCACGGGCGTGCTCTACGGCCGCGAGGAGCTGCTGGAGCGCATGCCCCCCTGGCAGGGCGGCGGCGAGATGATCGACGTGGTCACTTTTGAGAAGACCACCTACGCCAAGCTGCCCTTCAAGTTCGAGGCCGGCACGCCGCACATCGCCGGCATCATCGGGCTGGGCGAGGCCTTCCGCTGGATGCAGGATTATGACCTCAACGCCATGGCCGCATATGAGCACACGCTGCTCGAACACGCGACGAAGGAGCTGCTCACCATCGACGGCCTGCGCATCATCGGCACCGCCAAAGACAAGGTGGGCGTGATCAGCTTCGTGATCGACGGCATTCACCACTACGACCTCGGCACCCTGCTCGACCAGCAGGGCATCGCCGTGCGCACGGGCCACCACTGCACCCAGCCGCTGATGGAGCGCTTCGGGGTGAGCGGAACGACGCGGGCGAGCTTCGCGTGTTTCAATACGGTGGAAGAGATCGACTCAATGGTGGCCGCGACGAAGAAGGCGGTGAAGATGTTACGATGAGCATTTCAACCACATTGGCCCAGGCCCAGCAGGAGGTCGTTGATGAGTTCGCCATGTTCTCCGATTGGCAGGACCGCTACGAGCATTTGATCGAGCTGGGAAAAGACCTTCCGGTGATCGCGCCAGAGAAGAAGACCGAGGAGAACATCGTCCGCGGCTGTCAATCGCGCGTGTGGCTCAGCGCTGAGCATACCAAGGGTCTGGTACACTTCACCGCCGACAGCGATGCGATGATCACCAAAGGCCTTGTTGCGTTATTGGTCCGCGTATTGAACGACCGAACACCGCAGGAGATCTTGAACACGCCGCTCACGTTCATCGATGCTATCGGGTTGCGCGAGCATTTATCGCCTAACCGCAGCAACGGGCTTGTGGCGATGCTGGATCAGATGAAACGCTACGCCCTCGCCTATTCCGCCAAGCCATGAATAGTCGCACCCTACTGCTTGTTCTTTTTGGCATAGCCGGGGTTCTCTTAGAGCTGGGGCTCTTCATGGTATTCATGGATCTGTCGATGCGGAGCCGAGCTACACCACTTTGGATGTTCGCTCCGCTACCGTTCATCTTGTTTCCATTCGTGGTCGGTTGGATGTTTTTCACACGCAAATGGATTACGATCACTTGGGCGGTGATGCTTGGTTCGGCGGTGTATTGTTTATGGTACTTCCTATCTCAATATGGAATGGGACTCTTCAACGCGAACATGTTGTTCATTGGGGTTCCAGCGATCGTCATCGTTTGTTCTCTTATCCTCTCAGCAGCAATGTTTCGCGACTGGCCAAAACTCCAGGTAGCATGACCCCAGAAGAAAAGAAACACCTGGAAGACCGCGTGATCGACATGCTGCGGACGATCTACGACCCCGAGATCCCCGTGGACGTGTACGAACTGGGCTTGATCTACGAGGTGAACGTTGGTGACGATGCACACGTGGGTATCAAGATGACCTTGACGAGTCCCTCGTGTCCCGTGGCGGAAAGCATGCCCAACGAGGTGGAGCAGAAAGTGGCCAGTGTGCAGGGCGTGAGCAGCGCCAAGGTGGAGATCACCTTCGAGCCGCCGTGGGATAGGAGCATGATGAGCGAGGCGGCGCAGCTGGAGTTGGGGTTCATGTAACCACGGATCCCGGAAAGAAAATGCGGCCGCAGATTTCGCAGATGACGCAGATGAATGCGAGGGACGCTGGCAGGTTGGTAACGACCTGGCTACAGGGCACCTGTAGCGTCGACCCATTGGGTCGACTTGCCAGCGAAACCCATGGACATTGACCGATAGTTCGACCATACCATGTCCGACATCGTCAACAAAGTCGCCTCCTCCGGCATCATCACCCTCGACCTGGAGGAGTTGTACCCGCAAGGTGAGCGTGTGGTCTTCGACCTGAAGCCGTTGTTATGGCAAGAAATCGCGCTGAAGGAGGATGAACTGCGCGCCTTCTGCAAAGAGCACGATTGGGCGCAATACCAAGGCAAGTTCGTGAGCGTGTTTTGCTCTGCGGATGCGATCATCCCCACCTGGGCCTTCATGCTCGTGGCCACGCATCTGCACCCGTTCGCGGCCTTCGTTACGCATGGCGATGCAGAGCAACTCGAGCGGGCGGTGTTCACGCGCTTCGTGCAACAGCTCGATGTGGAGCCTTACCGCAACACACGCGTGGTGGTGAAGGGCTGCAGCAAGTTGCCCGTGCCGCTCAACGCGTACGTGGAACTCAGCGCGAAGCTGCTGCCCGTGGTGAAGAGCCTGATGTTCGGCGAGCCTTGCAGCACGGTGCCGCTATACAAGGCGCCGAAGGGCTGAACGTACTTTCGGCGCACTCGCCGTTGCGCCATGAATCAGATGCGTTGGTCTTTCCTCTTATTGTTCGCCTTCAGTTGCCGGTTGCTGGTGGCGCAACCCGACACGGTGAACGTGCCGCACAGCACCAACGGCTGGTACCTCAGCCCGCACGGCACCATCCGCGTGCTCGTGCTCTTCTGCGAGTTGGATTACGACAAGACGCCATCGCGCGACCCGCAGCCCAACGGCGCGGAGCATTGGCCGAAAGGGCAATTGCCCAAGTGGGCCGATGACCTCTTCGACCCGCACCCCGCTGCTGCGTACCTGGGCCGGATAACGCGCTACTACAACAGCATGAGCATGGGCCGCTACATCATGATCGGCGATTACCTGGACACCATGCTCGTGATCCGCGAAAGCGAGCACCCCACGCTCGGCAACGTTCACAGCATCGGCTCGTTGGCGGTGAAAGAGGCCAACAAGCTCGGCGTATTCCGCACGCGCCACGGGCTCAGCGTCGCCGATTTCGACAGTTGGAAGCGCGGCGGCAGGCCCGGCATGCCCAAGCACCAAGGCCCCGATTCGCCGCATAGCTACGACCATGTGATGGTGATCACGCGCAACAGCGGCCTCACGCACAACCAGGGCAGCGTGGATCCCGGAAGCCCCGGCAAGCTCTTCGGGCATGAAAGCGATTCGCAGAGCCGCTTCGGCGGCATGTACGGCATGCCCTTCGAGATCCTGCAGCACGAGTTCAACCACATGTTCTTCGGCGGCAACAACTTCCATTCGGGCGGAGGCAATGCGGGCATCTTCACCCGCT
>JBATND010000222.1:0-3129 GCA_049290175.1 Flavobacteriales bacterium | reverse complement strand
TCCTGGGTCTTGCCGATGCTGAACGCCGGGATGATCAATCGCCCGCGACGATTCACACATACCTCTGTGACATGCCGCAGCAGTTCTTCTTCGGCTTCTGCGATGTCGGCATGGTCGCGGTCGCCGTAGGTGCTCTCGCAGATGATCGCATCGGCCTGCTGGAATGGAGCAGGCGCGGGCAGTAAGCGGTCCACGTATCGGCCCACGTCGCCGGTGAAGGAGAGGCGCAGGCTGCGCTCGCCATCGTCGATGGATAAGTGCACGGCCGCGCTTCCCAGGATATGCCCGGCATCGGAATAGGTGAGCTCGACGCCGGGCAGTATCGCCAGGCGTTCATTGTAATCCGTGGTCTGGAATCGCGCCATCGTGGGCTGCACATCGGCCACGGTGTACAAAGGGCCTTCCGTGGGCACGGCCTTGCCGCGCTTCTCCGCGCGCCGAACGGCATCCGTGAAGTCGTATTCCTGGATGCGCGCGCTGTCCTCGAGCATGATGGCGCAGAGGTCGCGCGTGGCCGGCGTGCTCCAGATGGGCCCCCGGAATCCCTCGGCCACCAGACGCGGCGGGAGGCCGCTGTGATCGATGTGCGCATGGCTCAGCACCACGGCATCAATCGACTCTGGATTGAAGCCGAAGCGCCGGTTGCGGTCCTTCCCATTGCTGTTCGCGAGGGCCTCGCCCTGGAACATGCCGCAATCGAGCAGCACGCGGGCGGTGCTGCCATCGGTGCGTGTCAGTTCAAGCAGGTGCTTGCTTCCGGTAACGGTGCCAGCGGCGCCGTGAAAGGTGATTGCGATGGGCATGCGCCGCAAAGATCGGGCGCGGCGCCCGAGATCGGTTCCTCGTTCTCAGAGTACCCGACGCACCATGCGCAGCTTGTGCGTGTAGCGCGCCTCCTCGGCGTTGTAGATGCCCTGTTGATCGAGCTTATCGATGCGCACCCGACCGCTGCTGTGGATGATGCGCAGGTCGTCGTCCTCGTTGCGGGTGAGGACGATCCCCACGTGCGTGATGCGTCCTTCGGCGTTGTCGAAGAAGGCCAGGTCGCCGGGTTCGCTGAGGTCGAGCAGTTCCACCACGTCGCCCTCCTCGGCTTGTTGGCCCGCATCGCGCGGCAGGTAGATGCCCATGAGGATGAAGATCATCTGCACCAGCCCGCTGCAATCGACGCCCCATGGCGTGCGGCCGCCCCAGAGGTAGGGCGCCCCGAGGAAGGGATGCATGTAGAGCTCGAGGAGCTCGGCGCGCTCCAGATCGGGCTTGTGGTTGGTGACGGCCTGAACCGGCACGCGATGCTTGCCCCAGAGGATCGTGCCGTCATCGTAGAACGGCAGCACGGCGCCATAGGTGAGGGGCACTTGCCGCTCGCCGAGATCAACGATGGTGCTCTGATCGATCACCCGCAAATCGGGATCGAAGTTGGGCGTGGGGCAGGGGGCCAGCTGCTTCTGGTCAACCCAGCCTTCATATCCGTCGTGGTCGAATCGCAAACGGCTCCAGTTGCCTTCGGTGTCGAGCACTTGCGCGGTCTCGCCGAAGAGCCATTGGGTGACCATCTCTGCGCGATCGCTCGGCTCGGCGCGCACAGGGACGATGGAGAGGGGGCAGATGATGGCGTTCAAGGGGGTTGAAGGGTTGAGGGTTGAAGGATGCTGGTTGAAGGTAGCCCGATCTCGGTGTTGGCAATGAACCCGTGGCCGAAGGTAGAATCCGCATCGACTGCGCGCGAAGAGCAGGATACCTTGGCCGCATGTTCGAGCACCGATCGAAGCCGCTGATGCCGAAGAAGCGATTCGTCGCACGGCAACTGCGCTTCGCACTGATGGCGCTTGCCATCGTGGCCATCTCACTGGCGATCGGGGTTGGCGGCTACATGCGCTTCGCCG
This sequence comes from Flavobacteriales bacterium, assembly GCA_049290175.1. GTDB lineage: Bacteria > Bacteroidota > Bacteroidia > Flavobacteriales_F > PHOS-HE28 > PHOS-HE28. The sequence continues at coordinate 1,243 of JBATND010000222.1, read as the reverse complement.
GCCTTGGCCTGGTTCATGCCTTCCTGAACGCGAGCATGATCCTGGGCGGCATGGGCCCGGTGGACCTGCTGACCAATGACGAGGCCAAGTGGTTCGCGTCCTTCTATGCGCTCTACAGCGGCATCGCGCTGCTCACCACCGTGGCCGTGCTTCTGGCGCCTTTGGTTCACCGGATGCTGCACGCGCTGCATCTCGATGAAGGCGCTCAGGATTGAACGTTAGCGACGCGCGCGCTTCCAGGTGCTGTAAGCTGTGGTGATGGGCGGCTTGCTGCGATCCACTTCGCGCAGCGGCTCGCAGGGCTTGAGCGTGGCGTGCAGTTGCGCTGGCAAGGATTGATACAGGCGCGTTCCTTCGGTTTTCCAAGCGAGCATCTCATCGCTCACCGCTTTCACCGCCTTGGCCGGATTGCCCACGAGGACCTGCCGGGCCTCCCAGGTGCTCCCTTCAGGCAGGAAGGCCAGAGCGCCTACGATGCAGCCTTCGCCGAGCTGCACATCGTCCATGATCACCGCGTTCATGCCCACCAGGCAATTCGCCCCGATGGTGGCGCCGTGGATGATGGCGCCGTGCCCGATGTGCGCGCCGGGGTGCAGCACCACCTTCACCCCGGGGAACATATGGATGGTGCAATTCTCCTGCACGTTGCAGCCGTCCTTCACCACGATCTCGCCCCAATCACCGCGCAGCGCCGCGCCGGGACCGATGTACACGTCTGCCCCGATGACCACGTTGCCTGTAACCGCTGCTTGCGGATGCACGAAGGCCGTGGGGTGAACCACCGGCCGATAACCATTGAACTCGTAAAGCATGTTCCCGTTTCGCCGCAAAGGTGCGTTCCTGTTGCTTCAGAGCATTCAAGGGCAATTTCCGGCATGGTAACATACAATTAACAGGACGAACGGTGCTTCGTGCCGCGATGTACCGGAGACTACCACGATGCCTGGCGGCGGCCATGCTGCTGGGCTGCCCTGCCCTGCTGTCCGCTCAGAACGAACGTGACGAGGCCCCGTTGATCGATGTGCGCAATGGCCTTTCATTCTCCAAGGATTCGGTATTCGCCCTGAACCTGCGCTTCCGCATGCAGAGCCGTGCGGGAATCACCACCGCAGGCGGTGACGACTTGAGTGTGGATGCCGTGGATCTCCGCATCCGCAGGCTACGGCTCCGGCTCGACGGCCATGTGCTCGCGCGCAAGCTCCGGTACTATGTGCAACTCAATTTCAGCCGCGCGGACTTGGAC
>JBATND010000221.1:0-9510 GCA_049290175.1 Flavobacteriales bacterium | reverse complement strand
ATACACACGGTGGCCGAAGCCGAAGAGGCGGAAGGGGTCGTTCTTGTCCTTGGCCTTGTCCACCCACTTCTGGATATCGCCGCCATCATTGCGTATGGTCTCGAGCATCTCGATCACCTCCTGGTTGGCGCCGCCGTGCAGCGGTCCCCACAGTGCAGCGATGCCAGCGCTCACGGCGCTGTACAGGTTGGCTTGGCTGCTGCCCACGATGCGCACGGTGCTTGTGCTGCAGTTCTGCTCGTGGTCGGCGTGCAGGATCAGCAAGGTGTTCAGCGCATTGGCCACCACGGGGTCCACCTTGTAGTCCTCGGTGGGCAGGGCGAACATCATGTGCAGGAAATTCTCCACGTAGCCCAATTTGTTGTTGGGGTACATGTACGGATGCCCTTGATTGTTCTTGTAGCTGATCGCCGCCAGGGTGGGCATCTTGGCAATGAGGCGGTACACGGTGCGCATCACCTCGTGCTGCGGGCGGTGCGGGTCCTGGCTCTTGGGGTAGAAGGTGCTCAGCGAGTTCACCATGGCCGAGAGGATGCCCATGGGGTGCGCATTGTTCGGGAAGAACTCGAAGAAGCGCTTCATGTCCTCGTGCACCAGCGAATGGTAGCGGATGTTGCCCTCGAACTCGTCGAGCTGCTTCTTATTCGGCAGCTCGCCGAAGAGCAGCAGGTAGGCCACCTCCACGAAACTGGCCTGCTCGGCCAATTGCTCGATGGGATAGCCTCGGTAGCTCAGGATGCCCTCCTCGCCATCGAGGAAGGTGATGGCGCTGGTGGTGGCGCCGGTGTTCTTGTAGCCGAAATCGAGGGTGATGTAGCCGGTCTCATCGCGCAGCTTGCTGATGTCGATGGCTTTCTCGCCCTCGCTGCCGGTGAATACGGGGAACTCGTAGGTCTTGCCGTTGAGGATGATCTGCGCCTTCTCGCTCATCGCCGCAATGTGAAAGGGTGGGTGTTTTTGGAATGGCCGCTAAAGTAGCTCGCGCACCGCACCATGTAGAAGACTGAAATGAGAAAGATGAAAGCTGAAAGCCGAAACGAAGGACCGCAGCCCTTTTTCAGCTTTCAGCTTTCAAGTTTCAGCTTTCCGATTTCGGCTTTGCCTCAGGGTGTCGCCCACTTGCCCTTAAAGCCGCCAAGGAAGGCTTGGTACTCTTGGGTCTTGTAGTGCCCTTCGCCGAAGTAGTTCAGGATCGGCTCGATCTGCGGCGGGTCCATGAGCCCCTGCACCGGTGCCAGCACGTTCAGGTCGCTGTCAAGATAAACGATGGTAGGGTACGCGATGCGCCCTTGCACGTTGGCGATGGCCAAGGTGAGCTGGTGGGTGCCATTGCGGCCCTGCTGCATGGCCGGGTTGAAATCGGGGTTCTCGTACTTCTGGCCTTTGAAGGTGACCGGCTCACCGCTCTCGGCGTTGAATTTCACCGGGTAGAAGTGCTTGTTCACGTAGTCGGCCACGCGTGCATCGCTGAAGGTGCGGGCATCGAGCATGCGGCAAGGGCCGCACCAGCTGGTGTACACATCAACGAAGAGGGGCTTGGGCGATTTCTTGGCGGCGGCTTGGGCCTCTTCCATGCTCATCCACTTGATCAGCTTGGGGCTGGTGGTAGCAGGTGTTTGTGCGGCTAGGCCAGCGGCGAGCAGGGCGGCGGGCAGCAGAAGTGCGATTCGGTTCAGCATGTTGTATCGGGTTCGCGCGGGTTCTCAAGGATCGTGCCGGGTCAGCCGCGGCCGTGCATCATGGTCACCAGCTTCCGGCTGATGGCGAACATGATCAAGCCCGCCACCACCACGAACGCGGCAATGAGGCCGAAGACGGTGAAGGCACCCAGCTTCTCCACATAGGCTGCGATGTAGCCGCCGATGATCTGCGCCACGAAAGGCGAGAGGAACCATACGCCCATGAGCATGCTGGCCAGCTTCACCGGAGCGAGCTTCGTGATCATGCTCAGGCCGATGGGGGAGAGGCAGAGTTCTCCAACGGTATGGAAGAAGTAGGTGAGCAGCAGCCAGCTGAGGCCGGCCTTCACGCTGATGTCGGCACTGTCGCCGCCGCGCTCCATGGATGCGCCCAGCATGAATAGGAAGCCGATGCCCAAGAGGATCATGCCCAAGCCCATCTTCACAGGGATGCTCCAATCCTTGCCCTTCTTGGCCAAGCGCAGCCAGAAGGCCGCGATGGGAGCGCCCAGCAGTACGATGAAGAGCGGGTTAACGCTTTGGAAGAAGCTGGTGGGGATGGTCCAGCCGAACACCGTGCGGTCGATGTAGTCATCGGTGTATAGGGTGAGGGAACTGCCCGCCTGCTCGAAGCCGGCCCAGAAGAAGGTGACGAACACCGTGATGGTGAAGATCACCGCCATGCGATCCGTTTCCTCCTTGGTCAATGGGCGATTCGCTTCGGCATGCGCGGCTGCGTCGGACTTGTTCTTCTTCGCAGGATGGAGGCCTGTATCGCCCAAGTAGCGTTTGGCCAATGTGTTGAAGATGACCTGCCCCAGGAGCATGCCCAAGCCAGCCGCAAGGAAGCCGTACTCGAAGGCGTACTTCGTGATGCTGCCATCATCGGCCTTCACGGCGAAGAGATCCTCGGCGAAGTAGCCGCATACCAGCGGAGCTAGGAAGGCGCCGAGGTTGATGCCCATGTAGAAGATGGTGAACGCGCTATCGCGGCGAGGATCACCTTGCGGATAGAGCTGGCCAACGATGGTGCTGATATTCGGCTTGAAGAAGCCGTTGCCGATGATCAGGAGCGCGAAGCCGAGGTACGCAGCGCTCGGTCCCATGCCACTGGCCAAGCTGAACTGGCCGAGCATCATGAGCACGCCGCCGATGAGGATTGCGCGGCGCTGGCCGATGTAGGTGTCGGCGATCCAACCGCCGATGATGGGGGTGAGGTAAACGAGGCCCGTGAACCAGCCATAGATCACCGTGGCATCCTCCTTCGCGAAGCCCAAGCCACCTTCAAGCGCGGTCTTGCTCAGGTACAGCGTGAGGATCCCGCGCATGCCGTAATAGCTGAAGCGCTCCCACATCTCGGTGAAGAAGAGCAGGTAGAGCCCGCGCGGGTGCTCCTTCTGCTGGAAAAGCCACATGATCACCGTGCCGAGGAAAGCGATGATGCTGCTGAAGAGCCAGATCTGGAAGGTGGCCCCCGGTTGGCCCTGGTCTAGGCCGACCACGAAGCGCAGCAAGCCATAGGAGAGCATCAAGAGTACCACGAAGAAGCCGAGCAAACGGCCAGTGGAGCCGTTCTGTGAGGCGGTCGCGTTCATGCGTGAAGGTTTGGGTTAATGCCGTTCGGCCCAAGGGGAGCCGGCAGCGGCGCGCCAATATAGAAGGAAGGGGAAAGCGCGCTGCGGAAGCCAAGGCACGGCACTTCCCGCAATCACCTTCGGGCCATGTTGCTCGCGTACGTGTGCTAGCTGCTCTTGGTCAGTTGGCACTGACCGGTGCCGTGCTAGCTTGGCGCGAACAAACCGTGCAACCATGGCCGCTCCGAAGAAGACCACCCGCAAAGCCTCCACCACAGATTCCTTGCTCGCTGGTCGACAAGTAGCCAAGCGCACCTTCGCTCCGCGCAAGAAGGCCAGCACAAGCAAGCCGCATCCCGGTCAGCCGGATGGCCGCTCCAAGCAGGATCGACCCGGCTCACAGTTGGAGCGCGAGCGCCATATGCATCCGAATAGCACCATCCCGAAGGCCGGTGCTGCGCGCAGCAACAAGCAACTGGTGAAGAAGACCCGCAACGCGGGCAAGAAGTGAAGTGCGCTGGTTGGGCGCCGGTTAACGTGCCCTACAGCGCGATGCTGAATTGTTGACCGGGTGCGCTGTGATAGCAGCGTCGGCTTCTCTCGTGCATTCGGTCAGATGCATCGGGTTTCCGTGAACCGCTCCCCAGCCTTCAGGGCGTACCGTGCTTCGCTGGGCCTACATTCGTCCCAAACCAACCACCATGCGTTTTCTGCTACTCCCGTCATGCGCCTTGGCAGCTACTGCGGCCCTTGCACAACCCAGCACGCCGAACACGGCCGATCTCGCCTTCGCGATGCACGTATGCACCGATACCGCCGTGCAAGCAGCGCCTGGCAGTATCGGCGCTGTTACCGACCTCGATGCTACGAACCGCGGCTGCTTGATCGGTGGTGAGCGCCAGGGGGTGTGGATGCACTTCCGAATGGCCACCGCTGGCCGGGTGGGCTTCACCATTGCTCCTGCGGAACCCAGCTCCGATTATGATTTCGCGGTTTGGGGCCCTTACGATACACCCGTAACGGAACTGAACGAACTTCCTGCTCGATGCAATTTCTCGGGGGTGGCCGGGAATGGCGGCCTCGATTATGTAGCCACGCAATTGAGCGCTGGGCCGGGAGGAACGCCTTGGTTGCGTTACCTCGATGTGGAGGCAGGAGAGTGGTACATGCTCTACGTGGACAATTTCGCTTTGAGCGGTTTGGAATTCGACCTCACGTGGCAACTGCAAGGCGGTGCAACGCTCGGTTGCCTGCTTCCTCCTGTGTCCGCTATGATGGCCTCAACCACCACCATTGAGCCTGGCAGTACGGTTGACTTCACGGATATGTCCACGGGCTACCCCTATCTGTGGAGTTGGTCCTTCCCCGATGCGGAGCCGAACGAGAGCTTCGAGCAGAATCCGACTGGCATCCTGTACGCGCTGCCCGGCTGCTACGATGTATTCCTGACTGTTGAATCGGCTGCAGGCGTGAGCAGCGTTGAGGAACTCTGCTTCATCGTGGTGGAGCAGAACACCGGAGTGTACGAAGCAGCAGCGCGCGCCTTCGATTTCAAGCTGATGGCGGGCATGGTCTCGCTGGTGAATAGCGAAGGCACCGCATTCCGGTATGCTGTGCGCGATGCACAAGGGCGCACGGTTGCTTCCGGAAGCGCTACCGGGAGCGTGCAGTTCGGAATCGAGTTGCTCTCGCAAGGTGCCTACACGATTGAGGCGAGCGCGAATGGCGCAATGCCGAAGGGGTGGCGTTTCGTGCGGTGAGCGGGTTGTTCGAGCGAGAGAGCCCTTGTGCATGCGTGCTATCGGGAGCGATAGCAGTGTTTGCGGATCCAGGCACTTCCCTCAATGCGTGGCCAGCTTGCGCACCATCTCTTGCGTGAGGCTTGAGGCATCGGGCCCGTAAGCGTTCACCAGGATGCCCTTGATGCCGCCGTTCTTCGAGCTGATGGCATACACCACGCTCTGATCCTCGGGATCGGAGTTGCCCTCGAAGCGGTGGAACTCATCGATCTCGAACGCGTCGGGGTCGAGGCTGATGCCGCGCCCATCGCAAACGACGCAATGCTCGGCCAGCTGCAGGTCATCCGTATAGCCGCGGCGCTGCAGATCATCCACGGCCTCGGAGAGCGTTGAATAGGCGTAGCGCATGGAACGAAGGTAGGGGCGGGCTACAAGCGCAGGGCCGACGATGAAAACAGACCGCAGCGCAGATTTGGGATGGGCAAAGGGCAATGGTCCAGACAGTCGGTGGATATCCGGCTCGCTTACTTTTGGTCCATGACCTTCACCAAGGGCCCCACCATCAGCTTCACCTACGATGAGGTGCTCGCGCTCGCGACCCAGCTCTCGCCGAAGGAGCAACAGCGCCTTACCAAGGAGCTTGCGCGCAAACGAATGCTGGAGCTGATGGACGAGATGCGGCCTAAGAAGCCCGTGCCGCAGAAGGAGATCCTGAAGGCTGCGAGAGCATCTCGCAAGCGCGTGCAAGCCCGCCAGAAGGATGAGACCGCTTCGGGTCGTCGTTGACTGCAACGTGTTCATCAGCCTGCTGATCGGCGGCTCGATGAAGACACTGAAGGAGCAGCTATTCTCGTCAAAGGTCCAGTTGATACTTTGTGATTCTCTGTTGAAAGAGGTGCTCGATGTTGGTGCCCGCAGCCATCTGCGCCGGTACTTCGACGAGTTCAGGCTCCACGAGTTCGTTGAGTTGCTGAAGGAAGTTGGCGATGTGTTGGAGGACCCGGTGATTGTGCCGAAAGTGTCCCGCGACCCTGACGACGATTACCTCCTTGCGCTGGCAAAGGCTGCGAAAGCAGACGTGCTCCTCACCGGCGATGCTGACCTGCTCGTGCTCGGCAAGCATGGCCGCACCCGCATCCTGAACGCGCGGGCCTTCGTGAAGGAGTATCTGTAAGCACAGCTATGGGGCGCAGGCTTGCCTGCCTTAGGTAGGGTCGCCGTCCCTCACATTGCTTCGCAGAGCCTCGCAATGACGGCCTCGGGATGCGGTAGACCGCTGCGCAGGTTTGGACACCTTGCGATGGAATAGCGTTTCGACCTACTGGTTGTGGTCCGGATCAAAGATCCGAACCAGCGAACATCCGCGTTAGTGGGGCAGCATTTCCTCCGTGCATTGCACGTCACTCCGGGCGAAGGGAGGCTCCGCGACCGAGACCTGGAGTCTCACAGATCTTATCGCCTCCTCATCGTGCCAGCGGCTTTCTCAGTTGTACGAAAGCCTGGCTCTTGAATACAACCACAGGCCCGTGAGCACCGTGATTACGAGCAGCGCGCTTTGCACCCAACCAAAGCGCACCCACGGCCGGCCAGACCAAAGACGCCATGCGAGAATGGCGGCGCTGAGAGGGATGAGGTGTGCCAGCAGATCATGCGCAAAGAGCGATGGTTTGCGATGGAGGGGTAGCCAAAGGCTACTGTTCTTGTCGAGCGTAGCCAAAGGCCACGCTCAGAATGCCGCGCCTTCGGTCACGTTACGCGGAGTTGGGTTCTAAGCAAATGCGTAATTGCATTCAAGGAACAGCGGGCTTCAATGGTGCCAGCACCAGTTCAAGGCTGTTGCAGCTATCAAGCACGAACACGGTACCTCATTCACGGAGTGCCGATGCACGGACCTTGTACAGATACACGTTGCTGCTGGGTTCAATGGCGCCTTCCCAGCTATTGATCAGCTCCAGATCGAATTGATTGAATAGCGCGCTGTCTCTTGCGCGCAAACCATCCGGGTCCTTCACCGAGATCATGTACACCTCTAGCGGTTGTTCATGCTGCCAGAACGAAAGCAGTCCCGTCGTGTAGAATTCTGGGCGGCTCGTGGCCTTGGCGAGTTCAGCGTCCCAGCGCAGGAAGGAAAGTTCCTTTCGGTGCTCCAGACAATAGAATGGGCGTGCGATGAAGGCAGACAGGTTATTCAGGCACCAATAGTCGGTTACAACGTTGGCCTGCGATGGAACCTGCGCTATGAGCTCGCGGACCTTTGAAGAGTGCGAGAAGGGCTGGGAGTAATCGCGCCTGATGGCGAGCGCCGCAGCGAATACGTGCAGCACGAGGACAAGGGTCGTGAATGCCACGGCCCCGCGTCCCAATGGGCGTTCGTGCGCGTGAAACCATGCCGCGATGATGAACGCGATGAAGATGAATCCTACATAACGCGCGCTCGTCAGAGGGAAAACGAAGGCTACAGCAGCAGTGAGGAGCTCATTGCTGGCGAAGAACCCCATGCTGCCCCGAACCTTGCGCAGCATGAGGCAGACAGATGCGATTGTTGCGATCGCGGTGCAGCGCACGATCAAGAGTCCGTTGTCGCCTGAAGGTAGGAGCTGAAGCAGCGCATTGGTATTCCAGAAGTGGAACTGGTCTGCATCCGGTATGGGAACGAAGGCCTTCAAAGGTGCCTGCGCCATGATGTCCCATTGTTGAACGGTCCAGCGGTCCATCCAGAACTGCATGTTCAGCTGGCTTTCCCCTGGCGGGGCAATCTGCAATGCTGCCGGTATGCAGATGATCGCGCCTAGCGCGAGTTGCACAAGCGCACGCCGTGTTCCAACCTCTGCGGCTCGCTCTTGCCATGCATGATACACGCAGAAGGAGATGGCCAAGAGCAATCCAAGCAGATGCGTGCACGAGAGCAGGAAGACAAGGAAAAAGAACCATGCTCGATAGTGCCGTGGTTTCTGCGTTAGCAACCAAGCGGTGCTGAAGGCGAGGACCAGTGCGATGGCATAGTTGCGGCTGAAAGCGCCGTACTCGAAAGCGAAATAATAGCCGAAGGGGATGAGCGCGCGAATGACCACGGGAAATGGCGATGCGAATAGCACGATGAACACCGCAGCCATGGCGAACACCGCCTGCACGGCTTTCATGTATTCAGGATCGTGCGTGAAGCGCGTGATGGTGAAGAGCACGGCGTACCAAAGCGGAGGGTGCCCTTCGAAGCGGCTGTTGTTCAGCAGGTCCAATAGCCCGGTGCTCGAGCGTGCGATGTTCCAACTATGGATCTCGTCGCCCCAGAGTTCATGTTTAGACAAGGCCATGAGCAGCAATGCGGTATAGGCCAAGAAGACGGCCCAGGTGAGCATGCGCTCTTGTCGCTTGTCGATTGGCATGCTCATCAGCTTATCGTGAATCGGTGCCGAATGGCCAGGGCAACGATGCAATCCGGTCAATGCAGCGGATTCCATGTTCGCGAACACCCACGGCTCGCTTTGAAAGCGAAAGTACCGGGAAGTTCAATTGGGTCTGGTCGGAATCTGTACGGTGCTGTGCGATGCGAACGCACTGAACAGCACAAAGCGCGAGGCGCTAACCTACCCACCCTCATGCCTCGCCGTGCCCACCATCGAAACCGCCCATACCGCGAAGCACAGCATGAACCCGATGCGCAGCACTTCCTCCGTGCCCTTGTCATACACCAGCATCGCCTCCTCATCGTGCCAGCGGCCCTCCGAGTTGTAGGGGAGCTTGGCTCTTGAATACCACCAAAGGCCCATGACAACCGTGATCATGAGCAGCGTGCCTTGCACCCAACCGAAGCGCACCCACGGCCGGCCACGCCAAAGACGCCACGCGAGAATGGCGGCGATGAGGAGGAAGAGGAAGGGGATGAGCAATATGGATTGGTTTGCGGTCAAACATGCACACTGATTCAAGGTCCATAGGTTCGGGGTTGGTCATGCCCGCGCATTCATCCATTTCGCCGGGTTATCCGCGATGTACGCAGCGATGCGATCATGTTCAGCAGCATCACGGATGATGCGGTCGTGGTAGTTGTGTTGCCAGACCAATGCGCCCGGCGTGCCGCGCAACAGGTTGATGCGTTTGGTGACAGCCGATTTGAACGATCCGACAATGGCCCCCAATGAACGTGGTGCCACGCCGTTCGGTCGCCGTTCACCCCGTAGCGTCGAGGCACTGCCTCGACCCGCACCAGCGCCAGGAACAAACCGCAAGGCCATGGAGGATGACGGTCGATCGATAATCGGATCCGTAGGATCACCATTACCATTCAGAATAACCACGATCGCATGAATGTGATCGGGCATGATCTGGAATGTGTCCAGATGAACGTTAGGGAAATGGTCCGGGATGAAGTCCCAGCAGTCCTGCACGATCTGTCCGTGTGCTGATAGGTTGATGCGCGCACCGTTGGCATCAGCGACGATATTGCCGAACAGGTGCGAACGGTCGTGCGTGTTGATGGTCACGAAATACGCGCCTTCGGCCGCGTAATCATATCCGCGC
>JBATND010000220.1:0-6999 GCA_049290175.1 Flavobacteriales bacterium | reverse complement strand
GCTCAATCCATTCACGCAAGCGCTTCAGTACAACTTGGCGCGTTTCGTCAGGAACTCCAGCAGCAGCGGCTGGAAACCGGCATTGATGTCGGCTTCCACGAGGTCGATGCGGTATTGCCCGCATTTCAGTTTCAGGCGGTGCCAGCGCTCGGCTACGGCGGCGCGGTAGCCCTCGCGGATCTCGGCCGGATGGGCTTTCACTTGCTCGCCGGTCTCCACATCAACGAAGGTGTAGGGCTGATCGCGCAGGTCGAGCTCCAATTCGTGCTTGCGGTCCACCACGTGGAAGAGGATGATGTCGTGCTTGTTGAAGCGCAGGTGCTGCAAGGCATCGAAGACCTCGGCTTCACGGTCCTGATCTTCGAGCATGTCGCTGAGGATTACCACCAGGCTGCGACGGTGGGCGCGCTGGGCGATGTCGTGCAGGGCCTCCACAAGGCCGGTGCGCTGGCCACGCGCCGGAGCTTGTTCCGCCAAGAGCCCGTCGAGCTGCGCCATGAGGTGCCGCAGATGCGTGGCATTGCTGCGGGCGCGCTCGGTGAGCAGCACGTTATCGCGGAAGAGGGTTAGCCCCGCCGCATCGCGCTGCTTGCGCAACAACTGGATGAAGGCCGCTGCGGCATGCACAGCGAATTCGATCTTGTTGAACTCCTTCGATTCGCCCTTCTCCGGGAAGTACATTGACGATGAGGCATCCAGTACCAGTTCGCAGCGCAAGTTGGTCTCCTCCTCGTAGCGCTTCACGAAGAGCTTGTCGGTGCGGGCGTAAAGTTTCCAGTCGATATGGCGCGTGCTCTCGCCGCTGTTGTAGGCGCGGTGCTCAGCGAATTCGACGCTGAAGCCATGGAAGGGGCTCTTGTGCAGGCCGGCCAGGAAGCCCTCCACCACTTGCCGCGCCTTGAATTCCAGGGCGCTGAGGGCTTGTATCTGCTTCTGCTCGATGGGCATGGGCGCGAAGGTCGGGTAGGAGATCGGGTTATGCGCCGGTTCAATCCGGGTCGGGCACGTCGCCGGGCAGATTGAATAGGCCCCAATCGTCCCACATGCGATCGGATTGCTTAAAGGTGGCCACCCATTCGGCGAAGAGGGGGCGGAACTCCTCCACGGCTTCACGCAGAAGATCGAAGTGCGCTTTTTCGTTGTGTCCTGCGATCTCGAGCCCGCGCAGCGCAACCACCATTTCGCGGCAGGCGCGCCTGATCAGGCAGGCATTCTCCATCTGCAGGTCGTACAGATTCATGGCGTATGCCCCAGCGATCTTTGCGCCGATGAGGTAGGCGTTGCCCAGGATGTCCTTCTTGCTTTCCTCCAGCATGTGCTCCTCGAACTCGCGCCGATCGGAATCTTTCTCTTTCACCTCGTCGGGTGCGCTCTCTACAATGGCCGTCGCCAGCTTGCGGATCTCTTCCGCTTTCTTGAAGAGCGGTGTTTTGCGGTAGCTCTCGTGGTCGCTCATGGTTCGGTGCATGTTCGGCGCGGGGCCATTGCTGCTTGTAAAGAACGGGAAAGCCCCGGCGGTTGCCGAGGCTCTCCCGAATGTTGCTTGTGGTTAGCCCAGCTGCCCTTCGAGCTTCTGCTGCAATTGGGGCTTGGGCACGGCGCCCACGCTGCGATCGACCACCTCGCCGTTCTTGAAGAACAGGATGGTGGGGATGCTGCGGATGCCGTACTTCATGCTGATTCCGGGGTTGTGGTCCACATTGAGCTTGCCCACCACGGCCTTGCCGTCGTATTCCTTGCCCAATTCCTCCACAACGGGGCCTACCATGCGGCAGGGGCCGCACCATTCCGCCCAGAAGTCGACCATCACGGGCTTGTCGCTCTTGAGGACGAGTTCTTCGAAGTTGCTGTCGGTGAATTCGTGTGCCATTGTTGTAGGGGCCGATGATTCTCTGGCCGTTTTGATTAGTGTGCTGGTCGTTGTCCGGTTTCCTTCCTGACCGGCGCGAAAGTATCCGCCTAGGGCGATTCCCGGGCCAAGCCGCGCGGACTGACGAAACGGCGGGAGTCCAAGGCCTCGACGGATTCATGCGCTAGGTCCGGCGCTGATTTTCACGAAGGACGGATGGCCTCTGAGAGCGCTCTCATCAATTCCTCCCGCTTGAAGGGCTTCGGCACGTACCCATCCATACCGCTCTCTTTGCAGCGCTTCACCTCTTCGCGAAGCACGTTGGCGGTCATGGCCACGATAGGGGTGCGACCCTTGGGGCCTGACATCGCGCGTATCGCCCGGGTGGCATCGTAGCCATTCATCTCAGGCATCTGCACGTCCATCAGGATCAAGTCGTAATCGTTGGCCCTTAGCATCTCAACCGCTAGGCGCCCGTTTGAGGCCAGCTCCACCATCACGCCCGGAATCGCATCGGCCAATTCGTCCTGTGCCACCATGGCGTTGAAGGCGTTATCCTCTGCGAGGAGGATGCGGAGATCCTGGAGGGCGATCTGTTGTCGCGGATCATGATCCGCCTGTACAACGTCGGCCTTCGCGATGGGGTAGGGTATGCTCACCGTGAAGGTGCTGCCCTTGCCTACCTCGCTCTGAACGGTGATGCTGCCTCCTTGAAATTCCGCCAAGCGTTTGCTGATTGTGAGGCCCAGACCGGTGCCACCGTAATTGCGTGTTGTGTCACTATTGGCTTGGGTGAATTCCTCGAAAATGGTATCCAAGCGCTCGGGCGGTATGCCTATGCCCGTGTCCGTGATGTGCAGCACCAGCAGAGTTCCACCTGGGCGACCCAATGGGTCGCTGGTACGGTTCATTCGGATTGAAGCTCCGGGTCCATCCTCGGGTACTTCGACGCAACGCATGTGTATGCTCACCATTCCATGTTCGGTGAACTTCAAGGCATTGCTTGCCAGGTTCAGGAGGATCTGGTTGAGGCGAGTGGGATCGCCTAGCAAGTGAACAGGCACATTGGAATCCACATCCACTGTAAGCGCTAGGCCCTTCTCCTCCGCCTTGAAGCGCAGTATCTCCAGCACGCCCGCCAGCACAGTGCGCGGCTCGAAGGGCACCTGCTCGAAACTGATCCGCCCCGCTTCGAGCTTGCTGAGGTCGAGGATGTCGTTGATGATCACCAGCAGGTTCTCGCTGCTCTGTGCGATGGCATCGAGGTAGTTCTTCTGCTCGGGCGTGTGCGGGCTGCGCTTCAGGATGCCGCTCATGCCCATGATGGCATTCATGGGTGTGCGGATCTCGTGGCTCATGTTGGCGAGGAACTGTTGCTTGTGTCGCTCGCTTTCTTCGGCGCGTTCCATTTGCTGGCGCATGCTGCGGGTGGCGCGCTCCACTTCGGCCTTCAGCGCGGTCTGGCGGGCCTTGAGCGAATCGATGCGCCAGCGCGTGTAGCCCAGCACCAGCAGTACGGAAAGCAGAACGTATCCCGTATATGCCCACCATGTGGCCGACCAATGCGGTCGAATGGTGAAGGGGTATTGAAGTGGTGCGCTCCAGGTGCCAAAGCTGTTCGCGGCCTGCACGATGAAGGTGTAGTTGCCGGGTTCCAGGTTGCCGTATTGCGCGCTGCTGGCTTGTGATGGCGTGCTCCAGTTGTCCTCCAGTCCTTCGAGCTTCCAGCGGTAGCGTATGCTCGTTGGGCGATCGGTGCTCACGCCTGTGAAATGCAAGGTGAGGAAGTTGTTGTCGTGGCTGAAGCTCGGGTCCATCGGCATGCGGCTCCAGGGCGCCAGGCCGGCATGCTTGAGCTTGTGCATCGCGATGCCATTTGCAAGCCTGATGCGTGCATGGCCTTGCGGATCGAGCCTGGTCCAATCGACGTTCTCGCCGAAAAGGCCGATGGCGTCGAGGCGTATCGCAGGCGGCGCATCATGCGGGACAACGTCGGGCGTGTAAGCAGTGAGGTCGGTGTTGGTGGCGATATAAATGGTCCCGTCGGCTGCGCGTGCCATGGTTTGCCCGTCGTTCACGCCGCCGCCGTGGAAGCCTTCGCTGAAGCCGAAGTTCTCGATGCGCCAATGGTTGTGGCTCGCAGCATCGCCGATGAGGATTCGCCCCATGCCGAAGCGCGTGCCGTAAACGATGTTGCCGTGCGCATCCTCCACCAGGCTGCTGAGCTGATCGTTGCACAGGCCCTCGCGCATGGCAAGGTGGCGAGCGCCTTCCGGAGTGAGTACAAGCAGGCCATTGTGCGTGCCGAGCCATGTCCAGCCGCGCTGGTCTTCCAGTGCGCAGGTTGCCGTAACGTGCGGTAAGCCTTCAGCGGGACCGATCAGCTGCCATTCTCCATGGTGCCAGGCCGCAACGCCCACATCGTGCATGGCCACCCACACACGCCCCGATTGTGCTGCATGCACGAAACGGATGCTCCGTTTTTCCGGTTCGTCAGCGAAGGCAATGACCTCCATGCTGTCGTTGCGGATGCGCGCCAAGCCTGCTCGAGTGCCTAGCCAGACCGTTCCTGCTGCATCGATGGAAATGGCACCCACTTGATCGGAAGGGAGGCCGTTCTTCCTGTTCAGCAGCGTGGCGTGCATGCCATCGATCACTACAGCGCCCGCACCATTGAAGGCGCACCAAAGACGGCCGGCCGCATCCTGCACCATGCTGGTGATCGGCGCTGTGGGCAAACCGCTGGTGGCGTCGAATTGCAACAGCCCATCACCTTCCATGCATAGTAAGCCGTGCTCGAAACTGCCCAACCACAACCGCTGGTCATGATCCACGAGCAGGCTCTTCATGTGGGGGGCGGGCAGTCCGTTGGACTTGGTCAGGTGCCTGAAGCGGTGTCCATCGTATCGGCAGGCGCCATCACCGCCGGTGCCCACCCACAGGGTGCCGCTGTTGTCCAACAGCAGGGAGCGCATGTCGTTCGTGGGCATTCCGTTCGCATCGGTGTAGTGCTGCAGCCTCCCCTGGTGAATGTTGAATATGCCGTTGTCGATCGATGCGAACCAAGCGCTGCCATCGGGTGCGCGGATGCCGCGACGGATCACTTCCGAAGGAAGACCGTGCGCCTTGCCATAGTGCTCGAACCGGCCACCTTTGTGGTGCACGATGCCACCATTGGTGCAGATCCATAGGGCACCGTCCGAACCGCTGAAGACCTTGCGCACGGTATCGTTCGGGAAGTGGTGCCATTGAAAGGCATGGCCATCGAATCGCGCAGCGCCATTCCCGCGTGTGCCGATCCAAAGGCCGCCATCGGGCTGCGAATGAATACTGAGCAATTCGTTCGCTGTTGGAGCCTCAGCCGACATGTACACGGTGAGCGTGTCCTCTTCGATCATGCCGAGGCCGCCCCCTTCGGTGCTCAGCCAAATGCGCCCTTGTGTGTCCTCGAGCATGCTCGTGATGCCATGCTTCAGGCCATTGGTGCTGTCGGTGAATAGGGTGATGGAACCGCCATCAATCCGGCCCAGGCTACCGCTGAAGCCGCCGAACCAGATGGCACCTTCCTGGTCCTCGATCAAGCTCCAGATCGCAGATGGCGGCAAGCCTTCCTCTTCCCCGAAATTGGTGAACGCATGCCCATCGTATCGCGAGAGCCCCCCGCCGGTTGCGAACCAGATGTTCCCATCGCGGTCCTGCAGCATGGCATGCACCACATCCTGAGGCAGCCCCTGGTTCTTGGAGAAGCACGAGAAGCAATCGGGGTTGTGCTCGCGCACCCTGGGTTCTTTCACCGGTGTGCGTCGTGGCAGGCCCAACGGCAGCACATTGCGCTGAAGCAGGTGCTTGGTGATCACCACTGCGGCCGCATCGGCATCCACTTGCCGCAGGACGCTCGATGTGATGTCCGTGGCGGGTCTCAGTTCGACCGATCCCGCGGGCAGTTCGATACGCTTCGGTGCCTTGAGCGCGATCCGCGGCAGGTCGCTGAGCTTGAAGGG
Organism: Flavobacteriales bacterium; assembly: GCA_049290175.1. Classification (GTDB taxonomy): domain Bacteria; phylum Bacteroidota; class Bacteroidia; order Flavobacteriales_F; family PHOS-HE28; genus PHOS-HE28. The sequence goes on along the minus strand of JBATND010000220.1, from coordinate 1,149 downwards.
GTGCGATGCGGTGGTCACCTCCGCTTTGCGCGGAGTGAGATTGATGAAGCGGGCCTCATCGCGCGCTTGCTCAGCATCGATTGAACTGGACCGGCCACAAGCAATGAGCATGACCATCACCATCGCTTGAGCGAGCAAGTCCCATCTGATGAGGCGCCATCGCTCCATCATGGTGAATAGATGCCCCGGGTCATGGCGTACACCACGAGCCCTGCGGTATTACGGGTCCCTGTCTTCAGCAGGATGTTGTTGCGGTGGCCTTCCACGGTGCGCGGGCTAAGGAAGAGTTTGCCCGCGATCTCGGTGGTGGTCAACTCCTGGCAGATCAGCCGCAGCACGTCCATCTCCCGTTCGCTCAAGGGGTCTATATCGCCGAAGGTGGGCTTCACTTTTTTCTTCTGCACCAGCCCATGCAGCATCACGCGACTTACCATTTCGCTGAAGTGATAGCCGGTGGTGGCAACGGCGCGGATGGCATTCTCGATCTCGTCGGGTTCGGCAGTCTTCACGATGTAGCCGTTAGCGCCAAGCTCCATTAGGTGAACGATGAATTTCTCCTCGCTATGGATGCTCAGCACGATCACTTTCATGTCCGGATGCTGATTACGGATGCGCTTCATCGCCTCCATGCCATTCATTACGGGCATCTCGAGGTCGAGCAGCACGACGTCAACCGGATTGTCGCGAAGGCCCGTGAGCAGCTCTTCGCCATTGGCGCACTCGAATACGATGCGCGCATCTTCCATATCGCCCAATAGCATGACAAGGCCGCGGCGAAAGAGCACTTGGTCGTCGGCGAGGGCGAGGCGGATCATGGCTCGGTCTATAGGATGCTTGTGCGGTGCTTTAACGGTGCGGTTCTTCGCCGGTGAAGAAGGTGATGGAGGAGTTGGAGGAGAGGGAGGCCGTGCTTACCTCCTTTACCTCACTTACCTCCTTTTCTTCCCTTCCCTCCTGCGCCTCCAATCGCCCCGTTGTGTCAAGAGTGTCTTAAGCAATGCGGTAAAGAACGGCATCGAACAGTTCGGCCATCACACGGTCGCTTTCCAACCTCGCAGGGACTCTATCAGCGCCCTATTCTCCGCGCACGCCTGCGACACTAGTTCAGAGCAGGCTTCAGTGCCACGGGCGCGAGCACGGATCTCGATG
>JBATND010000219.1:0-2317 GCA_049290175.1 Flavobacteriales bacterium | reverse complement strand
GGTATCAGGCATCGGCGTGGCAGCCGCCGTGACCGGACTGATCGCGCAGATGCTTCAGCGCAAAGGCTGATTGCTGAGGAAATCGGCTGCGGCGCGCATGGCCATGGCACGGTGGCTCATCGTGTTCTTCGCCTGAAGATCCATTTCGGCGAAGGTGAGCGCATGCCCATCCGGCCTGAAGATGGGGTCGTAGCCAAAACCACCTGAGCCGCGCGGGGCCTCGATGATGGTTCCATTCACCACGCCCTCGAAGGTGTGCTCAGCGCCATCGGTCACCAGCGCGATTACCGTGCGGAAGCGAGCCGTTCGGTCCGCGGCGCCGTGCAATTCGTGGAGGAGCTTGCGCATGTTGGCCACAGCATCTTTGGCTGCACCGGCATAGCGAGCAGAGTACGCACCGGGAGCGCCATTCAGTGCCGCAACCTCAAGCCCGGTATCGTCGGCGAGGCAAGGCAAGTCGGTGCGCTGGTGCGCGAAATGGGCCTTTTGCAAAGCATTGGCTTCGAGCGTTTCGCCGGTCTCCGGCAGGTCGAGCGGCAATCCCGCTTCGGCAAGCGAGATTAGGTTGATGGAACTTGGCAAGAGCAACTTCAGCTCGGTCACCTTGCCGGGATTGCCGGTGCAGAGCAGCAAGCGTGAACGCCGCTCCGGATCGTGGGCTGCCTGCGTCATTGAGGCATCGCATCGCGCCGCTCGCGCACGGTGTACATGGGTTTGCCTTTGTGCATGAGGAAGAGCCGACCGAGGTATTCGCCGATGAGGCCGAGCATGAGCAGCTGTATGCCGGAGAAGACCACCACGGCCGCCATGAGCGAGGCCCAGCCCTGTGGCGTGTCACTGAGTAGGCTTTCCACGAAAGCGGTGATGGCCATCACGAAACCCACCAGGCTGACCACGATGCCGATCACGCTGCTCACGCGCAAGGGCATCACGGAGAAGTTGATGAACATGATGAGCCAAAGGCGCACGAGCTTGCGAAGGGTGTAGCCGCTGCTGCCCTCGGCGCGAGGAGCATGCAGCACCTTCAGCTTGCCGATGCGCTGCGTATTCTCCAAGATGATCCCATCGATGTACGGATAGGGGCCACCGTATTCGAGGACGCGATCGCGCAGGAAACGGTTGATGCAGCGGAAGCTCGACAAGTAGAGGTCCTTCGGCTTATCGAGCAGGACGTTCGCGACGGCATCGTTGAACCGGCTGCCGAGGTTGCGCAGGAGCGAGTGCTGCTTCCGTTCGTAGTAGGTGTACACCACATCGAGCTCGGCATGCAGCAGATGATGCTCGAAAAGGCGCTTCACCTCCGCGGGCGGGTTCTGGAAATCGTCGTCGATGTTGATGATGAACTGGCCGCTGGCAGCAGCATAGCCTGCCATCACGGCATTGTGCTCCCCGAAATTCCGGGCTAGATCGACCGCGACGATGGGCATGGGTGCCTCGCGGCATAGGCGCACGATGGCCTCCCAGCTCTTGTCCGGGCTGCAATCATTCACCAGCACCACCTCGACGCCGCCATCGATCTGCAGGCCGGCCAGCTCATGCACCAGCTTCTCGATGCTGCTGGCACCGTTGTAAACGGGGATGACGATGGAGAGGGAGATCATGCGAGCGGGCGCCGGGCCACCAAGAGCACAGAACCACCGAAGGGCAGCGCCGCCCCGAAGGAAATGAGCTTGCGCTCCACGGTCAAGCAGCCACCGAAGACCTTATCCACAACCGGGTTGAAGGGAGCCACATCGCTCGCCTCAGGCGCCGGCCATAGTTTCCTGCGGATGGCCATCAACGGGAAGAGCAAGGTGTTCCAATAGGTGGACTGCACGACCTCGAATCCGGCCTCGCGCAGCAGGGCCTTCGCTTCGCGCTTGGTGAACCGCTTCACCTGCCCCACTGCAACATCGTGATAACTCAGCATCCATTGGTAGGCGGCCAAGTTCAGCACGAGCGTTCCGCCGGGTCGGAGAACGCGGAGGAATCCGCGCAGCGCGGCAAGTCGATCCATGCGATAGCCTAGCACATCAAGGCTCACCAGCGCATCGAAGGAGGCATCGGCGAAGGGCAGTGCGTCGATGGATCCCTGAACCACCTGCGCGCCGGTCTTTCGCCGTGTGAATGCGCACGAAGCTGCCGAGAGGTCGATCCCGTTGAGGTGAACGCCTGGCCTTATGGCCCCAATGGCTTTGAGCATGCCGCCAGTGCCGCAACCCGCATCGAGGATATCGATGGCTTCAGGTGCCTGCGTCTCCAGCGTTTCGGTGATCAGTGAGCGCAGTCCGCGGTACCACCAGAGCGAGCCTTCCAACTCGTCCATGCGCGCTACCTC
>JBATND010000218.1:0-19059 GCA_049290175.1 Flavobacteriales bacterium | reverse complement strand
ATCCGGGGTGTACTGCTCATAGAAGTTGTAGCGGCGGTCTGTCTGCTCGACGAAGACGGGTACCGCATCGTGAGCCGCGTGACCCGCGAATGCAAAATCCACCCGGAATAGGCTGTCATTCGCATGCGAAGGAGGATCTGGCTTGGGAACGCAAATGGCAATCCGGTTGTTCTTCATGCCATAAATTGTAGGGTAGGTTCCAACGGAGTGGAAGTACACGTCGTCCTGTAATTCCCTGCGACGTCGTACGCCTGGCCGTGCTGGGGCAGGTAGTGCCATGCGGAGGAAGGTCCTTCATCATGGAGGTCGCGTGGTATCCAAGGGCTTTGCGCGAGCACAAAAGCCGAGAGGAAGCACGCCGTGAGACCGGCAAGTGCTCTTACACCCAAGAGAACTGTTTTCATCGTTTTCGTGGATTATGTAGTCCAAGGATAGCCATCGGTTTCCAGACTTCCAAATACCTCCCCACTCTCCCCTACTTTCGGCCGCCATGCTCCGTGCCACACTGCTGTCCGCCGCCCTGTATGGTGCGGCGCTGCACGCCCAGCAGAACGACCTGCCCTTGCAGCGCGATTTCAGCATCGACTTGGAGCGCAAGGCCGCGAAGAAGGACGCGCGCATACACACGGGCCTGAAGCCCGTGATCGAGAGCCGTGCGGACCTGACGCATATCCAGGGATTCCGAAAGGACAGCACGCGTTACTACTACTTGCTCACCACCAAGCTCTTCCGTGACCGCTTGCTGCTGGTGCGCGAAGGAGATGCGCTTCTGAGCGTCGATCCCATCCTCTCGTATGAGTTCGGCGCCGATCGCGGCGATGTGAGCGCCTATGCCGACACCAACCGTTACTACTTCAACACGCGGGGCTTCCTGGTACGCGGCGACCTTGGGCCGAAGGTCTCGTTCTATACCATGTTCCATGAGAACCTGGGGCGCGTGCCGCAATACCTCTACCGTAGGGCTCTCGATACCGGAGTACTGCCCGGGCAAGGGCGGGTGAAGCTGGTCGATGGCAATCGCTTCGATTATGGCTGGAGCCAAGGCGTGCTCAGCTTCAGCCCGGCGCAATGGATCAACGTGCAAGCAGGCCATGGCAAGCACTTCGTCGGACATGGTTACCGCAGCGTGCTCCTGAGCGACAACGCGATCAACGCGCCCTACCTGAAGTTCAGCCTGCTGAGTCCCAACAAGCGGTGGCAATACACCTGGTGGTACACCAAGCTCATGCATGGCGTAGCCAAGGATGATAGGCTGCCCGGTGGGGCCAGCAGCGAGAATCTATTCCACTGGATGCGCGCCGCTTTCCACCACCTCTCCATCGATCTGGGGCGCGTCCAACTCGGCTTCTTCGAGGCCACGCTCTTCAGGAGCATCACCAACCGTGTGGAGCCGCTTGACCCGCTCGCGCTGAACCCCGTGATTGGCGTGAACACCGCTGCCAAGGGCTTCGATGGCGCCACCAACTGCCTCGTGGGCACCGATCTGCGCATCAAACTCACAGACCGCATGTACGCGTACGGTCAATTCGCCACGGATGGACCCGGCCGCTTTGCCTGGCAAGCCGGTGCGCGCGCCTTCGATGTCGGCCTGCGCGGCCTTCACCTCCAAGCGGAGTACAACACCGCCTCGACCTTCATGTACATGGCGGCGAGGAACAAGGAAGCGTACATGCACGCAGGCCAAGCCATGGCCAATCCCTTGGGCACGGCCTATGGTGAGGCGGTGGGCATCGTGGAACTGAACCACAAGCGGTGGTTGCTGCGCGGACAGGTGAACCTGAGCATGCGCCAGCGCGACTCGGCCGATACGCTCAATCTGGGCACCAGCTTGGAGAAGCCCGATATCGGCACGCCTACGGAGGGCGATGCGATCAACTATGGAATGACCATCATTGATGCAAGCCTTCAGTGGCTCGTGAATCCCAATACGAACGCCCGCTTGATCGGAGGTGTCATGCGCCGAGACCTGCCGGGTGCGGCCGACATCGTGCAGAGCACCTATTGGTACATCGGCCTGCGCACCTTCCTGTTCAACCGGTACTACGACCTTTGAGCGCCCCGTGAACCACCACCAGCAGATCCTGCTCTTCAGCGCGCTCACCGCCTTCATGGTGGTGCTGCTCACCATGCCCTCGCTGATCAAAGTGGCGCGCATGAAGCACTTGGTCGATGAGCCGGGCGAGCACCGCAAGCTCCATCACCGCAGCGTGCCCACCATCGGCGGCATCATCATCTTCGCCGCGATCATCTTCAGCTATGCGCTCTGGTTCCCGCGCGGCGAAGCGCTTGACCTGAGCGATGCCGGCTACCGTGCATTGTATGACCTGATGGGCGCCGCTTACAGCGATTTCAAGCATGTGATCGCCGCCATGGTGCTGCTCTTCTTCATCGGCGTGAAGGACGACATCATCGGATTCTCGCCTGTGAAGAAGCTCGTGGGCCATATGATCGTGGGCTACATCCTGGTAGTGATGGCCGAGATCCGCATCACCGATATGCATGGCATCCTCGGCTTCTACGAACTGCCCCCTGCAGTGAGCATCGCCTTCTCCTTCTTCGTGTACGTGGTGGTAGTGAACTCGATGAACCTGATCGATGGCGTGGACGGCCTTGCTGGCGGCGTGGGTTTGATAGCTGCCTTAGCCTACGGCTGCTGGCTCTATCTCGCCGGTGATGTGGCCCTTGCCCTTCTGGCCTTCGTGCTTGCCGGTGCGCTGGCAGCTTTCCTCGTTTTCAACCTGCACCCCGCGCGCGTGTTCATGGGCGATAGCGGATCGCTCATCATCGGTGCCGTGTTGGCCGTGTTGGCAATGAAGGTCGTTGACCACGACACATCCCGGCTCCCTCTGAAGCTCCGCCAACTACCCACGCCCATCTTCGCCATGAGCGTGCTAGCCTATCCGCTCATCGACACGCTGCGCGTTTTCGTGGTACGCATGGCCCGCGGCAATTCGCCCTTCGCCGCCGATCGCAATCATATCCATCACCGGCTGCTCGCCCTCGGCTTGGGTCACCGCGGTACCACGTTCGCGATCTACACCTATGCCGTGGCGATCATCGCGTTGAGCCTGGTGACGCGCAAATGGCATCCGAACATCGGCCTGATGGTGCTGGGCATCACGGCGCTTGCCCTGGCCCTGCTTCCATTCGCTTGGACAAAGCCCGAAAAGGCATGAGGGCATTGGCCGTTGTTCATGCCGCACTTTTCGCGGGCCTGTGCGCGGGCCAAGCCGGCTGGTTGCCCTTGAGCCGCGAAGTGGAACGCCCCTATGCGGCCGAATTGGGCCAATTCAAATCGGAAGCGCACACCGCCATTCGCCCCTATCGCATCAAAGAGATCCGAGGCATCGACGCCAAGGATTCCCTGCGCCCGCATGCAGTCCTGGCCACGCTCGACCGCTGGTCGGGCGCACGCAACGGAAGGCGTTTCCGCTGGGGGCCTTTGCTCGATCTGCAAGGCGGCTTGGGCCTGGATAGCGCGCAGGTGATCACGCATCGACTTGGCGGCGGGGCATGGCTCGAGGGCGACATCGGCGACAAGCTCACGCTGCACGCCAGCGGCCAATACTGGAGCCAGCGCTTGCCACAGTACCTCGACTCGCTGGCCATCGCCACGCAGATGAGCACAGGCGAAGGCTATGCGTACCGCGATGGCAGCACCGTGATGCACGGCGATTGGAGCGCATACGCGAGCTGGGACCCTGGCAAGCACTTCAACTTCACGCTGGGCCGTGGCAAGCATTTCATCGGCGAAGGCCACCGCTCGCTCATCCTCAGCAACGAAGCCACCTCCTACCCTTTCCTGCGCATCACCACTTCGGTTTGGCGCGCACGCTACGTGAACCTGTTCACCATGATGAACGACATCCGTGGCGCACAGGGCGACCCTTCGCGCTTCCAGCGGAAGTACACCAGCATGCACTACTTGAGCGTGAACGCCAGCCGGCGCATCAACCTCGCGCTCTTCGAGGCCATCGTGTGGAGCCAAGGCGACAGCATCTACCCGCGCGGCTTCGATGTGAACTACCTGAACCCCGTGATCTTCTACCGCCCAGTGGAGTTCGCGCAAGGCTCGCCGGACAATGCCTTGATGGGCTTCGCCGCCAGCGTGAAGGCGGGCCGCCGATCGCTGTTCTACATGCAGCTCGTGCTCGATGAATTCCTGCTGCGCGAAGTGCGCTCCGGCGATGGATGGTACGCAAACAAGCAGGCCCTGCAGTTCGGCTTCGTGGCGCGCGATGCTTTCAGGGTGAGCGGCCTCCTGTTGCGGGGCGAATGGAACATGGTGCGGCCATTCATGTACACCCACAGTGACACGCGCCAGAATTATGCGCACTATGGCCAACCCTTGGCCCACCCCTATGGCTCGAATTTCCAAGAAGCGCTGGCGCAGGCCGAATGGTCCAATGGGCGCATGCTCTACGCATTGCGCGGCAGCATGGCTTGGCTTGGGCGCGATACCACCTATAGTTGGGGCAACAACATCTTCAGGCCGGAAAGCGATCGCCCCCCCGCACCCAACGGAGGATTGCGCAACTACAACTACCGCATCGGCGAAGCGCTCGAATACACCTTGTTCCAAGGCGAATTGCGCGCTGGTTGGCTGATCGACCCCGCAACAGCCACACGATTCGAGGCGAGCTGGATATCGCGCGTGCGAAGCGGCGATGGAGTGCCCACCGAATGGCAGCATGCCTTCCGGATCGGGATCAGCTGCTGGTTCCGGGACCGGCACGCCGAACAGGAGCCGCGCTACGTGCTGAACTGAGCGCTACGGACAGTCCCCATGATCGCGCTTGAGCGCCCGTTCATGGAATCCGATGACCAGCAGCAGGAAGAAAAGCAGGTAGATGCTGTCCTCTACCGGGATGGTGCCCATGCGGATGCCCAGATTCTCTGCGTCGTTGTACCACACGATGGGTTCTGGCAGCAATGAACCCGTGAGCAGACCATTCACCACGAAAAAGGGCACCAAGCTGATGGCGTAGCCCATGAAGAAGCGGCCAAGCCATGGCGTGCGCCATACGAACACATGCATGGCCAGCAAGGCTGCCGCACCAATGAACGTGATGGACGTGTAGATCCGATCGAGATGCCATGCACCTATGACGAGCAGCACAACCACGAAGGCGATGCCCAGTGGCCGGGCCACTCCCGCAAGCACATCGCGCTTGAACGAATAGCGCATCACTTCATACAGGAACACACAGGCGTAGGGTACACAAACGAAGAAGAGCCATTCCTCGATGGGCAAGCCCAGGAAACGCAGGCCAAGCGTGTAGCGCTCGCTGAACCACCAGACCCCGTGCGCCGTGAAGAGCGCATCCCAAGGAATGAACACGGCCATCATCACGGCCATGCCGGTGAACAGCCCGCGCCACTTCCGCCAGAACGCTACGCGCGGTCCGAAGCTGGCTGCGAGCGGAAAGGCGATGCTGGCCAGATCAATGGCGAGGTAGTACCAGCGCTCCATGCGTGCAAAAGAACATGCGCGCGGGCGAAATGTTCGGAGGCGGCCAGAATCGGCCGCCTCCTGCATTATTGGATGCGCAATGACTCAGGCAGCCCGATCACTGCTTCATGAAGCGAACGATGGCTGGTCCGTTAGGTGTTATCACCTCCATGACGTACGCACCAGGAGCCAGCGCAGCGGCATCGAGAATGAGGGCATCATCTTGCCTGGTGGCCTCTGCCCGATGCACTCGACCGGCGCTATCCGTGATGCGGATGGGAGCATTCGCGATGCCCCGAACGCCAGTGACACGCACTTGATCGCGAACAGGATTCGGCGATGCAAACAAATCGGACCCGAACGGCGAATCTGCCACGCTCAAGGTGAGGTCGAGCACCGCCACGCTCGGCCGCCAATTGGCGAAGGCACCACCGATGACCAATTGATCATCGTGGACAACCGCGGCATGCACAACGGCTTCCGGCGTTGCCAACTCGGCGACGGCATCGACCGCATCCCATCGGCCCACATTGTATCCATAGAGCATCATGCTTGTGCTGATGCCGAACTCACCGACGAAATAGATGCTGCCCTCGTGATGCACGATGCGCTCAATGCGCGGCGTGCCGATCGTCGTGTAAATGTAGTTGACCAGATTCGGCATCAAGGGCTCCCATTCCCCTGCGCCTGCTGCCATGCGCGCCATTCCGAAGACGGGCGCTATGTTCATGTACATATCGCCAGCAGCATGCAGCACGCCATTCACGCTAAGCAGGTCGCGCACCGTGGCATTGAGTCCATTCGCCAGTTGGCTCCATTCATTCCCTTCCAATTCGGCCACATGGGCCAACCCCGGAAGCGGGTCGTAGGCGAAACCGGTGAATGCCCCAGCCGCAACAAGCCTGCCCGCATGCGTGTCGAGCGCGTGTACGGTCCCATTCAAGGCGCTGCCAACCGGTTGCCACTGCCCGTTCTCAAGCCGCGCCACATGATCCGTATTTCCTGCGAAACCCGAAATGGTCCCGGCAGCATGCAATGCGCCATCGTGCACGTGCAGCGCAGTGACAACCGGGTACTTCCCATCGAAAACGGTTTGGAATGTCCAGTTCGCGCCGTCCCACCTGGCCAAGTCCGCCGCACCATTCAGCATGGCACCACCGATATAGATGTCTCCTTCGAATTCGGTGGCGCAATTCACAGTGCCTTGCAAGCCGTTGCCGAGCGCGATGAACGTTGTTCCATTCCACACCGTGACACCGCTCGCCGCAGTTCCGCCAGCATCGGTGAAGGCCCCAGCCATGAGCAAATTGCCATTCCCGAGATTCTCAAGCACCGTGACCTCTCCATTCGCTCCACCTCCGAAAGGCTGCCACGGCAATGCGGGCGGGTAACCCGGCTGTATCCAGGCCAACTCATCAGCCGTGAAGCCATGCTCGATGGCCCATTCGGCAACCGGCGCTTGGAACCGCTCATCGGCGATGATCTCATGCACGTAGCCCAGGTTAAAGCCCGCACGGATCGCCTTCGCCACTTCACCATGACCGCTCTCGATCATCAGCCAGCCCACCGCGCACGCCGTGCCGAAGGGATCGATGAAGACCGGATTGCGCTCCGCAAGCACCAGGTTTTGCGGGAAACGGCGGCCATTCGCATAATCCCCCAAGCGATTGAGCAGATGCGCACGATTCACGCGTTGATCAGCCGTTAGTCCTTGGATGCCGCGCGCCATCAAGCGCTCCCGCACCATTAGCAGATGCGTACGGATCCGATCGGATTCCTGTGCGAAGGCCGCAGGTGCCTCTCCTCCAGCCGGAGCCGGATCCTGTTGCACCCATTGCACGTTCACCTCGCGGAGGTGTTCATTCAACGGTGCCGAAGCAAAGGGCGGCAGCGCGGCGCTGGCGGCTTGGCACAGCGCAAGTCCGAGAAAGAGAGTCGTTACGTTCTTCATGTGATTGGCTTTCGTTGCCCCTATTGACAGCCCGTGCAACATGAGCGCTGCCCGAAGCGTGATGGAAAGTTACTTCGCACACGAACCGTCATGCCGAAGATCGCCATTGTTGGACCCGAGAGCAGCGGCAAGAGCACGCTTGCGCAAGAGCTGATGCTGCGCGCTCGCGCGTGGTACGTGAGCGAGGTGGCGCGCGAGTACATCGATGGCCTCGACAGGCCCTACGAGGAGTCGGACCTGCTTCAGATCGCGCGCGCGCAAGCCCAGAACGAGGACATGATCGGCGAGGAATTCAAGGGGCTGATGGTCTGCGATACCGACCTGATCACGATCCGCATCTGGAGCGAGGAGAAGTACGGCCGCTGCCACCCGTGGATCGCGGAGCAGAGCGAGAAGCGGCACTATGACCTCTGGCTCCTATGCAAGCCCGATATCCCTTGGGAACCCGATCCGCAGCGCGAGAACCCGCACGACCGCGACCGGCTTTTTGAGAAATACGTAGCGCTGCTCGAGTGGCTGGAGAAGCCATACAAGATCATCAGTGGCAGCCGCAGTGCGCGTGTGAATGCTGCGCTCGAAGCCATAGCTGGTTTGAGGCCTCCCTTGAAAGAGAATGCGTGATCGTTGATTCCTGATTCCTGATTCCTGATTGCTGATTCGCTGATTGCTGATTACTGATTGCTGATTCGCTGATTGCTGATTCGCTGAATATTGGCATGAACCGAGGGCATGCAACAACATAGCGCTAGCCATATCGCGCGCTATCGCCCTTGGCGCAAACAGCGAGCGTCATGAGGCGATCAGCAGGTCCGAGGTGAACGGCTATCGCATCGCTATTGCTCCGCCCGCACGATCCGGAAGTTGAACATCGGGCTCTTCAAGGCGCCGTAGAGCCGCACCCAAATGGGCAGCAGTTGCTCGGTGCCGCGCGCGTTGGTGATGTCGCCCAAATCAATCATCTCACTATCGGACCAGCCGAAGGAAGCGAGCAGCTTGCGCACCTCGGCCTTCGCGTCGGCATCGTTGCCGCAGAGGAAGATGTGGTGCGACTCGGGCAGCATGCGCGGCGCGACCATCAGGAAACTCGTGAGCGTGTTGAGGCCCTTCACCACGCGCAGTTCCGGGAAAGCGCGCTGCAATTGCTCGCCGAGCGAGTCGGTGTTGCACACGGTGAGGCTGGGCGGAAAGCCTTTTGAGAAATCGAGCGGGTTCGAGATGTCGAGCATCGCCTTGCTGCCGAGGTTCTTCTCACCGGCCAGCTTCAAGGCTTCCATCGCACCGAAACCGCTGGTGGCGTTCACGAGCATCTCTGCGTGCGCGGCGGCCTCTGCGAACGTGCCGAGCTTCACTTTGGAGCGCGCGGCCATCCAGTCCTTCAGCGGCGGGCGACCGTAACCGTCGTTGCCTTCGCGGGCAAGGCTCTGTTGCGCATCGCGTGTGCCCAGCATCACGTCGTGTCCCAGGCTGTCAAGTTTTTCGGCGATGACCTGTCCGACCACCCCCGTTCCGAAAACTCCGATCCTCATGGTTGTGCGTGTTGGTTTCGTTTCCTTAGCCGCTGCAAACATGTCTGGTCCGTATCCTTCTTACAAGTACTGTCACGGACGATAGTGCATGTCGCCGGCACCGGTTTCGGCGACAGGGAAGGGCCACGGACGCGGAAGATCTTTTCAACGATCATGATCATCGACGGCGACGAGTACCGCATCCGCATGAACGGCCGCGTTTACCACTGCGCGCTGGATGTGACCATGGAATTGGTGGGCGGCAAGTGGAAGACCATCGTGCTGTGGTACCTGCGCAAGGACAAGAAGCGCTTCAGCGAATTGCGGCGGCAGATCCCGGGGATCACGGAGAAGATGCTCTCGATGCAATTGCGCCAATTGGAGAAGGACGGTTTCGTGAGCCGCACCATCTACCCCGAAGTGCCGCCGCGCGTGGAGTACGAACTCACCGCGCATGGCCGCACGCTTTTGCCGCTGCTGGAAGAAATCGCGAAATGGGGCCGCATGATGGGCAAGCAATTCGGAAGCATCGAGAAGGTGGCGCGCGTGGCGAAGAAGAAGGCAACAAGGAAGGCGAAGACCGCGTGACCATGCGCCGCCTACCTTGGCCGGACTGATCACCACCTCATGTCACGACACGTCACCGGCATCGGCGGGCTCTTCTTCCGCGCAGACGATCACAAGGCCCTGGCCAAGTGGTACTACGAACACTTCGGCATCAACAACGATGAGGCGGGCTTCATCTGGCAACAGGATGCCGGCCCCACGGTGTTCTCACCCTTCAAGCGCGACACCGACTACTTCGCAAGCGACAAGCAGCAGTTCATGCTGAACCTGCGCGTGCAGGACCTCGATGGCCTGCTGAAGAAGCTGGAGGATGCTGGTGTGCGCATCGACCCCAAGCGCCAGGATGAGGACTACGGCCGCTTCGCGTGGGTGTATGATCCGGAAGGGAACAAGGTGGAATTGTGGGAGCCGAAGGGATGAAGTGATCAAGAAGGCTATCCAGCTGGACGTGAACGGTATCAAAAACGCGGTCGAGCAATCATGAGCTCCGTTCCTCAACTTCTTGAGGTCCTACAGCGCACACGGGCGCTTCTTGCCCGACCGAACAACGACTTCGCATGGTCGCACTGGAACAACGCAACGGAAGCTCTTCGAGAGTTTGACGCATTGGTCGTATTGATCGAATCCGGAGATGCCACACGTAAAGGAGAAGTTGAACTACTGTTCGCTCCTACTGGCTCCATCCAAGAAGTAAGCATCAACAGTGGTTGGGGAGAAGAATTCCTTTCTCTTGCAGAGCGCTTCGATTCTCTCATTAGAACGTTGTAAGCGCCGAAGCCATGCGCTCCCTCCGCTTCCACCTCAATCTCACCCTAGACGGCTGCTACGACCACACCCTGGGCATCCCCGATGAGGAGCTGCACCTCAACGCCATGCGTTTCATCGCGGAGGCCGATGTGCTGCTCTTCGGCAGGGTCACCTACCAGATGATGGAGCAAGCGTGGCGCATGCCTGAGTCCGGGGTATGGCCCGAATGGATGGCCGCGTGGATGCAGCCCTTCGCGCAAGCCATTGACGTGGCGAAGAAGCACGTGGTGAGTAACACCTTGACGGAAGTCGATTGGAACGCGGAGCTTGTGCAGGGTGATCTGGAAGCCTTCGTGCGCGAGCTCAAACAGCAGCCGGGCAATGGCATCGCTGTTGGTGGTGTGCAACTGGCCACGGCTTTAACGGAGCTTGGCCTGATCGACGAGTACGAGTTCATCATCCACCCGCGCATCGCAGGTCACGGCCCGAACTTGTTCGCGGGGCTGAGCAAAGTGGTGGACCTGAAGATTGTGGACCGAAAGGAGTTCGGTTCGGGGGCGGTGGGGTTGCGGTATGCGGTGAAGCGGTAGGCTCACTTCATCTTGTTGAACATGTACCGCGCGATCTTCCAGCCGCCAGCGGTACGTTGGAGCACGAAGAGCTCCCTGTTCTCCTCAGGCACTGACTCGCCCGTGGCGTGGATGAGCGTGGTGCCACGTGAGGTGGTGCGGGCGTAGGCATGGTCGCCATCCACCTGGATCTCGTCGATGAAGAACTCGATGCTCAGCTTGATCGAAGAGAACACGCCGGTGTATGCGGCCTTCAATTGTTCGCTTCCTACAGCCGTGGGAAAGCCGGTGGGCATGAAGACGCCGTCGGAGGTGTAGAGCGGCAATACCTGTTCAGCACTTGAAGCGTTCAGGGCATCGCGATAGGCGAACAGCAAGCTCTTGATCGCCGCTTGGTCGTTGGAGGTGTTCATGGTTGCGCTGTTGTTATGGTTCGTAGTGGTTTGTTCGCTGGGTCCTTGGCAGCTTAGCAGCAAGGCCAGTGACAGTGCGGAAAGGAGCTTGTGCTTCATCACTTGTGCTTGTTGACGACGCAAAGGTTCCCTGCACGGTCCGCATGCCGCCGTGAAGCAGATCAAGAAATGACCTTGATCCAGATCAAGCCTTCAGCCGCGCTTTCCTGTCTTCGCTCGGAGGCGACTGAGGAACTCCGGTGTGACACCCAAATAGGAGGCGATGTGCACGTTCGGCACGCGCGCGGCCAGAGCGGGATGCTGCTCCACGAAATGCGCGTAGCGCTGTTCCGCGCTCGAAGCGTTGCGCCGCAGCATGCGCTGCTGCAACTCCACAAACTGGTCCTCGATGATCACCCGGAAGTTGCGGTCGAACTTGGGATGCTCGGTGTAGAGATACAGAAGGTCTGCGTGCTCGATGCAGACCACCGTGCTCGGCTCCAGGGCCTCGATGAAGAGACTGCTCGGCTTCTCCGCATGGAAGCTCCCGATGTCCACGATCCACTCGTTCTCCAGCGCGAACTGGAGGTTGTGCTCCACCCCGCTCGCATCCATCTCGTACATGCGCAGGCAGCCATTCACCACGTAGGTGTAATGGCTGCACACCTCGCCCTCTTGAAGGATGAACCCACGCTTCTTCAATCGGCGCACGCGGCTGCGTTCCACCAAGGCCCGGCGCTCGACCTCGTCCAAGGCGAGGTAGCGATCGAAATGCGCGCAGAGTGCTTGTTGGGGATCGGTCATTGCGCTCTCAAGTTCCCATGCGGGGCCATCCCTTTCACCAACTCATCCACCAATTCGTCCTTGCAGTAGAGCGACTCCATGTGGATCTTCGATGTCTCCATGCGCAGCAAGTTATCATGCCGAAACGACAGTTGACGCCGATGCAAAGGCGCATCGTTGGGGCCCAAGACCTCTCGATCGAGCAAGCCGGCGTACGTATCGTCAATCAGGGCACTTGCACGACCTCTTCACCGGATGGCCATTCCTGTATCGGCACACGCTCACTTGAACACCTTGCTCATGGATGGCCAACATACCGTTGCCGTTCAAGAAGTCACCAATGCTCAGCTCCCTTCCGTCCGCATCGAAATAGCGCACCTCCATGAGTCGTCCCTTCGTGTACAGTTCAATGGACTCGACAGCGCCGGACGGGTAATAGTCCGTTGACACCCCGTGCAATTCGCCGCTCGCATAGCGCAGCTCCTGCATCAAAGTCCCGTCCTCTCGGTAGAGCGTGCGCAGGCTATCGAACTTCGCCACCCCCACGATGACCTTGCCCTCGACCCGTTCGGAATAGCGCTCGCGCACCACACCGGTCGGGTAGTACTGCGTGACGAAGTTGTATTCCACGCCGCCGCGTTCGCCATATTCGGTGGTGCTCTCCAGGATCCCCCGTTCATCGTAGTCGGTACCGATCCATCGCTCGCCTGCATTGTAGTGCGCTTCATTCAAGGTTCCATCCTTGTTCCAGGTGGTGTCCCAGATTACCAGGCCATCCTCCTCTTCCAACTCCACCCGTTTCTGCTGGAGTTCGCCGGATCGGTAATACCAGAGATGGCTCCACGTATCCGCACCGTCATACCGATGGATGGAAACCACACGATCATGCTCGTTCCGCAACGTATCCACCTGCACCTCCTGCCCCAAGCTCACAACGTACGCGAACAGGGCACATAGACTGCCGATGAGCCGGATCCCGGTGATGCGCGCGTGTTCCATTCTGATCGACAGCCTATCGTTGATTCACGCTGTTCACTTCCTCATGATCTTCTCCATGGCCCGTCCTTTGGCGAGCTCATCCACCAGCTTATCCATGTAACGGACCTGCCGCATGATGGGATCCTCGATCTCTTCGATGCGGTAGCCGCAGATCATGCCGGTGATCAGGTGTGCGTTCGCGTGCATGCGTGGTGCCTTCGCAAAGAAGGTCTCGAAGTCGGTCTCGTCAGCGATCACCTTGGCGAGCCCTTTCTCCGTGTAGCCCGTGAGCCAGCGGATCACGGTGTGCAGCTCCTCCACCGTGCGGCCCTTGCGCTCCACCTTGTTCACGTAGTGGGGGTACACGCTGGCGAAGGACATGCGGAAGACGCGTTCGTTGTTGGAGGTGGGTTTCATTGGTGCTTCAAAGATGGTGATCGCTAAACCCGTGGAATTCGATGGGGTTGAAGGCTGTGCGCATGGCCGCTAGGCTGCTCAGCATAGCGGTCAGGGCCGGTCTTATCCGGCTCTTTGACGCTTCTGTCGGCTACCGGTCTTGGCGGTATGTGCCTTACTGGGGGCAATTACGGTTCCTTGATGGCAGCAGCCTCCGAGCTAGGCGCCGTCTGCTTTTCCCATTGATATACAGCCGATTAGTTTCTTGATGGTTGTTTGATGCCCCCTATCAAGAATTTGAAAAGCCGGAAGGGCTTTTATACTTTTGGTTCGATTATTTGAAAAGCCATGCCGACTTTTCAATTTTCCGCTACACCCTGACCATGAAGGACTTTCGAGCAGGACGGCCCATGAAGACCCCGCAGGGGTACACCGCCTTCATGCCCGAACGCATCGATAGGGCCTACCGGCTGGATGACCCCAAGCTGCAAGGACTGGTCGAGCAGGCTACCCTTAAGCTGGGTGCCTTGGACGCGTTCGGCGAGTTGGTGCCCAACATCCGGCACTTCATCCGCTTGCACGTGGTGAAGGAGGCCACCGTGAGCAGCAAGATCGAGGGCACCAACACCAACATGGAAGAGGTGCTGATGGATGAGCACAACGTGGACCCGGAGCGTCGCGACGACCGGCGCGAGGTGAACAACTACGTGGCCGCCATGCAACAGAGCTTGGGCCGTATGCCCGAGCTCCCGCTATCGTCACGCTTGCTGCGCGAGGCACACGACACGTTGATGAAGGGCGTTCGTGGGGAGAAGAAGACGCCGGGCGAGTTCCGTCGCAGCCAGAACTGGATCGGTGGTGCGAGCCTGGCCGATGCCACCTTCATTCCACCGGTGTGGGAAGAGGTGAACCCGCTGATGAGCGACCTGGAGCATTTCCTGCACAGCAACGAAACCCAACTGCCGCACGTGCTGAAGGCCGCACTCGCGCACTACCAGTTCGTGACGATCCACCCCTTCCTCGATGGCAATGGTCGCATTGGCCGTTTGATGATCACGCTCTACTTCGTGCATGCCGGCATCCTGAAACAGCCCGTGCTCTACCTCTCCGACTTCTTCGAGCGCAACCGCACCGCGTACTACGACAACCTCACCCGGGTGCGCACGCACAACGACATCGAACAATGGTTCAAGTTCTTCCTGGTGGGTGTAATCGAAACGGCGGACAAGGCCACCAACGGCCTGCGCGAGATCCTGCGCTTAAAGCAGGATTGCCTCGAACAGCGGATCCCCAGCATCGGCATTCGCAGCAACTCGGGTCCGCGGTTGTTGGAGTACCTGTTCCAGCAGCCGGTGGTCAACGCCGAAATGGTCGCTGAAGCCATCGGCCAAACACCGGCATCGGCCTACAAGCTCATCGCTGCGTTCGAGCAGGTGGGCATACTGCGTGAGATCACCGGTAGCAAGTGGGGACGCGTGTACCGGTTCGATGAATACTTCAAGGTGTTCGAGTAGAACGCATCATTTCTGTTGCCTGCCCTTGCCCGTTCCGAGCAAGCGCGAAGCGTTCGCCGCAAGCGTCTTCATCTGGCGGATGGCAATGGCATTGAGCTTCACCAAACGTTCGCCTTGCGAAAGGCCCATGTGGATGAACTCTGCGTTGAGGCTCTCCATGTTGGCCAGCACCAGCAACTGCTCGATCGTGGCATGGTCACGCATGTTGCCATCCAGCGCGGGGTTGACCATCCGCCACTCCTTAGCGGTGAGGCCGAAGAGCGCCACGTTCAGGAGGTCGGCTTCGGTGGCATAGGTGATGGCGGCTTGTGCGGAAGTCACTTGCGGCGGAATGAGATGCTCCTTGATCGCATCGGTATGGATGCGGTAGTTGATCTTCGAAAGCTCGCGGTTCAGGTTCCAGGCGAGGGAGAGGCGTTGGCTCTCATCCTCCTTCAGGCGCTGGAACTCCTTGATGAGGTAGATCTTGAAGGCGGGGCTGATCCACATGCCGAACTCGAAGGCGATGTCCTTGTGGGCATAGGTGCCGCCGTAGCGCCCGGCACTGGCCCGGAGCCCGATGGCGTTGGTCTGGGTCACCCAGTCCTTCACGCTGAGCTTGTAGCTGTTGAGCCCGACCTGGGACTTAATTGTGGCACATTCGCCATAATTAAACCCGGGGTTGTTCACGCTCTCCCAGATGCTGAGGAACTCCACCGTGTTCCGGTTGCGCAGCCAGTCGGAGATAGAAGTCGCCGTCCTTGGCCTTCAGCATGTCCGTGAGGGAAATGAAGTCCTCGTTGCGATCGCTAAGGACAGCGATGGGGATGCCCTGGACTTCGATGGTGGCTTTGGTGGTCTTGCTCATGGCCTTGCCCAACTGACGGAAAGACCGTCGATCGGCTACCGACAATATAGGACTTGCAGTGCCGGTTCAACGCCCAGAAGTACGCGCGTCATGAGGATGAGGCCGTGATCGATGATGGAGGCAATAGAGCCCACTGCGGCGACGATTCCCTGAGCCAGTCACTCCATCTTCACGAGCTGCCCATTCTTCACGAAGCCTTTCAACTCACCACCCCTCTTCTGCTCCAGGAATTCTTCGTTCTCGAGTGTCCTGATCCCATGGTCCTTTGCCGCGTCGATCTCCTGAACGCGGCGATCCACGGCAAGGATGTAGGTGCTGTCGATGATCTGCGCATGTGACAATGTGCAGCGGAACAGCGCGGCCAGGGTGGCAAGGACTGCCGGAAGGGCGGGACGGAAGGTGCGGGGTGCGAGCGAGAGGGTGAAACCGTGGACGATGAGGTTAAACCGTCAATCACGCTTGATCCGATGTTCCTTATCCCCGATGCGAATGATCACATCGCCCGAAGACCAGGACATTGTGATCGGATCCAACTGGACCGGGTCGAAATCACTTGCGGCATCCAATGCTGGCTTGATGTAATTCTCTACGAAACTGGCCATGGTCTTGCCGGCTCGTTCTTCAATGTGGCGCCATGCGGATTCGCTAACGAAGACCTGGCCACCGAGTTCAAGAAAGAGCGCGCTCAACTGCTCGAAACGATTCGAGGTGGTCGGGTCCAGCACGATAAGAACGGGCTTGATACCCGCAGCAACACACTCACGCGGGAAGGACAACTCTTCCTCCCAACGACCTTGTCCGCTTGCCGCGATCGTTAATCGGATCTTGAACTCATACGCCAGCTTTTCATCCTCCACATAGCAGTCGATCTGCCGTCCTTCCTTCTTCGGCTTGCCATTCTCACCGATTCGTTTGATTGGAGATGATTTGGCGTCAACAGCTTCACCACCGAGGCAACGTGTGAGCACTGGCTCGAACAAGTATCCTGTTTCTTGACCGGAGCGGTTGTCAAGGTCAAAGACCCACTTGCGCCAGACAAGCCAGTTGAAGAGGAAACGATCCGGATAGGTGCCATACTCCAACAGACCTCTTGTGCCGACCTGGTCCATCGTCGGCTTGGGCTGTGTGCTCAAGATCTTCTGGAACTTGAGCCTACGCTTGTGCAGCGAACACAGGTTCGAGAAGTACATGCCGAAGTCCGTCTCTACCGCAAGAGCGGCTTCGATAGACTCCTGCAGCTTAATGGCACTTGGTGCGTTGCCGTGGCTATCGAACCAAGCGGGATCGATGACATAGTAGTTCTGGTCGGGCACAGGCGATGCTGGCGCTGGCAAGCCGATGCGACCGGTTGACCAATTCAGGTCGCGGCAGATTAGCAGGAGAAGCGCAAACAATTCGGATTCGCTCAGCCTCACTTCAGGAGAGCCACCTGAAAGCGAGCGTGCCTTCTTGTACAGGGTCTTTACGGTAAGGCTAACCGGCATCCTCGAAAGCGAATTGTTCTTGGTGGACAGTGGTTCCCAACAAGGAGTTCAGCAAGCACGAAGTGCGTTCCAGTGCTGGACTGAGCCCCTGTGACTTGGTCAGTCGGAAGCCCAGGAACTTGCCTTCGCCTTCATGTGCTGATCGTCTGAAACCCTGCTCGGCTATGTGCTCCGCAAAGACGCGCGCGAGCAACGGCGGTATCGCATTACCGATCTGCTGGATACGGTCCGACTGGTTGCCGACAAAGGTGAAATCGTCAGGGAAGGTCTGGGCGCGAGCAGCTTCGCGGAGGGTCAGCGTTCGATCCTCAGTTGGATGAATGAACTCGCGTGTTGCAGCACCGGTAATGGTCAGGCTGGGTTCATCGGCATGCAAGCGCTTCAGGCCAGAGGGTGAACCGCCACGTTTCTCTGAAGGTGTGCCGTCCATGACACGCCTGTTCGCCCGTTTCTGGAAGCTCGGATGCTGAAGGTGTTCCGGCAGGTCCTTCATGGTCTGTCCGGGGCCAAGCGCAGCGATGCGTTGCAGTTGCAATGGATCCACTTGCGGTGCGAACTGATCCGAGACCAGTCCGGAACTGCTTGCCAGGAACTCGGCCCAGTGCCCATGCATGTCCGCGTTGTAGCCCAACGGCTTGTTCTCAGCGCTTGGTTCGGGTAGTCCATGGAATGCTTGCGCCAAGGTCACTCCGCCCTTTCTGAAGATCCTTCCGTGCGAGGGTACTGTGGCGGAAGGGAACATAAAGTCCTTACCAAGCCGATTGCCCACGATGATCACGCGCTTGCGGCGTTGCGGCACTCCATACTCGTGGGCATAGACCTTCTCCAGACGCACACGATAGCCAAGGCGCACAAAAGCTTTCACCACTTCCGCGACGTACTCGCCGTCCTTTGTGGTAAGCAGCCCTTCCACGTTCTCCATCATCAACCATTTCGGTTTGATGACCTCGATGGCTCGCACGTATTGCTTCAGCAGGTGGTTCCTCGGATCATCCCAGAACCTTGGCCCAGCAGTGCTGAATCCTTGGCAGGGCGGACCACCGATGAGCACATCCAACTCGCCGGACTTGAGCTTCAGTGATGCGAGCAGTTGCTCGAAGTCCAGTTCGCAAATGTCCTTACGCGCGATGTTAGCTCCCGTGAAGTTGAGTGCGTAGGTCTGCATCGCCGCCTTGTCGAAGTCCGTGGCGAACACCACATCATAGCCTGCCTGCTTGAAGCCCAATGAGCACCCTCCTGCACCGGCGAAAAGGCTGATCGCTTTTGGCATCTTTCCCGTCAAGTTGATGGACCACATGATACGCACAGAATCGCCCTATGCGGTCCCCATGGATACAAAGATCCGATAAGTTGGGTGATGGGCTTTCGGGTTGTGTGGTCGGTGGCGCGGAAGAGGTGAGCGGAAGGGTGAAGCCGTAAGCTCCTCGTTCTCGAATGCCCTGATCTCATGGTCCTTTGCCGCGTCGATCTCCTGAACACGGCGATCCACGGCAAGGATGTAGGTGCTGTCGATGATCTGCGCATGAGCCAATGTGCAGCAGACCAGCGCGGCCAGGGTGGTGAGGACTGCCGGTAGGGCGGGACGGAAGGTGCGGGGCGCGAACGAGATGGTGAAACCGTGGACGATGAGGCGGGGCATGGTGCAGTTGGAGTGTATCAAAGTAGGACGTTTTCATTCATCAATTTGGCATTAGCCCCACAATCCGCTTTCCGTAGTTCCTTTGAAGAATGGTGGACAAGAAGACCCGTGTTCCAATACCCGATGAAGTCTCGACGGCCGTGGAGTATGCTGCTGTGAGGTGGTCGGGTTGAACTGGACAGGATTCAGACAAGGTTAATGTGTTTGGTGCTGTTGTTTTCATGGGGTCCAGGGG
>JBATND010000217.1:0-2089 GCA_049290175.1 Flavobacteriales bacterium | reverse complement strand
ATGGCCCTTGCTCGGCATCGCCGTCCCTGCGTTTTTGATTCTTCGCGCTGCACCTGAGCGCCACTGGTCCCATTGGCTCCTGCTCGATGGCTGCATCGCCCTGATTCCGCTATTCGCCATCCTCGGCAGCCTGTGCTGATATCTGTTACCCGCATGCCGTCCCTTACGGGACTTGTTGGGAACTGCGCAGCTTCGCTGCTACCCACATGCCGTCCCTAGCGGGACTTTTAGGAAACGGCGCAGTTGCAACGAAGACCATCGTTCGGTGATTGCTATGGCGGTCCCAGTCCCGTTAGGGACGTGATTTGGGTAGGTTTTGGAGCGGAGATGATTTCAGTCCCGCTAGGGACGGCATATGGGTCTTGCGGTTGAAGGACACACGCCTTTCAATTACAACGGGACTCGTTGGAGGCTTTGCTGATGCGGTGCAGCTTCTCGGTTCTCTGCGCTTATCATTCGTTCGTCGCCGCAACGCCACTGGTCCCATTGGCTCCTGCTCGATGGCTGCATCGCCCTGATCCCGCTGCTCGCCATCCTCGGCAGCCTGTGCTGACGGCGCTCATCATGCGCACCACCACCGCCGCTACTTTCGCCACCGATGCCCGATTTCCAGAACACGCTCGACTTCGCCCGCTCGCAGGATGCTTCCGATCCGTTGCGCGCCTTCCGCGATGAGTTCCTTTTCCCCTTGCATGATGGCCAGCCCGTCATCTACTTCACCGGCAACTCGCTCGGGCTTCAACCCAAAGGCGCCGCTGCTGCGCTGAAGCAAGAGCTCGACGATTGGGCCACCTTCGGCGTGGAGGGCCACATGAAGGCGAAGCACCCGTGGTACAGCTACCACGAGGAACTCACGGCGATGACAGCTCGCTTGGTGGGCGCGAAGGAGAGCGAAGTGGTGGTGATGAACCAGCTCACCAGCAACCTGCACTTCCTGATGGTGAGTTTCTACCAGCCGAAAGGGAAGCGCCGTAAGATCCTCACCGAGCAACGGCCATTCCCCAGCGACACCTATGCCTTCGCGTCACAGATCGCTTTCCATGGCGGCGATCCGGACAAGGACTTGATCGAAGTGCAGCCTCGCGCTGGTGAATACACCTTGCGCACCGAGGACATCATCGCGCGCATCAACGAGTTGGGAGATGAACTCGCGCTCGTCTGCTTCGGTGGCGTGAACTTCTACACAGGACAGGCCTTCGATATGGCGGCGATCACCAAGGCCGCGCATGCGGTGGGCGCCTTCGCTGGATATGATCTCGCGCACGCTTCGGGCAACTTACATCTCAAGCTGCACGAATGGAACGCTGACTTCGCCGCGTGGTGTACCTACAAGTACCTCAACAGCGGTCCGGGCAGCGTGGCTGGCGCCTTCGTGCATGAGCGTCACCACGGTAAAGGGCTTCCGCTCTTCGCTGGCTGGTGGGGGCACGACAAGCACGAGCGCTTCAAGATGGAGCGCACCTTCAAGCCCATGAACACGGCCGAGGCGTGGCAGGTGAGCAATGCGCCTGTCTTCAGCATGGCGGTGCATCGCGCGGCGCTGGAGCAATTCGATCGCGCGGGCATCGCGAACCTCCGCGCGAAGGGCGAACGACTCACCGGCTACTTGGCATTCATCATCGGCGAAGCGGCGAAAGCGACCGGTGCGAAGCTGGAAGTGATCACTCCGAGCGATCCCGCGCAGCGCGGCTGCCAGTTGAGCATCGTGGCGCACGGCAAAGGGAAAGACCTCTTCCACGCGATCAGCGCGAAAGGCGTGGTGGCCGATTGGCGCGAACCCAACCCCGGCTCGCCGGCCGGGGCAGGCGTCATCCGCATAGCGCCGGTGCCGATGTACAATTCATTCGAGGACGTGTATCGTTTCGGACAGATCCTGACGGAATGCCTCGCAGGATCGCATTGACCTTGCTACGGGGCACCCGTACCGTCGACCCTCCGGGTCGACCAAACGACCTGCAATCATGAAACAGATCACCATCGTCGGCGGCGGATTGGTCGGCAGCTTGCTGGCCGTATTCCTGGCCAAGCGCGGACATAAGATCAACGTGTTCGAGCGCCGCGCTGATCCGCGCAAGAGCAACGTGTATGC
>JBATND010000216.1:0-6441 GCA_049290175.1 Flavobacteriales bacterium | reverse complement strand
CGAGGTCGTCGCCATCAACGCAGAGAAGAAGAGCGCAAGCCACCTACTCATCCCCATTCACCATGTAATTGGCTTCGAGCGTCACTTGCAGATCCAGCGCGTAGCTGTCGAGCAAGCGCAGGTGCTGCCCTTGGTCGGCAGTGGTGAAGGCCACTCGCGTGCGCAAGCGGGCGCCGCTGTAAAGCTGATTCACGAGCGCTTCGTCCAGTCGAGCGGTCAGTTGGCTGCTGGTGCGATGCGAAACAAGTGCGTTGGCGCCAAGGATGCCGGGCGCAACAGTCCCTTCCACCGGAATGCTGCCGACCACTTGCCCATCGCTGTCGATCAGATCGAGCACGATGCGCGCGCTCATGGGGAATCCGTTGGTGGCAAAGAGCCGCAAGGTGCCGCTGCGCAGCGCATGCCCGTTGGCGGTCCCGGGCAGATTCGGAATGCTGATGCTCTGCAATGTGAGCTCATTCGCGATTAGCCTCAGCGGGAGCTCCAGGTCGATGCTTGCCTTCAGTTTGCTGCTGTGGTAGAGGAAGTCGTTCCCATTGCTGATGTCGCCCAGCGGGTTCAGCGCGAGGTCTAGCTGGTAGCGTGCCCGATC
The DNA here is from genome assembly GCA_049290175.1 of Flavobacteriales bacterium. Taxonomy (GTDB): domain Bacteria; phylum Bacteroidota; class Bacteroidia; order Flavobacteriales_F; family PHOS-HE28; genus PHOS-HE28. The sequence goes on along the minus strand of JBATND010000216.1, from coordinate 5,849 downwards.
CGGCAAGGTCTCAATGAACTCCGTGAGGTTGCTGTTGCCCACGTTCATGGTGCGCTCAACAATTGTCGGCTGCGGGCCGTTGCCGAGGTCCAGCGCGCGCGTGAGGTTGAGCGGGCCGTTGAAGAGCGCATGCTCGAGCGAGACTTCGGCGCCGGTGCGCGTGTTGATCGCGGTGAGCTCGCGCATGCGCAACTGCAGATCCACGCCGAAGCCATTCTCCACCTTCAGCTTCAGCGTTGCAGCCTGTAGGTCGAGCGTGCCGCCGACGATCGCATCGAACAAGCCGAGCGATTCCTCGGTTGGGCCAGCGCTTACCTGCCGTTGTCCGAAGAAGCCCTTGGCGTATTCGGGCACCAGGCCGAAGTAGCGCGCCTCAATGATCAGGCTGTCCTGATCGGTCACCGAGGCGCCTTGGCCGTTGGGATCGAGTTGCGCCCCAACCACCGTCTGCAAGGTGTTCACGCTGTTGAATTGCGGACCGCGCAGATCGAAGCTCGTGCCTGCAAGGTCTCGTGAGGCAATGGAGATGGTGGGTTGCGCTGGCGTGCCGGCTTCGGCGGTGGTGTTCAAGGTGCTGCCGCCTTGCGGGAATTGTGCAGCCGGGATCTGGATCGACCCGAGGATGCGGCTCTGCACCATGTTGGTCATCTTCAGCTCCAAGCGGCCTTCACGCAGGATCAGTTGCCGCAGCGCCAGTTCGTCCAGGTCGAAGCGCTGCACATCCGATTGATTGCAGAAGTTGACGCCGGCCGGGAAGTCGAGCGGACCTGGGAAGGGGAGAGCGTAGCGGTAGGAGAAGGTGGTGTCCGGCGCGGTGAGCACCGTGTCGAGGTTCACATCGAAGAGCTCCCCGCTATAGACCAGCGTCACGGAGCCATCGGGGTCGGTGACCAGCAACGAATCGGGCAGCAGGTCGCGCAGGGTGAAAGTGGTGCGCACCAACGGCGCCAGGATGTCGATGTCCCAGGTGGGCTTCGCGCTCTCCTTGCGGCAGCCGGTGCCGAAGGCGAGCAGGCCCGCTATCAACACCAAGGCAACCACACTAGGCCTGCGCTCGTTTTCCATGTGGGGCAATGTAGGACTGCCATTGGTCACCTCCATTGGCGGCTGGCTTCCGTAACATTGCCAGTGCCCTAGACGCATGAACCCGCTCCGACGCTTCATCCTGCTTCCGTGGCTGCTCTCTTCCGCAGTGATGTTCGGGCTATCCTACCTCTGGCATGGAGTGCTGCTCAGCGATTTGCAGGATGTCCCCATCCCGATGCCGCTCTACCTCAGCTTGGCTGGCGTGGTGTACCTGGTGCTCGGCTTGGCGCAGACCATCGCCACGCATAAGGCGGTGGAGTACGAGTGGATCTCGCTGAAGAAGGCTTTTCCCTTCATGGCCATGCTGCTCTCTGCGGTCATCGGCTTCTTTGTCTATCTGGTGATCTTCGTGCTGGGCTTCGGTTTCGCGAAGCATGGCATGGCGCACGTGGTGGTTGACATCATCTGGCAGATGATCGAGCAGTCGGTAGGTGGACTGATGATCAGCTTGGGCATCATCTACGATATGCACCAGCGTTTCCTCGAGCAGGAGCGCGCCCAGTGATCGTTACGCGCCTTTGTACTTCCCTTTCCAGAGCTGTTGCAGCAGGCGCTCGTGCTCTTGTTCCTTCGGGTTCTTGCCCGGCACATAGAGCGATTTGCCGCTGATGGCTTCCGGCAGGAACTCCTGTTCGATGAAGTTGCCGGCGCCTTCATGGCTGTACTGGTATTCCGAGCCGTAGCCGAGGTCTTTCATCAGTTTGGTGGGCGCGTTGCGCAAGTGCAAGGGCACGGGTAGGTCGCCGCTGCGGCGCACTTCGGCTTGTGCCGCGCCGATGGCCAGGTAGCTCGCGTTGCTCTTAGGTGAGCAGGCCAGGTAGATCGCGCATTGGCTAAGGATGATGCGGCCCTCGGGCCAGCCGATCATCTGCACCGCTTGCATGGTGGTGGTGGCCATCAGCAGCGCGTTGGGGTTGGCATTGCCGATGTCCTCGCTGGCCAGGATCACCATGCGCCGCGCGATGAAGAGCGGGTCCTCGCCGCCTTCGACCATGCGCGCGAGCCAATACACCGCGGCGTTGGGGTCGCTGCCACGCATGCTCTTGATGAAGGCGCTCACGATGTCGTAGTGCTGCTCGCCCTGTTTGTCGTAGCGTGCCGAGGTGCGTGCTACTTCCATCACCAGCGCATCGGTGATCACGGCGGGATCGCCAGCCGCCTTCACGCACAGCTCGAAGGTGTTCAGCAAACGGCGCGCATCGCCGCCACTGGCGCGCATGAGCGCTTGGGTCTCGCGCAATTCGATGCGCCGCTCCTTCAGGTCGGCGTCGGTGCTCATGGCGCGCTGCAGCAGGTCAAGGAGCTGCTCTTCGGCGAGTGGCTCCAGCACGTACACCTGGCAGCGCGAGAGCAGCGCGCTGATCACCTCGAAGCTCGGATTCTCCGTAGTGGCGCCGATCAGCGTGATGGTGCCCTTCTCGACGGCGCCGAGCAGGCTGTCCTGCTGCGCTTTGCTGAAGCGGTGGATCTCGTCGATGAAGAGCACGGCGCTGCGCGAGAAGAGCCCGCTGCCACCCGCCTGTTCAATCACTTCGCGGATGTCCTTCACGCCGCTGTTGATGGCGCTCAACGTGTGGAAGGGCCGTTTCAAGCCTTGTGCGATCAATCGCGCGAGCGTGGTTTTCCCCACGCCGGGCGGGCCCCACAGGATCATGCTCGGCAGCATTCCGCCGGCCAAGGCTTTCCGCAGCACGCCTTCCGCACCGATCAAGTGGCCTTGGCCCACCACCTCATCCAGGCTTCGGGGGCGCATGCGTTCGGCCAAAGGAGCGTGCTCACTCATCGTTGCTCGAATGATCTATGGCGGTGATGATGCGGCGAAGGTCGCAGTATTGCGCGATGCTGAGCGGAGCATTGCATCGGAAGACTCAGCGATTCGGCATGGCTTCAAGCTGCGGGTTGGCTCACTTGCCGCTTGCGAACTTGCCACTTGCCGCTCATGGTATCTCCAGTTTCCTCAATGCCCAATGATCCCGGTATCCAGCCGGTAGAGCACGAGCGGGTCGTAGCCATCCTCCAAGCCGTACCAGCGCAAGTAGCGATGGGTCCAACTGGGCGTTGCGGTGCGCAGTCGCAGCATGTTCGTTACGCGGTCCATTTCCTTGCTTTCTAGCGCGACCACCAAGTGGATGGGTTTGTTCTTGTCCGGGAACACTTTCTCGGTGAAGGACTCGGTGCTGCCTTCGGCCAAGTAGAACGCTGGGATCCATTGCCGCCAATCGCCCATTTGATCGATGTGGACGCGTTCATCGCCGTAGCGAGCGTGTATCTCCTTGGCGAGGGCGATGCGGCCATTCCCGGCGGGTGTTGCACAGGCGATCAGCAGCACGAAGAGGTTCAGCGCAGCGAAGGGGAAGAGCAGTTGCATCCAGCGCGGGTGCTGCATGCGCGTGGGCCAACGCGCGCAAAGCGAATCCCACGCGGCCACCAGCATCCAGGGCATCAAGGGCACCAACGGGTACAGGAAGCGCTGCTCCTTGATCGGCATGAGGGAATGGGCGAGAAGGAAGGCGAAGAGGATCAGCACCAAGGGGTGCTTGCGGTTCAGGGCGAGCAGGATCGCGAATGCACCGACAAGCAGCAGAGCAAGGGGCGGTGTGGCGTATTTCACGACGAACAGGGCGTATTGGTACCAAGGCAAATTGGTGAAACGTACGTTCTCTTGTCCGCTGAGCGCGGCAGCGACGTAGTTCCACAGGGGGAAGGTCGCCGAGCCATAGCACAACGAATCGAGGATGCTCAGTGCAACGATGGCGATCGAGCCGCCACCGACCATGCGTGCTAAGCGCGAGCGCTCTTCCTTCTTCACGAGCAGCGCCCAGAGCCATGCGGCCAGTGGAAGCACCGCTGCAGCCGGACGTACGATCACCGCAGCGCCCCACCATGCGCCGATGGCCCATGGGTTCTTCGGTTTCTCTTCGAGCAGGAGCGTGAGGCCGCGCACGAAGAGCAGTGCGCTCCAGGTCTCGCCGGTGAACCGCATCAGCACGATGGGCACGAACCAGAGGAACCAGTTGAGCGCGTCGAGCGCTTGGCGATTCTCCTCGCGGAGCGAGTGCTTCACGGCGCGCGCCAGACCGTGCAACACCCACAAGGCGAATACGGCGGTGATCAGCCGGAGCAGGAGCGTGAGCATGAACGGATCGGTGATGCCCAGCAGGTCGCATCCCCCGAACACGCCAGCCGCGATCACGGGCAGCAGCATGCCGCGCCATTGCGCTTGGAAATCGATGGGCATGGCATCAGCGCCCACATGGCCGCGCAAGTGCTCGGCGATCAGGATCACATGCTGGAACTCATCCTCGGACTGCGTGCCCACGCCGAACCATGCTGCAACGGCATACACCAAAGCAGCGAGCAGGAGGTTGGTGCGGGTAAAGGACATCGCAGCGGAGGAAACGGGCCGCGCGAAGATGGCGATTGGCTCAGGCCCGCTCAATCCCCTCCCGAAGCGCGTCCATGAACTTCTCGGTGGTGAGGTAGTGCTCGGGGCCCACCTTCTCGCCGTGTATGCACACCGCGAGGTCCTTGGTCATTTGGCCGCGCTCCACCGTTTTGATGCACACGTTCTCGAGCTTGGTGCAGAAGTCGATGAGCGCTTGGTTGCCATCGATCTTGCCGCGGAAGGCCAGGCCGCGCGTCCACGCGAAGATGCTGGCGATGGGGTTGGTGCTCGTGGGCTTGCCCTGCTGGTGCATACGGTAGTGGCGCGTCACGGTGCCGTGCGCGGCTTCCGCTTCCATGGTCTTGCCATCGGGCGTGATCAGCACGCTGGTCATCAGGCCGAGTGATCCGAAGCCTTGTGCCACGGTGTCGCTCTGCACGTCGCCGTCGTAGTTCTTGCAGGCCCACACGAAGCCGCCGCTCCATTTCATCGCGCTGGCCACCATGTCGTCGATCAAGCGGTGCTCATACACGATGCCGGCCTTCGCGAAGTCGGCCTTGTAGTTCTTCTGATAGATGTCCTCGAAAATGTCCTTGAAGCGGCCGTCGTACTTCTTCAGGATGGTGTTCTTGGTGCTGAGGTAGAGCGGCCACTTCTTCGCGAGCGCAAGGTTGAAGCAGCTGTGTGCGAAGCCTTCGATGCTCTCGTCGGTGTTGTACATGCTCAGCGCAACACCATTGCCATCGAACTGATAAACCTCCCAGCTCTGCGGGCTGCCGCCGTCATCGGGCGTGAAGGTCATGGTGAGCTTGCCCTTGCCCTTGATCACGGCATCGGTGGCGCGGTACTGATCGCCGAAGGCATGGCGGCCGATCACGATGGGCTGCGTCCAGCCCGGCACTAGGCGCGGGATGTTGCTGATCACGATGGGCTCGCGGAACACGGTGCCATTGAGGATGTTGCGGATGGTGCCGTTGGGGCTCTTCCACATCTGCTTCAGGCCGAATTCCTCAACTCGCGCTTCATCGGGCGTGATCGTTGCGCACTTGATACCCACGTTGTGCTTCAGGATCGCCTTCGCAGCGTCCACCGTCACCTTGTCGTCGGTCTTGTCGCGGTACTCGATGCCGAGGTCGTAGTATTCGATGGGCACATCCACGTAGGGAAGGACCAGTTGATCCTTGATCCACTTCCAGATGATGCGGGTCATTTCATCGCCATCGAGTTCGACTACGGGGTTCGCGACTTTGATCTTGGACATTCTGATGAACAGGTTGAGGGTTTGAGGTTGACCGATGAGTCGGTTGCGGGTTTGAGGCGGCGAAACTACCCAACGATGAAATGCAGGCTGTGCCGCAGCCGCATCTATTCCTCGATC
>JBATND010000215.1:0-2456 GCA_049290175.1 Flavobacteriales bacterium | reverse complement strand
GTCCAGTTCAACCCGACCACCTCACGGTGCCGAAGGACTGCAACTCGCGAGCATGACCGAGACAAGAGTTATGTAATGGAGGTTCTTCATCACACCCTTCCCTCCTTGATTTCCTCTACCACCGCTGGATCCAGCAGCGTGCTCGTATCCCCCAAACTCCCCAGCTCGTTCTCCGCCACCTTCCGCAGGATGCGCCGCATGATCTTGCCGCTGCGTGTCTTCGGCAGCCCGCTCACGAACTGGATCTTGTCGGGCCGCGCCACTTTGCCGATCACGCGCTCAACAGTGGCGATGATCTCCTGGCGCAATGCATCCTTGTCGGCGCGCTCGTGGTCGCAGATCACATAGGCGTAGATGCCCTGGCCCTTGATGTCGTGCGGGTAACCCACCACAGCGCTCTCGACCACATCGGGATGCTCATCGATCGCGTTCTCCACCTCGGCCGTGCCGATGCGGTGGCCGCTCACATTGATCACGTCATCCACACGCCCGATGATGCGGAAGAAGCCGTCGGCATCACGCTTGGCGCCATCGCCGGTGAAATAGCGGCCGGGGTATTGCGCGAAGTAGTTCACGCGGCAGCGCTCGTGATCGCCCCATGTGCTGCGGATCACGCTGGGCCAAGGGAAGGCGATGCACAGGTAGCCCTCGGCCTCGCCGTGCAATTCGTTGCCTTGCGCATCCACCAGGATCGGACGGATGCCCGGCAATGGCAAGCCGGCATGCGCGGGTTTCATGGGCGTGATGTCGCCGAGGCCGCTGAGCATGATGCCGCCGGTCTCGGTCTGCCACCAGGTATCAACCACGGCGCAGCGCTTCTTGCCCACTTGCTCGTGGTACCAATGCCACGCCTCTTCGTTGATGGGTTCGCCCACGCTGCCGAGCAATTTCAACGATGGCATCGCGAAGCGCGAAGGCAGATCATGTCCAGCGGCCATGAGTGAGCGTATCGCTGTGGGCGCGGTGTAGAACTGCGATACGCTGTGCTTCTCGATCACCTGCCAGAAGCGCGTAGGGTCGGGCCAGGTGGGCACGCCCTCGAACATCACCGATGTGCAGCCATTCAACAGTGGGCCGTACACGATGTAGCTGTGACCGGTGATCCAACCGATGTCGGCGGTACACCAGAACACATCGTTCTCATCGCACTGGAACACATTGGCGAAGGAGTAGCCTGCATACACCATGTAGCCGCCGCAGGTATGCACCACGCCTTTGGGCTTGCCGGTGCTTCCGCTGGTGTATAGGATGAAGAGCGGGTCTTCGCTGTCCATCGGCTCGGCTGGGCAATCGGCGCTCACGTGCTTCAGTTCATCGTGGATCCAGCGGTCGCGCGGTTCGTTCATCGCAACGGCATCGCCAGTACACTTGGCTACGAGCACCACGCGCACGCTGGGGCAGGAGGGAAGCGCTTCGTCCACTACAGGCTTCGCCGGAATGCTCTTCGCGCCGCGCCGGATGCCATCGCTGGTGATCACCGCCGCGCACTGCGAATCGTTGATGCGGTCAACAAGTGAGTTCGCGCTGAAGCCGCCGAAGACCACTGAGTGAATGGCGCCGATGCGCGCGCATGCCAGCACGCTGATCGCCAACTCCGGGATCATGGGCATGTACAAGCAAACGCGATCGCCTTTCCCGATGCCGTTGCGCTTGAGCACATTCGCCATGCGGCATACACGCTCGTGCAATTGCTTGTAGGTGATGTGCTCGCTCGGTTGCGAAGGGTCGTTCGCCTCACAGATCAATGCGGTCTTATTGCCTTGCGTTGCCAGATGGCGGTCCAGGCAGTTCTCGGTGATGTTCAGTTTGCCGCCGATGAACCACTTCACATCGGGTTTCTTGAAGTCCCAATGGAGCACCTCGCTCCATGGCGTTTGCCAGTTGAAGCTTGAAGCGACATCGGCCCAAAAGTCTTCGGGGTTGGTGATGCTGCGTTGGTAGGCCGTGCGGTATTCGGCTAGGCTGCGGATGCGTGCGTCGGTCATGTGGTGGTTGCTTGAACGTGTTGCGTGCTTGGTCGAGCAGTTGGTGAATTGCAATTGGTGAGCAGCCACTGGGGAACTCACTTCGAGGCTATTCCTAGTTCTACATTCTACATTCTACATTTTTCATTCTCCCCAGAGGCTTCGCTCTCTCGGCCTACAGTACGCTCGTGATTGCTCCTATTCCGTGTGTGGGTGGTTTCGCATCCGCCTATGCATGATCGCACCGGTCCGGTTCCGGGCGAAGTTGATGCTAGGCGCTACAAAATCATCCGACGTCATGTCAAGCTCATTCGTCGAATGAAAATGATGATTCGTCCTTGACTTTGGTCAGCTCCATCTGAAATCTTGCGCCACTCCTCGGCTGACTGACACACACGAAACACCTCCAATCACGCATGTGGCCAGTACAGACCCTCACGCTTCTCCTCTGCCTTACCGACGAAGAGCAACTCTTCGCGCAAGCAATCCCGC
>JBATND010000214.1:0-6836 GCA_049290175.1 Flavobacteriales bacterium | reverse complement strand
GATCGAGGAGGCGCGCGCCATCAACGAGCTTCCGCGTGAGCTTGATGTCCTCTTCGCTCGGCCGCAATTGGCCGCTGGGATGGTTGTGGCAGAGCAACAGTGAAGAGGCACGTCGCTCTAAGGTGGCCTTGAAGATGAGCTTGGGGTCTGCCACGGTGCCGTGCAAACCGCCGCTGCTGATCTGGTGCAGATCGAGCAGCCGGTTGCCACGATCGAGAAGGATGAGCCAGAATTCCTCGTGCGGCAGATCGGCCAGTTTGCTCCGGATGAGTTCGTAGGCCGAAACGCTGCTGGTCACCGAGGGACGCTCAGCGGCTTCCGTCGAGCGCCGCCTGCGACCGAGTTCCAGCGCTGCGGCAATGGCGAGCGCCTTGGCTTCGCCCATGCCCTTGTGTTGCATCAAAGCCGTGGCATCGAGGGTGCCGAGGCGGTGCAAGTCGTTCCCGGTGGAGGCCAGAATCCGTTTGGCCAGATCGAGCGCGCTCTCGGTACGTGAGCCGGATCGGATCAGGATAGCGAGCAACTCGGCATCGGAAAGTGATCGCGCACCTGAGCGCAGGAGCTTCTCACGCGGTCGGTCGTCCACCGCCCAATCGCGTATCGGCATCCGGTTGAGGTCACGCTCTTCCATTTGTCCGGAAAAACGAACAGGCCCTCGTTATGCGAGGACCTGTCCAATTAAGTTCAACGGCTCACTTCAGGGCCGTGACATGCTTCTTGGCGGACGACTTCAGGTTGGCCGCTTTGTTCTTGTGGATGACATTGCGCTTGGCCAGCTTGTCGAGCATGGAGGTCACCTCTGGCAGCAGCTTCTCAGCGGCGGCTTTGTCCTTGGTGGCACGCAGGTCGCGCAAAGCATTGCGCGTGGTCTTGTGCTGGTAGCGGTTGCGGTCGTTGCGGGTCTCAGTTTGCCGGACGCGCTTCAATGCGGACTTGTGATTGGCCATTGCGTTCTCCCTCCGATTAGGGGCGGCAAATATAGACGGCTTCCGCAAGTGGCGAAGCCTTAGCAAGAAAAAGGGCCGGAAGACCGGCCCTTTAAGCGTTTGCGAGCAGCCTCAGTAGGCCATTTTGTCCTTGCCGAACATGTTGGTCACCGTCTTCACAACGATGCGCAGATCGAGCCAGAACGACCAATTCTCCAGGTACCATACATCCAATTCCACCCGGCGCTCCATCAGTTCAGGGGTGCGGGTCTCGCCGCGCAGCCCATTCACTTGAGCCCATCCGGTGATGCCAGGCCGCACGAAGTGACGCACCATGTACTTGTCGATGATGTCGCGGTACTGCTCGTTCAAGCGGATGGGGTGGGGGCGAGGGCCTACCACGCTCATGTGGCCCAGCAGCACATTGTAGAACTGGGGCATCTCGTCCAAGTTGCTCTTGCGCAGGAAGCGGCCCACAGCGGTAACCCGCGGATCGTCCTTGGTGGCCTGTTTCACATCGGCCTCCTTGTTCATGCGCATGCTGCGGAACTTCCAGCAGACGAACTCCTTGTTGTCGCGGCCCAAGCGCATCTGCTTGAAGAAAACCGGCCCACGGCTCGAAAGCTTGACGAGCAGGGCCAGCACAGGAATCAGCCACGAGAGCACGAAGAGCATGACGCTCAGCGAGAAGGCAATATCGAAAGCGCGCTTGGCCCTGCGGTTCCATGCGCGGTCCAAGGGTTCTTTGCGCAGTTTGCTCACGGGCACATTGCCGAGGAACTCCAGGTCGCTGGTCTTCACTACGGGAATGAAGCTCTCTGCACTGGGAATCACCCGGAAACGAATGGTGTTGCGCTCGCAGAATTCCATCAGGTCGGTGATGTCCTGCTTCCGTGTACCGGGCAGCGCGCAATACACGATATCGATGCGGTTCTGCACCGTGAATGCCTTCAGAGCGGCAACATCGCCCACGCGCTTGTTGGCCAAGATGCCGGTGATCGGGGCATCGGTGAATATCCCGCGGAAGCGGTAACCGCGAACCGTTTGGTCCTCGCAGTAGCGGAAGATCTCCTCGGCGGCTGGGCTCTCACCAACAATGACCAGATCCTTCACCGAGGTGAGCGGCTCGAAGGACAGCACTCGGTTAAGCCCGGTTTGCACATTCTGGAGCGAGAGCCTTCTGGAGCGCAATGCGGCAGCCAGTTCCTGGGCCACATCGCCAGTTCCGGTGCCTTTGCTTGAAGAAGGTGTAATGATCCGCTCCATATTCCTCAGTTAAGTTGGCTAACGCTGGCGGGTTGGTTTTGGGACGGGCAAATCTATTCGCGATGGGGTGCGATAGTCAAGTTGGTCGGTTAAATTTCTTGTTTCGTCGATATTAAGCGGATGTGCGTTAGCGTGAATAATGACGTTAGTTATTGAAGATCAGTTAGTTGGAGGAGAGTAAATGGTGCTCTCGCTTGTCGCGCGATGCGATTTCCGTCGAAACTGCTCGCGCAGGTACAGACCGATGAAGCGTGCATTGGTCACCAAATAGCGCTTCCACAGGCGACCGGGTTCGAGCCAAAGGCGATAGGCCCATTCCAATGCAAGGTCGCGCATCCACTTCGGAGCGCGTTTATCGACGCCAGCATACAACAGGAAAGCACCGCCCAATCCTACCATGGCCGCGTCAACCTTTCCCTTCATCGCAGCCATGAAGCGCTCTTGTTTGGGGCAGCCCAACGATACGAGCACAAGCCCTGCACCGGAAGCCTGGATCCGGGCGGCTTCCACAATGAGGTCCATCTTCTCAAGCGGAGCAAAAGGAGGTGCATACACGCCGCAGACACGCAACTCCGGGAACTCCTTCCGCGCGCGGTCCACAATGAGGCCAAGGGTCTCATCCGATCCGCCGAACAGGAATACGCCAACGCCCGCAGCCGCTGCTTTCTCAAGCAATGTTGGCATCAGGTCGTTCCCTGCGACACGCTCCTGGCGCAACCGATGGAAACGATTGAGCGCATGCAGAACAGGAACACCATCGGGCGTAGCCAGGTCCGCTTGATTCACCACGGCTGCGAAATGCGGTTCAGTCGCCTCGACGGTCATGTGCGCATTCACGCAGCACACGTAAGCCGATCGCCGTTGCCGCGCATATGCGATGATGGTATCGGCCTGCTCCTCGTAACTGCCAACGGTGATGCCCACCGTGAGCACCTGACGTTTGGCAAGGAGCGAGGCTTGGGCCGTGTTCAATGTCATCGAATGCGGATCGACTGGTAAAGAGGCGCGTGTACGCTGAAACAGCCGCGATGTTGTCCCGCACGAAAGACCAACGACGCCACTATTGATAGTGACTTCAACTTCAGTGACCCCGGCAGGATTCGAACCTGCAACCAACAGACCCGGAATCTGTCATTCTATCCAATTGAACTACGGGGCCAAGCGGCCGCGAAGATAGTCGCGACGATCAAGCGCTATTCCAGTGCGTCAGCGATCGGCCTTTGTACGCAGTGACAAGGCGTGGCGCAGGTCGTCCGTTTGCAAACGATCGGGTTGCTTGCCAAGGGCGGAACCATGGGCCCAAGCGCTGCCTGTGCCGAAGAGCGTGACGGCAAGGCCACTGCGTTGGGCAGCGAGAACCTCATCGCGCGAGACGCGATCATGGACCATGGTTATGCCCTTGCATCCGAGTTGAAGGGCCTTGTCCACTGCACCATCGAAGGCACTGGTGTAGTAGAAACTCGGGAAGCCCGGACGCTTCTCATTCAGCAGGCGCAGGAAGTCCTCGGTCTGGCAGTCGATGAGCACACGGCCATTGAGGAGCGAGTCATCATCGAGGTGGATGATGGCATCGCTGAACGCGTGCAGGTACGGCCACCATTCGCCGTGGGCGAAGAGCTTGCAGTCGAGGGTGAAGTCAACGTGCGGGTATAGTTGAGCAGCTTCGAGAAGCACGCTGTCCAATCGGAAGAATGCTGCTGAACGCTGGCCTCGGTGAAAGCCGCATTGTTTCAACTGCTGGTATGTAAGCGCGTTCACCTTGCCATTGCACGCCGTTAGCTCGGCGAGGTCCGCAGGGTGATAGGCCACCAATACGCTATCGGCCGTGAGCTGCGCATCCACTTCTATTCCATCGGCGCCGAGTGACAGAGCCTCTAGCAGGCTTGCTCGAGTGTTCATGGCGTGCGCACCATCGGGACCCATGCCACCGTGGCCTATGATCCGTGTGTTGCCAGGATCTGGCCGTGAGCAGGCGGCGAGGAGAAGGATAGCGATGAGTTTGCGCCCCATGCGCCGAAGTAATTCAACGTTCGCCAACCAAGGTCAGGAGCGGACAAGCGATCAATGTCGAAGGGGCGACCATCGGCTCGTCGAGCGGAGGGGTGGCCCCGTACCGGTCGCGCATGGTGCGCTGCACCAATGGGTCGCTCAGATCGTAGGTGCGCATCGGCTTAGGCTCGCACAAGCGCACGCCCAGTGCCTGCTCGTACACCTTCCAAACGAGCTCCGAGCAATAGATCAGTTCGTCGCTCCATCGGAACTCGAAATCGTATCCCACGCCCATGTACGCCTTCAATGAACTACGAAGACGCTCGATATCCTCTCCATTGAGCGGTGCGCCCTTCTTCAGGTAGCGCTTCACCACGTACTCGCCATCGCCTTGCTCGATCCATTCCTGAAGCGGTGTTCGTTTCACCGGGCCAACGGCTTCGACCACCACCCATTTGCCCCGCTCGAGCATGGCCATGCCCACGTGTGTCCAAGCGCTACCCGTGGCTAGCCGCAGCGCCGCGCCTTGCTCACCGCCCATGTGTTGGAAAAGCAGGTCGCCCTCGTGCAAGGCGATCGGCTTCTGCGCGAACAGCTGCATTGAAGCCGAAGCGCATGCAATGAAGAAGAGGGCGCGGACTACTTTCATGGCGGAGGGATTTGTCCGCATCAATGCGTGAACTCCAGTTTGTAACTAGACGAATTGCCTCGCTCATCCGTTACGACCAGCTTGAACTCCTTCTTCCCCGGCGCCTTGCTGTGCTTATCGAACGTGTGCGTGAGCGTCTTGTTCTTCGGTTCGTACTCCAGCAGGATCCATTCACCATTGAGGGTGCCGCGGCAGGTGCCAATTCCGCTAAGGTTGTCGGCGATCTTCACGCTGAAGCTCTTGCGTCCTTTCATGTCGGTGCGGAGATCCACGTTGGTGATCACCGGTGGCGTGGTATCCAGCATCACGGCGTATTGGCCAAGGGCCTTCACTTGGGCGGTGATCCAGCCATCGGCATGCTTGCCGCCCACAGCGGACGCCACGGAGCCGTCGGTATCCAATCGCACGATCAGGGCCTTCGCGGGCTTCGTGGTGCTCACGGCGATGCTCAGGTCGGCTGGCGTGTGCAAGGGCACCATGGGGTCGCCGATGACATGCGTTGGACTGAGTGCGCGTGCTGGACCGGGCCTGCGGCTGTAAGCGATGAAGGCATCGTCGTACAGCGCATGGGCAGGCATGCTGAAGCGGAGGCCCTCTTCTTCGATCCGGTTGGCCGCATCGTACCGGAACAAGCTGCCTTCGGGTGCGCTTACCGGCCACTTGCCGGCCTCTTCGAGCGTGGCTCCCTTCACACCGAAGCGCAATTCGCTCTTGTTGCCGTTGGCGTCTGTGGCAATCACCAGCACCTTCCGCTCCTGTCCAGCGGCTAGTGCGATCTGTCCTTGAGCGGCCTCCTTGCCATAGATCCGCAGCTTGTTGTTCGGCAGCTTGAAACATTGGTGGTAGTCCATCTTCCTGCCCTTGAACAGCTCATAATCCACGTGGGCGTTGCAGTAGCGGTTGTGGCTGAAGTCCACATGGTCGAGCAGTGCGCTGAAATGAGGCACGCTGTCCACGAAGACCTCGATGCGCCGCACGCCGCATTTGGCCGAACCGCTGTCGTATCGGTCGATGGTATTCACGGCGATGCCGATGGTGCCATAGGCCATGGGCTGCCCTTTCAGCGTGTACCGCCCGGCTCCGCCTTGTGCCGCGTAGCCAACGGCCTTCTCGGGGTAGGGCGGAACCTTCGAGCTGTCGGTGAGCGGGTAGAAGCGAACACCGAGGATCTCCGGGGGCACGCGGTCGGATACCTTGAAGCCATGCGCCTCAGGATCCAAGGCATGCTGGCTGCCCGTACTGCGCACCTCGAAATGCAGGTGAGGGCCTCCGCTGCCTCCAGTGTTGCCGCTCAAGGCGAACACCTCGCCTTGTTTCAGCGGCAGCGCGCCTTTCTCGGGTGTCCAGTCGATGCTGAAGTCCTTGTGGCGGTACTGCTGGTCCAGGCAAGCCTCGCCCACTTTACCGGTGAGTTGTTGTAAGTGCCCATACACCGTGGTATGCCCGCCGGGGTGATCGATGTAAACGGCCTTGCCATAGCCGAAGGGGCTGATCTTGATCCGGCTCACCCAGCCATCGGCCACGGCGCGAACGGGTATGCCCTCGCGACCTTGGGTGCGCATGTCGAGCCCCGAATGGAAATGATCGTTGCGCGGCTCCATGAAGTTGCCGGAGAGCTCGATGGGAATGTCCATCGGCGAGATGTACTTGCTCGGGATGGAATCGGATTGCGCGAGAGCAATCACTGGGGTCATTACGCAGAGCGCCAAGGATTTGCGGCAGGCTGAATGAAGCTTCATGGGAAGGCGGATGCTGATATGCGGTTTGGCCGGAATCGAAAGGCATGCAAGGTTATCCGGGCGGGTGGGGGGGCTCGACCCAATCGGTCTGAGATAGAGCTAACACCGTGAGGTTCAAACAATATGCCTCCACCGTAAAGGGGTGGGCCTATCTTCGGCCCCGGACCGCAAAAACGTTCTACCTGATGCAAGCCATGCAAACGCTGATGGACCGCTTGGAGCACCTGAAAGGCCGTGTGAACTCCTTGTTGAAGGAGCACAAGACGG
>JBATND010000213.1:0-2423 GCA_049290175.1 Flavobacteriales bacterium | reverse complement strand
AAACAGCGCATGCTGGAAGTGGCCGACCTGCGTGAGCGCGCGAGCCTGCTGCTGGCGCACCTCACCAAGGAGCTGCAGATGCTGCAGATGAAGAACGAGATCCAGAACAAGGTGCGCACCGAGGTGGACCGCCAGCAGCGCGAGTACTTCCTGCATCAGCAGATGAAGACCATCCAGGACGAATTGGGCGGCAACCCCATCGAGCAGGAGATCTTCGAGATGCGCGAGAAAGCGGGGAAGAAGAAGTGGACGAAGAAAGTGGGGGAAATCTTCGAGAAGGAGATCGGCAAATTGCAGCGCATGAATCCGGCCGGCGCCGAATTCAGCGTGCAATACAACTATGTGCAGCTGCTGCTCG
Organism: Flavobacteriales bacterium; assembly: GCA_049290175.1. Classification (GTDB taxonomy): domain Bacteria; phylum Bacteroidota; class Bacteroidia; order Flavobacteriales_F; family PHOS-HE28; genus PHOS-HE28. The sequence continues at coordinate 2,065 of JBATND010000213.1, read as the reverse complement.
AACTCCCATGGGGCGAATACAGCACCGATAAGTTCGACCTGAAGAACGCGCAGAAGATCCTCGACCGCGATCACTTCGGCCTGGAGAAGGTGAAGGAGCGCATCATCGAGCACCTCGCCGTGCTCAAGCTCAAGGGCGACATGAAAGCGCCCATCATCTGCCTCTATGGCCCTCCGGGCGTAGGTAAGACGAGCTTGGGCAAGAGCATGGCCGAAGCATTGGGCCGCAAGTATGTGCGCATGAGCCTCGGTGGCCTGCACGATGAGGCTGAGATCCGCGGGCACCGCAAGACCTACATCGGCGCGATGCCGGGCCGCTTGATCCAGAGCATGAAGAAGGCCGGCACCAGCAACCCGCTCTTCGTGCTCGACGAGATCGACAAGGTCACGCGCAGTAATCAAGGCGACCCCGCCAGCGCCTTGCTCGAAGTGCTGGACCCCGAGCAGAACAACGCCTTCCACGACAATTTCGTGGAAATCGAGTACGACCTCAGCCGCGTGATGTTCGTGGCCACGGCCAACAGCCTGAGCACCATTCATCCCGCCCTGCGCGATCGCATGGAGATCATCGAGGTGAACGGCTACACGCAGGAGGAGAAAGTGGAGATCGCCGTGCGTCACCTGCTGCCCAAGCAGTTCACCGAGAACGGCATCAAGCCCAAGCAGCTCAAGCTCGCTTCGGGCCTCATCGAATCGATCATCGACCAGTACACCGATGAGAGCGGCGTGCGCACGTTGGAGAAGCGCATTGCCAAGTTGGTGCGCTATCGCGCCAAGCAGATCGCACTGAAGCAGAAGCACAGCCTCACGATCACGGAAGAAGACCTGCCGAAGATCTACGGCCCCAGCCACGCTAGGGATAAATACCAGGGCAATGATGTGGCCGGCGTGGTCACCGGACTCGCATGGACGCCAACCGGCGGCGACATCCTCTTCATCGAGACCAGCATCACCAAGGGCGAAGGCAAGCTCACGCTCACCGGCAACCTCGGCGATGTGATGAAGGAGAGCGCCGTGATCGCGCTGGAGTACATCAAGGCCCACAGCGACATCATCGGCTTGGAGGCTGACGTGTTCAAGCGTTGGAATGTCCACGTTCACGTGCCCGAAGGTGCCACGCCGAAGGATGGTCCTTCAGCGGGCATCGCCATGCTCACGAGCATCGCCAGCGCCTTCACGCAGCAGAAGGTGCGCAAGGCCGTGGCCATGACGGGCGAGATCACCTTGCGCGGGCGCGTGCTGCCCGTTGGAGGCATCAAGGAGAAGATCCTCGCCGCCAAGCGCGCTGGCATCAAGGAGATCCTGCTCAGCGCCGATAACCGCAAGGACATCGAGGACATCGACGCGCGCTACACCAAGGGCATGAAGTTCACCTACGTGACCGAGATGATCGAGGTGGTGCGCCATGCGCTGTTGAAGGAGAAGGTGGAGAATGCGATGAAGGTGGCCTGAGCATCATCCTGTGCGATTATCTTCGTGCCATGTCGAGCCTCGACCTCTTCTTGCGGGTATCGAATCTGCCGGAGAGCATCCGGAAGCAAGTCGTGGATTTCATCGAATCGATCCAGAGGAAAACGGAGAAGCCTGAGAAGCCTGATGTGCTTGGCCCAAGGCCGCTAGGGCTCATGAAAGGGAAGATCTGGATCTCGGACGATTTCAATGCGCCCTTGGACGACCTGAAGCCGTACATGGAATGACCATCCTGCTGGATACGCAGCAGTTCGTGTGGGCTTTGGTGGGCGATTCACGGCTCTCCACTCGTGTTGCGGAGCTGTTGAAGTCCCGGAAGAATGAGGTGCTCATCAGCATGGTTTCGCTTTGGGAGATCGCCATCAAGATTTCCGTGGGGAAGTTGCGAATCGAGGGTGGCGTGAAAGCATGCGTGGCGGAACTCGATCGCATGGGCATGAAGATGCTCCCTCTTGTACCAGCGCACATCGAAGCCGTTGAGCAACTTCCCATGCATCATCGCGATCCATTCGACCGGATGTTGATCGCGCAAGCCAAGGTTGAGGGAGTGCGCGTGATTACTTCTGACCTGGCGTTTCTGCTCTATGATGCAGATG
>JBATND010000212.1:0-3982 GCA_049290175.1 Flavobacteriales bacterium | reverse complement strand
GGCCAGCCCTGAGGACACGCTCGCTGCATGGAAGCGCATCATCGCCCTGCGCGACCGTATCATGAAGGGTGAGGACTTCGCCACCGTGGCCAAGGGTGTGGGCGGAAGCGAGGATCCCAGCGCGCAGAAGAACGGCGGCGATTTGGGCTGGTTCAGCGCCTTGCAGATGGTCTATCCCTTCGAGAATGCGGCGTACAACACGCCCGAAGGAACCGTGAGCCAACCCGTGCGCACCCGCTTCGGCTACCACATCGTGAAGGTCACCGGCCGCAGGCCCGCACGCGGCCAGATGAAGGTGGCGCACATCATGCTGCGCAGCACCGATCAGGATAGTCCCGATAAGCAAGCGAATGCAGAGCAGCGCATCCGCGAGATCCACCGCCAGCTGGCCACCAGCGCCATCACCTTCAACGAGGCGGCACTCAAATACAGCGAGGACGAGAGCAGCAGCACCAAGGGCGGTGAATTGGCTCAGTTCGGAACAGGCAAGATGATCGAAGAGTTCGAGGATGCCGCCTTTGCACTGAAACAGCCTGGCCAACTGAGCGAGCCCATCAAATCGCGCTTCGGCTGGCACATCATCAAGTGCATCGAGGCCATCCCGCCCCCCACCTTCGAACAAGCCAAAGCAGAGCTCAAGACCAAGATCGCCCGCGATAGCCGCGCGGAGATCACCCGCAAGGCCTTCATGGAGCGCCTGCGCAAGGAGTACGCCTTCACCACCTATCCCAAGAACATCAATGCGGTGATCGCCATGGTGGACAGCAATGTGTTCAAGAAAGGAACCGCCACCACCGACACGATCCTGCGCAAGCAGTTCACCGAAGGGACTTTCGTGAAGGGCAAGGGGAAGAAGGCCGTGCGCTACCGCCGCGAGCTCGCAGGAGCCATCAGCGGTGGCCGGATGCTTGCCGCCAAGAGCCGCCCCTATGAAGAGATGACGCAGACGCTCGAAGACACCGTGGTGGTGCGTGAGGTGATGGAAGGCTGGGCCTACGACCGCAAGAAGGCCGCGAAGCTCACCAAGCCCGTGATCACCTTCGCAGGTGGCACCGTGACCCAGCGCGATTTGCTGGACCAGATCGAATCGCGCCAGCGCCGCGAGCGCGTGCAGCCCATTGCAGGCTACGTTCAATCGCGCATGGCAGAATACGCCGATGAGCGCATCCTGGCCTATGAGGACAGCCGCTTGGAAGAGAAGTACCCGGAGTTCCGGATGCTCATGAAGGAATACCGCGATGGCATCCTGCTCTTCGAGCTCACGGACCAGAAAGTATGGGGCAAGGCTGTGAAGGACAGCACAGGCCTCGATGCCTTCCACAAGAGCAACACCGACCGCTTCATGTGGCCCACGCGCTACGAAGCGGACCTCTACGCGTGCTCCGATGCAGCTTCGAGCAAGGCCATGCGCGCCGGACTCAAGAAAGGCAAGCGTGGCAAGGACCTGATGGACCTCGTGAACAAATCGAACCCACTGGCACTGAGCATCGATGGTGGCACCTTCTCCACCGAAGAGAAGCCCTTCCTCGAAGGCCTCACCACGAAAGGCCTCAGCAAGGACATCGCTTTCGAGGGCAAGACGATGGTGGTGGATGTGAAATCCATCCTCCCACCTGCTCCGAAGGCCATTGACGAAGCGCGCGGCGTGATCACGGCCGCATACCAGGACCACTTGGAGCGCGAGTGGATCGCTGAACTCAGGGCGAAGTACCAGATAACGGTGGACAACGCCGTGCTCTACTCCATCAAGTGACCCCGCCAAGGGTTCCGCTCCAACTGGCCTGCGCAGGAGTCGCCGCAGCGGTCTCGTTGGTTGCGTGCTCCGCAGGCAATGATGCAGACGACCCTGTTGTAGCGCGAGCGTATGAACAGCGGCTCCGCTGGAGCGATCTGCGCCAACTCGTCCCCATGGGCACGGCTCCAGAGGACAGCACGGCCTTGGTGCAGGCGTTCATCAACAACTGGCTGCGACAACAAGTTGAATTGCACCACGCGGAGCAACAACTGGCTGAGTCGCAGAAACGCTTCGATGCCGAGCTCCGCGATTACAGAAACTCGCTGCTGCTGCACGCCTACGAAGAAGGTCTCGTGAGCCAGCGCCTCGATACCGCCTTCACCGAGAGCGAGATCGAATCATACTACCAGTCCAACGCGGAGCAATTCGTGCTGCGCGACGACCTCATGCGCGCCCGCTGGTTCCGCATCGCCGAAAAGGACCGCCGCGCACTGAAACGAATCGAGGACCGTTTCCTCAGTGGCAAGCCGGAGGATATGCGTGAAGTGGAGATCCAACTGGCCCAACGCAGCAGCACCATCACCGACCGCAGCACGGCATGGACCTCCTTGTCGGAGCTGCGCAATGAAGTGCCCATCGAATCCTTGGCCAACATAGCCGCAGATGGCAAACGGCTTGTCTTGCGCGACGACGAGGGCGCATGGTTCCTCGACATCATCGAACTTCGGCCCCGCCTGAGCCCATCACCTATCGACCTGGTGCGCCAGGACATCCGTTCCATCCTGCTCAACCAACGCAAGCTCACTCTCATCGAGCGCATGCGCGACGACCTCTTCCAACAAGCCCTGGCCAACCATGCGATCGAAGCGCCTTGAAGCACTTGCACTCACTTGCGTGATGCCGCTGGCCCTGCTCGCGCAGCCACAGGCATTGCTGATCGATAAGGTGGTGGCTGTAGTAGGACGCGAAGCCGTCTTGCGGTCGGACATGCTGGCCAAGGTGGAACAGGCCCGGCAAGCGGGCGCGCCACCGGCCGGGCTGGAATGCGCCATGCTCGACGAGCTGCTCTACGAGAAGCTGCTGGTGGAGCAAGGGCGTCTCGATAGCGTGAATGTGGACGATGCTCAGGTGAACGCGGAACTCGATCGGCGCATCCGCTACTTCGCGCAGCAGATCGGCGGCGAGCGCAAGCTGGAGGAATACTATGGAAAGAGCATCGCGGAGATCAAGGACGACTTCCGCAAGCAGGTGCAGGACCAGCTCCTCATGCAACAGGTGCAGCAGCGCATCACATCGGAGGTGAGCCTTACGCCCCGCGATGTGAAACGATTCTTCGAGCGCATACCAGAGGACAGCATACCCTACGTGGGCACCGAAGTGGAATTCGCGACCATCCTGCGCAACCCCAAAGCCAATGAGGAAGAGGTGCGGCGCGTGCGCAGGAAGATGGAGGAGTTCCGCGAGGCCGTGGTGAAGAAGGAGAAGGATTTCTGCGTGCTGGCCATGTCGTACTCCGAGGATCCTGGATCCGCGCAGAATTGCGGCGAGCTAGGCATGGTGCCGCCCGGCGTGATGGTGCCCGAATTCGATGCCGTGGCCATGAGCCTGAAGGATGGTGAAGTGAGCAATGTCTTCAGCACCCAATTCGGCTGGCACTTCATGCAGATGGTGGAGCGGCGCGGCGAGCAATACAACGCGCGGCACATCCTCATGATCCCGAAGGTTTCCGCTGCTGATCTCTTGAAGGAGCGTGACCGTTTGGACAGCGTGCGCACCGCAGTGCTCGCTGGCACCCTCGATTTCGGCGAGGCCGCGTTGGCCTTGAGCGACGATGAGGACAGCAAGGGCAATCGCGGGCTGATGGTTGAACCCAATACGAACTCGACCCGATGGGACCTGAAAGCCTTGGACCAGCAGACCTTCTTCGTGCTCGATCGATTGAAGCCCGGTGAGGTGAGCGAGCCCCAAGTGCTCATCAATCAGGACAACAGCAAGAGCTACCGACTGCTGAAGCTGCTGAACCGAACTGAGCCGCATCGCGCGAACATGCGCGACGATTACCGCCTCATCCACCAAGCTGCAGAGGCCAGCAAGCGCCAAGAAGCCGCGGACAAGTGGGTGGCAGAGCGCAGTGCTTCCACATACATCCGCATCGACCAGACTTACCGGGAGTGTCCCTTCAATTATCCTTGGAACCCGCCCGAGACCGGGCAACGACCATGAGCAGCGACGTACAGAGCGTAGAGC
>JBATND010000211.1:0-20656 GCA_049290175.1 Flavobacteriales bacterium | reverse complement strand
TTGAGTGGGAGAGATAATAGGGCACGTCAATGGCATTGCGCATGGCGTAATTGGTCAGGTCAGCCATCCCGTTTCCCTTGCCTTCCCATTTATCGAAGACGCGCAATGCATCCGCAAGTCGGGGATTCACTGCCTTGGGATTGGCGAATATTCTCCGCACCGGCATCCTTGGGTCGTCAACGCTCACTACCAGATCACGAGGAAACCTGCCCGGATTCCTTATTGCCAAATGCCGCCTGTTCTTTGCCGTAATCTGCACGGGACGCAGAATCGAATAGTCCCGGTGCGCAAGTGCATTGTTCACCGACTCACGGACCAGCTTCTCGGGATACTCGTAGGTCCGCGTCCCCCCTGCCTCTGCTTGCACTCCGGTCTGAATGCTGCGGAATGTCCAAGCCACTCCTTGTTCAAGCAGTTGCAAGACATTATCAACGAATGTCTTCTTATCCTCCGCAATGGTGCTCGGAGCTTCAAGGAAACAATCCATTTGCGCGCGGGACATAAGCCAGCGCTGTGGATCCTCACCGCATACGAGCATCCCCAAAGTTGTGACGGCATCGTCAGGCGTGATGAACCGCTTCTTCAATAAAAACGCCTTTGCTTCAACCAGTCCGGGTTTCAGGCTTTCAATTACGCCCCCTCTATTCAGCGCTTGGATATACTCATTCAACCTGTTTAGACTCAGATCCGTCACGCTGGCGCCATCGATTACATCCAACTCACGGGCAGTGCGAAGTTCTTCCTTGCGCTCCTCCTGCCTCTCCACATCTCGCTGACCGATTTCCTCGGTGCCATCACGGCTTCTTCTGTAGGCTTTACCAGCATAGAAAACGAACTTGCGGTCATCCGGTAGCGCCCCAACCCTGACCATTGCAATTTGGCCCTCCATGAATGGTTGAGACTCCACCTTCACGTATTCATTCAAATCAACTTCACCCCCTTGCTTGTCCTTGTATTGGTCACGTATGCGCTTCAGGTTTTCCGAGTATCGCTCCTCATAACCTTGAAAAGTGAACTTCCTAAGCGGAACCTGCTCCTCCTTAATACCCAAGATGATGATGCCTCCCTTGGTATTCAAAAACCCACAAACGGCTTGATGAATCTTGTGCCATGAGTGTCCATCGGCCGGAACAGGCTTGACTTCATAAGCGGTCGCTTCCACGGTTTCATAAGATCCCGCCCGAATACACGCCTCTAAGCGATGCAGAACCCGACTCAGCTCATCCATTGGGCACGCAAGTTATTCAGCTAAGCACGCCCAGTAGTTCCTAAATCGCCGCAATGCAATATTGGTTGGTCAAGCCCCCTTCACCTCCCGCACCCTCACCCATCGGTACAGCACCTTGGTGAGCAGCAGGAACATCACCGGCACGATCACCAGCGTGAGGAAGGTGGCGAAGACGAGGCCGAAGATCACCGTCCAGCTCATGGGGCCCCAGAACACAGTGTTGTCGCCGCCGAGCACGAACTGCGGATCGAGCGCGCTGAAGAGCGTGAAGAAGTTGATGTTGATGCCGACAGCCAGCGGGATGAGGCCCAGCACGGTGGTGATGGCCGTGAGCAGCACGGGGCGCAAGCGACGCGCACCGGCATCCTCGATGGTGGCAAGCACCTCCGACATCGGCAAGCGCTGATGCGGCTCCAAACCAAGTTCCGCCTTGCGACGGCTCTGCAGCAGCATCATGAAATCAACCAGCACGATGGCGTTGTTCACCACGATGCCCGCTAGTGAGATGATGCCCACCATGGTCATCATGATCACGAACTCCATGCGGAAGATCACCAGACCGAGGAACACGCCGATCAGCGAGAACACCACGCTGCTCACGATGATGCCGGGGATGGCCGCGCTGTTGAATTGCGCCACGATGATCATGAAGATGAGGAAGACGGCGATCATGAGCGCGGTGCTCAGGAAGGCCATCTCCTTGGCCTGCTCCTTCAGCTCGCCAGTGAACTCGTAGGTGAAGCGCGGGTCCTTCGGGTAACTCTCGAAGGCTGCGATCACCTCGTTCACGACCTGCTCCTTCTTGAATTCGTCGGTGACATTGCTATGCACCTGCACCATGCGCTTGAGGTCCTTGCGCTTCACAGCGCTGAAGGTGCTGGTGTACTTGGGCGTGGCCAGCGCGCTGATGGGCACTTGGCGGATCTGCCCGTTGGTCTGGTCGCGGAAGGTGACGCGCATGCCCATGAGCACCTCGGGGTCGTAGCGGAACTCATCCTTGAGACGGATGTTCACGGGGTAATCGTCCTCACCTTGCTTGTAGGTGCTCACCTCGCGACCGTAGAGCGCGGTACGCAGCGCATCGCCGATGGCCCAGGTGCTCACGTTGTAGCGGCGCGCCTTCGCGCGGTCGATCTCGATCGGCATCTCAGGTTTGCCCAGTTCGATGTCGAGCTTCAGCTCCTCCACCATATCGATGTGCTGGTCCTTGAGGAACTCGCGCACCTTCTCGCCTTCTGCGATCAGCGCGTTCACATCATCGCCCTTGATCTCGAGGTTGATGGCCTTGGGCACGGGCGGGCCCGCGGGATCCTTATCAACGATGAGCGTTACGCCAGGCACGTCGCGCACAGCCTCGCGGATCTCTTGCATCAGGTGCATGGAACGCAGGCCGCGGCGCTCGGCGAATTTCGAGAAGGTGACCTGCACGCGGCCCTTGTGCGGTGTGGCATCGAAGCTGGGCCCGCTCATGGGGTCGCTGGTGCCCTCGCCCACTTGCGCGATCACGCTGGTGACCATGAAGTTCTTCAGCTTCTTCACGGTGCTGCCATCGTGCAGGGTGTCGATCACCTCGTCGTTGTACTCCGGCCGGTCCAGCACTTCCTTGATGCGGCGCTCCACTTCGAGCGTGGTGAGGTTCGTCTCGTGGATGTCGGTGCCGATAGGCTTCTCGACGAACACGTTCACATAGAGCGGTTCGTTCACCGGGAAGAAGAGCGTGTTAGGCGGGAAGATGCCCGTGAGCATGAAGGAGAAGATGAGCAGTCCGATGGTGCCCAGGAACATGTTGCGCGGCCGCTTGCCGTGCAGTGCCCACACGAGGAAGGTGCGATAACGCCGCTCCAGACGCGGCATGGTGATGGTCTGGAAACGCACGCTCGCCGGGTAGAGCACGTAGTGGTTCAGGTAACCGAACAGGCCGAAGGTGAGCGCGAGATTGCCGAGGGTGAAGAGGAAAGTGTTGCCAGCGAAATGGCCCATCAAACTGAAGAGCAAGCCAAGGCCGGTCATCCATCCACCTACTTTGAACGTGAGGAAACGCGTGGGGCCCTCCTGCTCCACCTTCATGTAGCGCGAAGCGAGCATGGGATTGATGATGAGGCCCACGAAGAGCGAGCTCGCCAGCACCACCATCAAGGTGATAGGCAAGAACTTCATGAACTCGCCCATGATGCCTGGCCATAGCAGCAGCGGAATGAAGACCGCCACTGTTGTCGCCGTGCTGGCGATGATGGGCCACGCCACTTCGCCGATGCCATTCTTCGCCGCGCGAATCGCATTCTGCCCTTCGCCCATGAGGCGGTGGGTGTTCTCGATCACCACGATGCCGTTGTCCACCAGCATGCCCAGGGCGAGCACGAGGCTGAAGAGCACCATCATGTTGAGCGTATAGCCCATGCTGTTGAGCACGATGAAGCTCAGCAGCATGCTCATGGGGATCGCGATGCCCACGAACACCGCGTTGCGCAGGCCCAGGAAGAACATGAGCACGCCCACCACGAGCATGATTCCGAAGATGATGGAGTTCTCGAGCTCATCCACCTGCGTGCGCGTCTGATCGCTCATGTCGCCGGTGATGGAGACGCTGAGGTCGCGCGGGAGCACGTCGCGTTGGAAGCGCGAGAGCTGCGCCTTCACGCTATCACTCAGCACGAGCAGGTTCTTGCCGCTACGCTTGATCACATCCACCATCACAACAGGCTGACCGAACTCGCGGGCGAAACTGGTTGGCTCCACGTAGGTGAAGGCCACATCGGCGATCTCGCCCAAGCGCACGATCTCCAGGTTCTCCTGCTTCACGATGATCTCCTTCACTTCTTCCGGGTTCGTGAACTCGCCATTCACGCTCACGGTGCGGCGCAGGCCGTCGATAAGCACTTCGCCGCCGCTCACGCTCAGGTTCTCGCTCTGCACCGCACCGGCCACATCTTGAAAGCTGATCTGGCGCGCTTCCATCTTCGGCAGGTCGAGGCTGATGCGCAGCTCCTTCTTGGGCACGCCGCGGATCTCCACCTTGTTCACCTCTTCGAGGTTCTCCAGCTTATCCTCGAGCAGTTCGGCCCATTTGTTCAGTTGGTCCAGGCTGTAGTCGCCGCTGAGGTTGATGTTCATCACCGGCATCATCTCCGAGAAGTTCATCTCGAACACACCGGGCTCGGCAGGCAGGTCAGTGGGGAAGTCGGGGTCGGCCTTCGCCTTGTCCACAGCGTCCTTCACTTTCCGCAGCGCCTCGGTGGGCGAAACGCTGAAGTCGAACTTGATGTGGATGGTGCTGTAGCCCTGCACGCTCGTGCTCAGGATGTCATCGACGCCGGTGATGGTCTTGATCTCCTTCTCGATGGGGCGCGTGACAAGCTTCTCCATGTCCTCGGGCGCATTGCCGGGATAGAAGGTGCTCACGAAGATCTCCGGGGTGACCACCTCGGGGAAGGCCTCGCGCGGCATGCCTTGGTAGGCGTTCCAGCCGATGAGGGCGATGAGGATACTGAGTACCATCACGGTTGCGCGGTTGTCCACCGCCCATGAGGCGATGCCGAAGCGCTTGTCGTCTGTGATGTGTTGGCCGTTGTCGTTTGACATGGGGCTATTGGATGGCCGCAGTGGCGCAGTGGCGCGGAGAGATCCAGGTCTCAGCGCTTGTGCGATCCATCATCGGCTGGTTGTGGTTGAATTCAATGTGATAGCAATGGCGTTGCACGCGGCTGTTTCCAGCCAGCACCCTCGTAGGGCGACCCAGTGGGTCGCCGGTACGGGTGCGCATGGCCAGATCGTGCAAAACGAACATCATCACGCGCCTTTCATCACCTGCACCTCCTGCTGATCCACCACCAGGCGGGCGCCCTGATCGATCAGCGTCTCGCCGCCCTTGAGGCCGTTCTCTTCACGCTGCAGCAGCAACTCGCCGCCTTGCGTGCTCACCACCTTCACGAACTGCTTGCGCGTGCGGGCTTGGCCGCCGTGGTCTTCCAGCACGAACACGTAGGCTTGGCCGGCGCTGTTCTCCATCACCAAGCGGCTGGGCACCACCAGGGCCTCGGGCTCATCGAGGTCGCGGATGCGCACGTTCACCAATTGGTTGGGGCGCAGTTTCGTTCCGTTATCGAATCGCAATGTGACCTTGAAGGTGCGGTTGTTCGGGTTGATGTAGCTGCCGCATTGATCGATGGTGGCCATGAGTTTCTCGCGCGTCTCGGGGATATGCACCTCCACCGGATCGCCGGCCTTCACTTTGGTCAGCAGATCTTCTGCGAGATCCACCTCGATGCTCGCTTTGCCCAGCGCCACCACGCGCGCCACGGGCATCATGGGGTTGGCCATGTCACCCAGGTTCGGGAAGATCTCGTCCACCACGCCGGCGAAGGGCGCACGCACCTCGGCGCCGCGGAGCTGCTCCTTCAGTGAGAGGATTTGCGCTTCGCCTGCATCCTTGTTCGCCTTGGCCTGCAGGTATTGCACCTCGCTGCCGATCTTCTGCTGCCATAGGCCCGCCTGCTTCTCGTACACCTTGCGCGCAAGTTCCACTTGCGCTTCGGCCTGACGGATGCTCTCGCGCAGCGCATCGGTGTCGATATCGACGATCAATTGGCCCTTGGCCACGCTCTGCCCTTGCTGCACCAGGATGCGGCGCACCTCGCCGCCAGTGGTGGTGTACACCAGCGCGTTCTGGTCGGCGCGCACGCTGCCGTGTGCTTCGGTCCAGTGCGCGAAGGGCTTCAACTGCAACGGATAGGTGGTCACCATGGGCAGGGTGCGCTTCAGGTCGGGGTCGTTGGCCGCGAGCCAATTCTCGATCTCGGCGATGGACTTGTTGAGCTTGTCGCGCTCGGCCTTCAGCGAGTCGCGTGTGGCGCGCTTGGCCGTGAGCTGCGCATCGGCATCGAGGTTATCGCCGCCGCATGCTGCGAGCACTGCGATAAGCGGGAGGATCAGGAGTGATTGACGCATAGTCGTGTGGCTGTTCTTTGTCCGGTTCAGTAGAGGTCGAGTGCGCGGCGCAGATCGGCGCGCGCGGTGAGCAGTTCCACGAGGCGCTGCACGTATTGCTGCTGGGCCGTGAGGCTGTTGCCGCGCTCCTGCGTGAGCTCGAAGCTGCTGGCCGCGCCCTGCCCGAACTTGATGCTGGTGCGCTCGACGATGCGCTGGGCGAGCAGCAGGTTGCGCTCTTCGGTGCGGTAATTCTCGAATGCGGTACGGGCCTGGCTCCGCGTGCGCTCCACTTCGGCCAGCAAGCGCTGCTCGGTGGCGGTCCGGTTCAATTCAACCTGCTTCAGCGCCACCTGCGCTTGCTTCACCTTGTGGTAGCGGCTGCCGCTGCTGAAGATGGGCACGTTGAGCTTAAGGCCCCAGAGCGTCGTTGGATAGAAAGGGTATGCGCCGCCTGGATCGAAGTCAGGGCCGTTCCACACCTGCTGGTGGCTGATGAAGCCGCCGAGGCTCGGCAAGCCCTTCGCGCGCTCATTGCGCATGTTCAGCGTTTGCAAGCGGATGAGCGTTTCGGCTTCCTTCAATTCGATGTGCTGACCGGCCGTGAAGCCCTGCTCGGTGAGCGCGGTCTCGTTGGCGTCGTTGAGGATCGAACGCAGGTCGTCGGTGAGGATGATGGGTGTTCCCTGCGGCACGCCGAGGGTGAGGGCGAGCATCATGCGGGCAACGCTGGCCTGCTGCTGCAAACTGTTCTTCAGGCTCGTGGTCTGGTCGAGCTGGATGGTGAGCCGATCCACATCGGTCTCTTCGAGGAAGCCGGCCTCGGCCATGGCGCGTGCCTCGCGGAGGCTCTGCTCGATCAGCGGGATGCCTTCGCCGGTGATGCGCGCGCCCTCTTCAGCAGCCAGCACGCCGTAGTACGCCTTTGCGGCCTGATTGCGCGCATCGGCGCGGGTCTTCTCCAATTCCTCGCGGCTCTGCTGCGCCAAGGCCTTGGTGGCCTGCAGCCCGATCAGGTAGCTGCCATCGAAGATGAGTTGGCTCAGCGTTGCGCCCGCACTGGCATTCCATGGCAGGCTGAATTGCGCAGCGATGTAATCGGGACCTTGGCCCGGCGAGAAGAAGTTGGGCACCAGCTGCGTGGGCACATCGATGAAGTTCTGCAGCTGCGCCTCACCGTTGATCTGCGGCAGGCCGATGGCCGTGATCTCCTTCACGCGGTGGCGGGCCTTCTCAGCCTCGAGCGCGCTGGCCTGCACGCTGTAGCTCTGCTGGGCGGCCATATCCATGGCTTGTTTCAGCGAGATGCTGATAGGGCCTTGCGCATGGGCCTGCTGCGGCAGGTTGGTGAGCAATCCGGCGGCGAAAGCGATGGTGGCGAATAGCGTTCTCATCAGGCGCGTTCTTTCTTGGCTTTCTTCTCGAGATAGGTGATGCCCTTCTTGCTGGCGATGCCGCGGATGTGGTACTCGAAGTGCTTCCACAGCACATCGCTCAGGTTGAATTGGTCCGTGGGGAACACCCGGCCGTCCCAGGTGGAATCGATGCGGGCGATGTAGAGCCGCGTGATCACCTCCACGTCGAGGTCTTCCCGGTAAAGCCCCTCAGCGATGCCCTTGCGCAGGTTGGAGCTCACGCAGGTGTAGATGTCCTCCTGCTCGCGCTGCTCCATGATCTCCCACGCCTTGGGGTGGTACTTCTGGAGATCGAACTGCACGCTGGGGTGCATGTTGCCCACTTGGGCCACGATGAATTTGGTGATCTCCTCGTTCTCGTCGATGGCGTTGAGCCCGCGCGCGCAGATGGCATTGATCGTATCACGGTGGAAGCCGCAGACCGCGGTCACCGTCTGCTCCACCATATCGTTCTTGTCCGTGAAGTGCTCATAGAGCGTCTTCTTGCTCATGCGCAGGTGCGTGGCCACGTCGTCCATGGTCATGCTCTTGATGCCCAAGCGCATGAAGAGCTTCAGCGCCTGCTCCAGGATCTCTTTCTTCTTCGCGTCCATTCCGGTTGAGTTGGGGGTGCTTTTCGGAAGGGGCCACAAACGTAGGGCACAACGGAAACGAATTGCAACAGGAAACGTTTCCGGTGTGATGAGCGGTTATTGAAGAGGATGAGTGAATAGGCGCCGTTTTGACCCAGCGACGAGTTGCAGCCGCGCCCATGCCTACTACTTGCGTGGTATTCCAGCAACCAAGCCCTCTTCGAACCTTGGGCGCTTCCCATCATGATAGCACCCTATTGCTCACGTGCCGAACGACCCGCCCAAGGTTCTTCGGAATAATTCCATCACCTTCACTCCATCATCAACCTTAGGCATGGGCAGGCGGATACTTCTCCTTTTCATCGGCACCATGCTCGTGCTCGCCCAGGACCTATCTGCACAGAACCTCGATAGCCTGCGAGGCATTTGGGCCGATGCCTCCATGCCCGACAGCACCCGGTTCAAGGCATTCAACGACCTGATCTGGGATGGCTACCTCTTCAGCGACCCCGATAGTGCATACGAGCTGGGGGTGCAGATGGAGGAACAGGCCAAGGCGAAGAATCTGCGGCGCTTCGTGGCGGTGGCGATCGATTGCCAAGCCGCCTCGTGGTATGCACGCGGCCAATTCGCCAAGGCCCTGGCCTTGTTCGAGCAATCAAAGGCGGTTTATGCGGCCATCGGCGACCGGGATGGGCTGGCCGACGTGATCACCAACATCGCCACCATGCATTCCTTCATGGGTGCCAAGGAGAAGGCAATAGACCTATATGAGGAAGGGCTCGCCATGCACCTGGAGCAGAACGACAGCGTCAGCATCGCGAACGACCTCAATAGCATCGGCACCATCCACATGATGCGCGGCGATCACCTGCGCGCGGTGGACTTCTTCTCCCGAAGCCTCGTGATCCAAAGGCGCTTGGGCAATGAGCGGGGCGCGGCCAGCACCATCATCAACCTCGGCGCCATCTACATGTCGCAGGGCGATTACCAGATTGCACTCGAGCACTATGCCAATGCGGTGCGCATGGCCGTCGCTCTCAAGGACGATCACCAGCGCGCCAAGGCCCTGCTGGAAATGGGCGCCTGCCACCAAGAGCTCGGCAATCGGGCAGGCGCCATGGACCACTTCCAGCAATGCTTGGAGCTACGCACCGCCATGGACGACCAGCATGGCATGAGCACAGCACTGAATAAGATCGGCGAATTGCTGCGGTTAGAAAGGGAGCTGGAGCAGGCGATCGCCGTGTTCGAGCGGAGCGCGGCGATCGCCGATGAGCACGAGTCGCCATACAACGAGGGAACGGCACTGACCGGCCTGGGCAATGCGCTGCTCGATGCCAACAAGAGCAACGAAGCGCTGAAGGCTGCGCGCGCAGCCCTGCCCCTTGCCGTGGAAGCCGAGGAATTATCGTTGCACCGCGATGCCGCAGACCTGGCCTACCGCGCGCTCAAGCGACTCGGAAAGGGCAATGAAGCCATGGCGATGCTCGAGCTGAGCCATGCGCTAAACGACAGCTTGATGCGCGAAGAGAACCAGCGCGCCATCCTGCGCCATGAATTCGCCTACACCTATGAGCAGCAAGCGCTCGCCGATAGTCTCCGCCACCAAGCGGAGACCCACCGGCTGAACATGGCGCACCGCGATCGCCGCAATTGGATGGCCGGAGGATTGGCCCTGCTCGCCGTCATCATACTCGCGCTATGGAGCAGGGTGCGTTACATGCGCCGCGCCAATGCGAAGGTGCTGGCCGCGCAGCAACAGGTGCTGGCCCTCGAGCGCCAGCGCGAAGCCGAACTGGTGCGCACGCGGATCGCCCGTGACATTCACGACGACATGGGCGGATCGATCACTAAGATCGGTCTGCTCAGCGCCGAAGCGCAGCGCTTGATCACCAACGATACGGCCGCTGCAGGAACCACATTGTCACGGATCGGCGAGGTCTCCCGCGAACTCACTGCATCGCTCCAGGAAGTGGTGTCCGCAGTGGATCCCCGGTCGGACGATAGCGCAGCAGTGGTTGCGCAGGCGCGTGTCATCGCCGCCCGCCTGCTCGAGAATAGCGGTGTTCAAACGGACCTGCACTTCGCGCACCATGGCGAGCCATTCAATATTGACCCCACCTTCAAACGCGACCTGCTCCTGTTCTTGAAGGAGGCCATCACCAACGCGCTGAAGCATGCTGGGGCAACACGCGTCATAATTCACCTCACTGCGGAAGGATCCATGTTCAAACTGACCGTTGCGGATGATGGGAAGGGCTTCGACCCGGAGCGCTTGATGCAGGGCAATGGCCTCCGGAACATGCGCGAGCGAGCAGCGCAGATCAACGCAGCGGTTTCGTTTCATTCATCACCGGGACAAGGAGCACGCATTGAACTCCATGGCGCAATACGGCGCAGCCCAATACTACACATGTAGTATTCCAACTAGCTTCACGCTCCATGAGATTTGCGAGCATCATGCGCGGTTCTGCATTCACTCTGGCGCTCTCCTTGGTTGCGAGCGCCGTTCTGGGCCAGGCTCCGGACACCACAGGCATCCCCCGATGGAGCTCCCCGCCCACCCGTACCCTCGCGGATACCGTTCGGATCATCGCCTTGCTGGATAGCGCGCGCGCGTGGGTGGGGCGCGGGGAGACCGAAAAGCCAGTGCCCGCCACGGACCAAGCGCTTGAACTGATCGATGGGATCGCGCGGCCCAACAGCGCAGAGGCCTGGCTGGACGTCCGCATCATGCAGGCGAACAAGCTGCAAGGGATCGCGCACCACTATGCCGGACGCTATGCGCAGGCCCTTGATCGCTTCCAGCGCATGGAGCAAGCTGCTGAGAAACTGGACCGGAAGAAGGATGTAGCCGCTGCGCTCAACTACCAGGGCTATCAATACCGCTCCATGCTCGAGTGGGACCGTGCGAAGCAGATCACCCTGCGCGCGCTGCGCATCCTGCAATCCTTGCCCGAAGACGGCAACCTCGCGAATACCTATTCCGGACTGGGTACGATCTACTTCGATCTGCATCAATTGGACAGCGCGCTCCTCCTTCAGCGCAAAGCTGTTGAGCTGCATGAGCGCTTGGGCTACGCGTACCTCGCTGCCATGTGCCGTATGGACATCAGCGAGGTGCATAATCTTCGCTTTCAATTCAGCGAGGCCTTTGAGCAGCTGCGGCTCGCGCGGCCCTTCCTGATGGAGGGTGGCAGTCCGCCGGACCAGGTGATCTTCCTCTACCATGAGACCCGTGCGCTGATGGGCTTGGGGCGCCTAGCGGAAGCGCTGCGCAGCGCGGAACAGTGCCATGCGCTCGCGCTTGCCGTGGGGAATGACGAATACCGATTCCGCAGCCTGGAACTGCAAGCCTTGCTGGCCAGCGCGCAAGGCAGGCATGGGAACGCCATGGAACTGCAGGATTCGGCCCGGACAGCCTTGACCAAGAGCCTCGATCTGGCCAAGGCTCAGGAACTCACCGAAGTGCGGTTGTCCGCAGAGCATGAGCGCGAGGCCGCCAAAGCACAATTACTACTGGACGAGGAGAAGCGCCAGAAGCGGAATACCCTGTTCGGCGGGGGCCTCGTGGCGCTGATCGCGCTGCTCCTCCTCGGATTCCTCATCACGGCACGCCGGAATGCGGCGCTGCTGCGCGCCAAGAACGAGGAGATCCTGCGCGCCCAGGGCCAGGTCGTTGAAGCCGAGCGGCAACGCGAGAACGAACAGGTACGCACCCGCATCGCCCGCGACATCCACGACGACCTGGGCAGCGGCCTCACCAAGATCACCATGCTGGGCAGCGATGCCAAGCACAAGCTGAATGCGGCCTCAGAGGACATCCGCGCGTCGTTGGACCGGATCATCGGGCATAGCCGCGAAGTCTCTGCGGCCCTGAGCGATATCGTATGGACCGTGGACCCGCTGCATGATGTGAGCACGGAGTTGGTGACACATGCCCGCTCCGTGACCGAACGGCTTCTATCAGACACCGGTGTGGAAACCACGCTTGAATTCTTGCATGAGGGCCCCGATTTCCCGGTGTCGCCCGGAAGCAAGCACCATGTGATGATGGTGCTGAAAGAAGCCGTCAACAACGCACTGAAGTATGCCAATGCCCGTCGCATCACGGTCTCACTGCTGGTGGGCGATGCACGCTTCAAGCTGCGCATCACCGACGATGGCGAAGGCTTCGACCCTATCGCGAAGGCCCTCGACGGCAATGGGCTCCGCAACATGCGCAAACGAGCCGAAGCCATAGGCGCCACCCTTGCGGTTACGGCATCGCCAGGTGCTGGCTGCTCCGTGGCCCTGGAGGGAACACTGAGGTGAACGATCCCGCCTATATTGGCGGGCCATGGCCCAAGCCACCATCCGCGTCGCCATCGTGGAAGACGACCGCGAGATCAGAGCGCTCCTTCGGGGCATACTCGAACGTGCAGAAGGATTGACGGTGGTAGGCGCCTTCCCGGACGCCGAATCGTACTTGGCCGATATGGACCGCATCGCTCCGGACGTGGTCGTGATGGACATCGGCCTTCCTGGTGCCAACGGCATCGAATGCGTGCGGCAGGCCAAGCCGCGGCGGACCGGGACGCAATACCTGATGAGCACGGTGTTCGAGAGCCCGGCGTACATCCACGAAGCTTTGTGCGCGGGCGCCACCGGGTACATGGTGAAGAATGCCGAAGCGGAGGACATCATCGCCGCCGTGCGCGACATCCATGCCGGTGGCTCGCCCATGTCTCCGCCAATCGCTCGTCTCGTGGTGGCTTCGTTCCAGGGTCAAGCCCAGCAAAGCATCCAGGACCACCTGCTCACCGATCGCGAGAAGGGCATCCTCGACCAGCTCGCCAACGGGCTCATGTACAAGGAGATCGCAGCCAAGGCGGGCATCAGCACCGAGACCGTGCGCAAGCACGTGCGCAACATCTATGAGAAGCTGCAAGTGGGCTCGCGCATGGAGGCCATCCGCAAGGTGTACCCCAACGGCACCTAGTCCGTTCTACTACTGACGTGGTATTTCCCGGGCCCTCGTGCCCCGGTTGCTTTGGCCATCAGCATGCACGCGCATGCAAGGGGTCATGCTCAGCGTTCAACAGGCGGCCAATCGGTTCATGAGGATATTGCTCCTCACCGCATTGCTGGCGCATGGATCGAGCCAGGCACAGGACTTAGGGCAGATTGGGAACAAGAAGCCCTTCGCGCTGAGCGGCAGCCTCTCCCTTCAGGGCGGGCCCTACTTCTACAGCGGCGATGGCACCCCGCGCAACCAGCCATACTACTGGAACAGCACGGGGACCGTGACACTCTCCCTGTGGG
This sequence comes from Flavobacteriales bacterium, assembly GCA_049290175.1. Classification (GTDB taxonomy): domain Bacteria; phylum Bacteroidota; class Bacteroidia; order Flavobacteriales_F; family PHOS-HE28; genus PHOS-HE28. The sequence goes on along the minus strand of JBATND010000211.1, from coordinate 7,211 downwards.
GCTGGCAGGCGCCGTTCAGCTATTCCGTGGGCTCGCAGGAACGGACCTGGACACAGCCTTTCAACCGCTACGGCATGAGCCCCTACTACAAGTGGATCAAGCTGCACTTCGGCTACCGCAGCATGCGCTTCAATCCGTACACCTTCGCAGGGCTGCAGTTCTACGGCGCCGGCATCGAGTTGGAGCCGAAGGGATTCCGCTTCGCGGCGTTCTATGGGCGGTTCAATAAGCCCATCGCCCAGGATACCCTGGGCAGCATTGTTCCCATCCCGGCTTACCGGCGCATGGGCATGGGCGTGAAGCTGGGCGCGGGCACGCGCCGCACCTTCGTTGACCTGCTCCTCTTCCGCGCTGCGGACGACACATCATCCATCCCGGAACTCGTCGGCAACACACGTGTGACGCCCATGGAGAATGTGGCGCTCGGCCTCAGCGGCCGTGTCGCCATCGGACCGAAGCTCTCGTGGGAGTTCGATGTGGCCGGCAGCGCGCTCACCGAGGACGTGCGCGCGCCGATCCTGGAAGACAGCAGCTTGCCGCGCTTCACCAACACGCTCTTCACGCCGCGCTTCAGCACACGCGCGCTCTTCGCCGGGAACACCTCGTTGCGCTGGCATGCCAAGCATTTCAGCATGCGCGTGCAGTACAAGGAGGTGGAGCCGGGCTACCGCTCGCTTGGCGCGTTCTACCAGCAGACCGATGTGCGCTCCGTGACCGTGGAGCCCAGCGTGCGCATCAAGAAGGGCAAGCTCCGCCTCGGCGGCAGCTATGGGCTGCAGCAGGACAACATACGAGGCACCAAGATCACCACGTCGGTGCGCCGAATCGGATCGGCGAACGCCGCTTGGAACCCGAGCCGGGTGTACGGCGTGGATGCCAACTTCTCCAACTACGGCATCGCGCAAGAAGCCGGCCTTCGCGTGCTGAACGACACCTTTCGCGTAGCGCAGGTGAACCGCGTCGTCTCGCTCTCTCAACGCTTCACGCTGGTCAACAAGCTCCGCTCGTGGAACGTGATGCTCGCCAGCGGCTTCCAACAGCTCCAGGACCTGAATCCCTTCGGCACCTTTTCCACCGCGGAGAACGAAGTGCTGTACGCGAACCTGCACATCGGCCGGATCCGCATGCGCGACAACCTCATGGTGAGCGGCGGGCTGAACGCCAATCGCAACCGCACCAGCACCGGAGAGTTCGTCCTGGTGGGGCCTTCTCTCGGGTTCTCCAGGCCCTTCGCGAAGCAGAAGCTGATGCTGTCCCTTTCGGCCAGCTTCAACAAGGCCTTGCAGGAGGGCCGTGATGCGGGCACCACCGTGAATGCCAACCACACGCTGCAATACCGCGTGGGCAAAGCGCACCGCTTGCAGCTTTCCATCAACGCCTTGCAGAACAAGACCTCGTTCGTCGCCACGCGTGAATTCACCGAGGTGCGCATCATGGGCGGCTATGTGCTCACCTTCCAAACCAAGTCCTGATCCATGCTCATCCGGACCCCTCATCGTTCCCTGGCCACCATTACGGCCGCGCTGCTCGGCCTTTTTGCTCACGCGCAGGAGAACTATCCGCTATCCATCACCGTGGTGGTGCTGCCACCCTATTCGCCCAGCATCTCCTCCTACTTCAGCAACTCCGAAGCCATCGCGTTCACCATCACCAACCCCACCACCACCACCTACCAGGTCTATCTGGCCGGTTGGGTGCGCAGCGAACCCGGCGGTGAGATCTCCGCTACGGTTGAAGGAGGGCAGCCGTGGAGCGCTCCGTCGTTGACCGTTACGCCGGGCGGCAACTATTTCACAGGAGAGACGCTGCTGCCGATCCTGAGCATGATCAACGGCAACCCGGCCACGGTTGTAGGGCTGGACGAGACGCAGCTCCGGCTCGGTGTGATTCCCGAGGGGACCTATGAACTCTGCCTCCAGGTCTTTGACTACCTCAATCCGGAGGTGCAATTGTCGAACACCGGCTGCAGGGATTTCACGGTGCGCGAGGGCGAGCCGCCGGTACCGCTGGCCCCTACCTGCTGGGACGATGGCACCGGCGAGATGGTAACGCCGCAGACCCCGCAGTTCATCAACTTCGTCTGGATGCTCCCCTTTGGCGCGGTGCCGGGCGTTACGGTCAGCTACGCGTTCCGCTTGGTGCGGATCGACAATCCATCGAACGCGCAAGCCGCGCTGGAGACCAGCACCGATGTGGTGTACGAGGAAGAGGTGTTCGGGACGCAGCTCGCTTACACGCAGATGATGCCCGCCTTGGAGCCAGGCCGCATGTATGCCTGGTGGGTGCGCGCCATCCCCTTCCCGGCATCGGGCATGCTGATCCGCAACGATGGCTATATGAGCCCTTGCACCTTCACCTACGACGCGCATCGCGACACGGATTTCGGTTTCAGTTATCCCGCGCAGCAGGATACACTGCCGTGGGACCTGATGCCGATCATGGCCCGCTTCGAGCCGCATGCGCCGGCTTTCGACGACCGCACCACCGGGAAATTCTGGAGCCGGTTGGAAGTGTTCAAGGATGGCGCCTTCCTGAACCGCACGTACCGGCATACGGAGACCAATGAGATCGATTGGGCCGATGGGTACTTCGTTTCGCAGAGGCAGCTGCTCAACAACCCTCCGGATTTCACCGAGGAGCAGGCGCGCCATATCAACGTGTACACCAACAATTCGACGGCAGAAGGCCGGTTCAAGCGCGGCTCCACCTACTCGCTCTCCGCTGACCTGCGAACCAAGGACCGCGCAGGTATGGATGTGCGGTACGGCGATGCGGAAGGCCGCTTCGTTTCCGGCATGGGCCTGCCTAGGCCGTTGTCGCCAGTGCAGAATGCGGTGCTCCAGAAGAACGGCGGAGACACCACCATCACCGGTTTCGCGCGCGTGCAGCTCCGCTTCCAAACGGCAGAGGCCCCCCTCAATCTGCGACCGCCCTTCCCAATCCGGATCCTTTACGGCACCAACGCGCCCACGCAGACACAAGGCACGGCCCATGAGCGCTGGCGAGTAGACGTGTCGCGCTCACCGACCATGAGCGACCCCATCACCACCGGCAGCAGGGAACTGGGCCCCGTGCAATTGCTGAACGACGCGTGTGACGATGCCTGTTTCGCCGAGGAATTCTACCGCCTCGATTCGATCGGCTTCGTGCCCCCCGATACGGGCACCTTCTATTGGCGCGTATCATGGATGAAGGATCCCACCTCGGCTGAAGGAGAAACCTACCACGAGGGGCCCATACGCAAATTCCGGGTGGTGGTGGACAGCCCGCCACCGCCAGAACCAGAAGAGGAGGAAGTGCGACCACGCGAATGCGTGAGCATCTGCCGCGCAGAGCCCACACCCATCGCGCAGCGGGTACCGGTGATGGATGCCGCCGTGAACGATACGGTCTCCGTGGGCTTGTTCAACATGCGCATCACTTCCATCACTTGGGCTGGCGGAAGCGCGAGCGGTGAGGGCCTCATCCCCGTGCCCTTCATGAACTGCCCGATGAAGGTGGCCTTCTCCAATGCGCAGATCAACGCTGCCAAGGTCTTGTACACCGGCGAAGTGCTCGGGCTATACGACAACGAGACCGTCGTGCCGGCGGGATGGCGCATGGGTGCTGGGCTGGCCGCAGGTTTCAGCCCCGTCGCCGCGCAAACGATCGATGACTACCTGAATGCCACGGGAAGGCTCGCCATGCAGATGAACGGAACCACGCCGATGGGTCTGCCCATCGGCATCGCCACCGATGTGCCCGGCGGCCGCTTCACCATCGGCATCGTGGGCATGCAGTTCACCGATAGCGTCGCGAAGCTCAATGCCATGATGAGCGTGCCGGTGCCCGAACTCGGCTTCAACTACGGGCTCGGCATCGGCGAACAAGTGTTCCAGCCCGATGGCGTGGGATGCCCGGATACGGACGCCATGCTCTACCTCGTGGATGATGTGCGCGTGGACATCGGTGGTGACACGCTGGTGCTGCGCAGCACGAAATTCGAGGCGGGCAACTACATCAACGTGGTGGATTCGGGCACCTATGTGCTGTGGGATTGCCGTGGCTTCCGCGCGCTGCAGCTCGATGCGCAATGGCGCTTCAGCCCAGACCACCTGCGCGAGGACCTGACCGATGGAAGCTCCGGGCCCGACAAGATCATCGCATCCCTGAAGACGCGAACCGGGCGCGGCGGCCTCATGGGCCGCGTGGACTTCAACAAGCCTTTCCACATCGATGGCGGCGAAGGCTGGGGCTTCGCCGTGCAGGAAGCGTGGCTCGATCTGGCGAGCTATGCGAACCCGCCGGAGATGAGCTTGAGCCCGGAAGTGTCGCAACGCGTGGGGCTGATGGATGCGAATGGCGTAAGCGATCCCACCTGGCGCGGGTTCTATCTGAAACGAGCTATGCTCAGGCTGCCCGATGGCGTGAAGCGCTTCGGCAGCACCGAACGCGTGACGGCACTGGTGGACAACATGGTGGTCCATAACAGCCAGCTCACCGCGAGCTTCAAGCTCGCCAGCCTCATCGGCGTGAACGAAGGCGACCTCGCCGGTTGGGCCATCTCGGTGGATACGCTGCAGTTGGACATCGTGGCGAACAGCTTCAGCCAGGCCGTCATGAAAGGCCGCATGCGCACCGCGGTGAGCGCCACCCTGCTGGACTACAGCGCCCTACGACGACAGAACCCGATCACCTCCGACAAATGGATCGAATTCCTGATCGAACCGCAGGACGATGTCCTCATACCTGTTCCCTTCCTCGCCGCCAACCTGCTGCTCGAGGAGACCAGCACCGTGCTGGGCACCATTGGGCATGAGCAGACAGGGACCTATGCGAAAGCCACACTGAACGGATCGCTCACATTGGCCAGCCCCCCCTCAGTGGCGGTGGCGATGAACTTCAGCGGTGTTGCGTTCGAGAACCTCCAGTTCATGACGCTTGACCCCTTGACCAATATCAACACCACCGCGGTGTTCTCTCTCGCTAGCCCCCAGAAATTCATGGGTGGCGAGATGTTGGATGACGCAGCGGGGCCCACTCCGGCTGGCGGCAGCGGCGGCGGATTCCCGGTGAGCATCACACGGGTCACCGGCGAGCGCACCACCATCGATGGCAAACCTGCGGCGGGCATCGCCTACGACATCAACCTGAACCTATCCGGCAGCACCAACATCTTCGTTGCCACTACGCGCGTGGCCACGCTCGGTGTGCTCAACACCACAGCGATCCACCAGTGGGCCGATCCCGAGATGCGGCTCGATTCCATCGGCATCACCGGTGGTACCGGCGCCGTGCATGTGGCAGGCGGGCTGAATTGGTACCGCGACAGTCCCACTTACGGCAACGGCATCAAGGGCAACCTGCGCGCGCAATTCTTCAACCGCCGGGTGGAAGTATTAGCAAACGCGCAGTTCGGCACGGTGGGAAGCAACAAGTACTGGTACGTGGATGCCATGGCTGCCAAGGAGGGCGGCTTCAACAAGCCCAGCGCCTTCACCATCTATGGCTTCGGCGGCGCGGCGTGGTACCACATGCGGCAAACGGGATCGCCGCCGCTCTCCAGCGCGATCACCGAACAGGAGATGGCCAACCTGGGCGATCCCAACTTCGAGCCCGGCCTCACGCTGAGCGGCTTGAGCTTCACGCCCGACCCAGCGGTGGGCTTCGGCTTCAAGGCCACCATCGCATTCGGCGATCCCAGCACCGGCAACGCCTACAACGGCGATGTGAGCGCGGGCGCGCAATTCACCAGCGAGGGCGGCCTGCTCAACATCTTCCTCGATGGCAACATGCAGGTGATGCACAAGCGCGGCGAGGAGGGCCACATCCCCGTGCGCGGCAACGGCCGCATCGCATACGACTTCCCGAACGATGTCTTCAGCGCCAACTTCGAGATGTTCGTTCACCTGAAGGCCAGTAGCGGGGTCGATGTCCTTTACGGCAATGGCAACAACAAGAGGGCCGGCGCGCTGGAACTGGTGATCACGCCAGACACGTGGCACATCTATGTAGGCAATCCGGTGGACCGTGTGGGCCTCACGTTCGTTGATTTCATCTCCGGCGGATTCTACATCATGCTCGGCGACGACCTGCCGTCGGTGCCCTACCCGCCCGTGGAAGTGGCCAGCCTGGTACCGCTGAGCATGCTCGTGCGCGACGACATCAGCGATGCCAGCGGGATCGCTTTCGGGGCCGCGGTGCCATTGGCCACCAAGAACAAGTGGCTCGTCTTCGGGTACCATGTGGTAGGCGAGATCGGCTTCGATCTCATGTTCCGGTCCTCAGCGGGCATGGAATGCCTCGGGGAGACGAATCCCGGCATCGGCCCCTTCTATGTGAATGGGCAGCTCTATGGCTTCATGGATGCAGCGGTGAGCATCACGGTGGACTTCAGCATCTTCAATGGCGAGTACCATCTCTTCGAGGTGGGATTGGCCGGTCTCTTCCAATGCGGCTTCGCGAATCCCTCCTGGCTCAATGGCTTCGTGCATGGCTCGTACAACATCCTGCACGGCATGGTGAGCGGCTCCATCACCTTGCCCTTCAGCGCGGGTACGCGATGCACGTCGCCAAACCAGGACCTCCTCAACGGCCTCAATCCCATCGGCGGCCTGAGCCCGGCCGATCTCAGCGGCCTGCCGCCATCGTGCAGCGATGCCAAGGTGTGCGGCGTGGATTGCGGCACCATGCCGGAAGCCGTTTTCAACATGAAGGTCGATAACGCCTTCACTATGCACGAGATGAGCTCGAGCGGAAGCTGGGTGCCACGCACCTTCAAGCTGGAGATCGAGCACTTCGAGTTGCGCAAGAAAATCGGTAACACCCTCGTCGCGGGCACCACCACCATCGCCACGAACATGGAGATGGCCACGCTCGGCCCGAACGACTACCTCGCACCGAATACCGAATTCACGGTATCCATCAAACTGCGCGCGCTTGAACTGAAGACCAGCGGTTGGGTTGAAGTGAAGAAGGACAACGTGCCTGTGACATGGATGATGAAGCACGCCTTCAAGACCAATACGGGCATCGAGGAACTAAAGCCTGAGAACGTGGCCTGGAGCTATCCGTTCTACCGCCAACGTTTCCTGTTACAGGACGAATGCCGCAACGGCGTGATCGACTGCAAAGGCAACCTGACCACGCAGCCGGTATTCCAAGCGCCACAAGGAAGGCGACGCGAGTACCGAGTGATCTTCGTGCCCCTCAACGGCGGAGCCCTGGTGGAG
>JBATND010000210.1:0-17683 GCA_049290175.1 Flavobacteriales bacterium | reverse complement strand
CCACCTGAGCCATCGTTCGTATACCAGGCGACCTTGTTGTCATCGCTCGAAGCAGAAAGAACATCAAGGTCGCCATCCCCATCAAGGTCGGCGGCATATACGTTCCTGGCGTTGTCCGCGAGGTTCGAGATGACCAGCTGAGGCCCGAAGCCTCCAATTCCGTCATTGGGATACCATGCGATCCTGTCATTCCCGCCAGATGCGGAAAGCACATCCTGATCGCCATCGCCATCGAGGTCGGCGGCAAACACGGCCTGCGCAGTGGTGGCTTGCGTTGAAATGACCTGTTGCGATCCAAAACTGCCAGCGCCGTTATTCATGTAACAGGCAATCTTGTTGTCTGACGAGGATGCGGAAAGCACATCCATGTCGCCATCACCATCCAGGTCGGCGGCATGGACCGAGCGCGCTGAATTGGCCAAAGTCGAAATGACCTGTTGCGGTCCAAATCCTCCGAATCCGTTATTCGCGTACCATGCGATCTTGTCGTCGTAAATGGAAGCGGAAATGACATCCAGGTCGCCGTCGCCATCCAGATCAGCGGCAAACACACCACTCGCCCAATTCAACTGTATGGATATGGTTTGCATCGGTCCAAAAACACCCGAACCATTGTTGGCGTACCACGCAATTCTGTTGTCGTTGCCAACAGCGCAAAGCACATCCTCGTCCCCATCGCCATCCAGATCGAAAGCATGCATCGACGATACATATCCATTGGCCGTCGTCCCAATTGGGCGCAGCGGACCAAAGGCGCCTGAGCCGTCGTTGGGGTACCAACAAATTGCTGTCCCGTTAGTCGCCAATGCATCCAGATCCCCATCACCATCGAGGTCCGCAGCTCGGACCCCTTCAGGGTTCAACAGGCTTTGGCAAATAATGCTCTGCGGAGCAAACGGCTGGGCAAAGGAGCTGAATGTGAAGAGCGTCAGAAAAAAGCAGTGGGGTTGCGCATGTCTATGGGTTTCGGGGGTTGAATGTATGCAAAGAGGTTCTTTTGACCAAGCAGCGTCTGCTGTCTTCAGCGACCCTGCGGCCTCTCGCCTTCCATGTCGCCGAGGCCCCTCCAATACCCGATACCTCCCCTACTGCCTCACCAACCGCATCACCTTCACGGCACCATTGGCCGTGGTAGCCTCCACCACGTAGCTGCCAGCGGCCAGTGCGCCGATATCGAGCGTGGTGTGACCCGGTGCAAGCGCCTGCTCCAGCACAATGCGGCCATCGGCAGCGCGGATGCGCGCACGCACAGGTGGCGCACTGCACACCAGATTCACGCGGTCGTGCGCGGGGTTCGGCACAAGGCGCAGGGGATCGGAAGTGATGGAGGCAGCGCCCGTGCTCGTCTCTGTGACCACCACTACATCGGGGGTGCGAATGGGCGGATTAAAGTCGAAGTAGATATCGGCGGCGTTGGTAACCGTGATGCCCGGCAGTACCGGTTCGTGCAGGCGTATGCGGAAGCTGGTGATCATCGCCATGTTCGTGCTCGGCGTTAGGCTGTTCCAGACGGGCCTGCTGGACCCCCTACTTGGATGTGCTGACACAGCCTGCTGCGCACCTCACGCCGCCAACTTCCACTCCCCTGCCCCGCGCGCATAGCCCCTGCCCCACGCGGTGTGCGGCGTGCTGCGGCGGCCCAGGTGCTCGAAGGTGGTTTGCTGCAAGGCTTCGCGCCATTTCAAGGCCGCGCGCAAATGGCCGAAGCGCCGGTGGCCGCTGGTGAAGCAATAGAAGGTGCGGAAATACACGATGGCCTCTTGCTGCTGGAACTCGCCGGCCACAAACCCATCGTCGAGGATGGCCACGTAGCTGCTGCTGTCGCCCTTGTAGTCGTCCGGATGGAAGACCTTGTCGTAGTTGTGCAGGTGGAATTCGCGCAGGGCATTCCACAGGTCGCCATGACCTAAGTAGCGCTTGATGTAGCGCTCCATGACGTGCTGCTGGAAGAAGCAGGCGGGGCCTTCGGCATCGATCTGCAGCGCGCAAATACCGGTGGTGGTGGGATACCACAGCAGCGGGTAAATGGTGAGGCGATCCTTGGTGGCGGTGGCCACATAGATCCATTGCAGGCCCTTGCGCGAGGTGAAGCGGCCGCTGCGGCGCAGCAGCTTGTTGCTACCGGCCTTGGGGCAGCGGCGTGCCAGGTCGGCATGCTGCTCGGCCACATGCGCCAGCAACTGGCCCACGTCCTTGCGGGCGGCAGCGGCCACCTGGGCGGGGGTCATGCGGGAGCGGATCATGGCCGTGCATTGGTGGCCCTTCAACGGGCGTGGTGCGATTGGGTTCGGGTGCTTGCGGGCCTGGTGCGCAACGCACCGATGCGCATGCATCAGGGTTGTGGATGAACAGGATCCCGAACATGCCCACCGTCATGTTTCCACGGGAATGGGCCGGATTTCATTGCGCCCCGAACACAAACAAGCCATGGCCCTCACGCTCTTGAAGCAGCACTGGAGACCGATCCTATTCTTCGCGATGCTGGTGATCATGTCGATGGCGCTTACGGCAAGCACACGCTGAGTCGCTCACTGCTTCATGAATCTGCCGAGGGCGTTGCCCGTGCTGAGGTCGATCACGTGGTAAGCACCGGGGGCGCAGGCCTCCACGGGGAATTCGAGCAGGCCATCGGTACGGCTGAAGGCGGTGCGCACCAAACGGCCGGTGCCATCGATCAAAGCGACATCAACGGCTTCGGGCGGCGCGGCCATGCGCACCACATCGCGCGCGGGATTGGGCCAGCAGGCCGCATGGTACGGCGCGTGCCGCACCGCGCGCACCTGCGAATGCGCCCAGCTGCCATCGGCATCCTCCAGGCGCAAGCGGTAGAGCAGATCGCCGAAGGGAGGATCGGCATCGTGCCATGCGTATTCGTTGCGTGCGTTGCTGTAGCCGGCGGCGGCCACCTGGCTCACGGCATCCCATTGCGCGCCATCGGTGCTGCGCTCCACGCGGAACCATGAGGTGCCCGCTTCGGTGCCGGTTGACCAAGCCAGATGCACGCCTTGCGGCACTGCTTCCGCATGGAAGGCCAGCAATTCAACAGGCAGGAACTGCGCCGGAGCGATGGTGATGTTGTCGAAGAGCATTCCGTAGGAACCCTCGAAGTCGGGGCTGAACTCGATGGTGTGCGTGTTCTGCGTGGCGGAGAAGAGGATGTATTGCTGTTGCATGTCCCAACCACCGGTGCGCGATACCGAAGTGCTGAGCGCGCCGCCATCGATGGTGATGTGTACCGTGACGGTGGTGGGCGTGAAGGCATGCACGCGGCGCGTGGCCTCGAAGCCCAGCTCGTACAATTCACCGATCACGAAACCGGAGACCGCTTGGCAGAGCTTGCGGTCGTCGTCGGGGCTGCTGGTAAGGTCGCCATCCACTTCGGCAACGGTATTGGTGGCACTGGGCCCGCCGTACACATTGGAAGTATTCAGTTCATACAAGCAGGAGGTCCATCCCGATGCGCCGCTCTCGAAATCGCCGTTCACCAATTCCTGCGCGCTGGTGAATGCGGGAAGGGCGCAACAGAACAGGGCCAACACGGCGATGCGCTGCGGGAGCTGTTCATGGAAACGAAGTGCGAGGTTCATGTCAGTCAGTGGTTGAGAGTCCGTCCAGTTCAATGCTCATTCACGGCCGCGCATGCACCAGCATCGGCTCGGGTTGCGGTTCAGGATTCGCCAAGGTGGCGGGCGCTGCATCGTTGATGGCCACGGCATGCGTGATGCATTGCGTCTCGCGGCCGACCAGGTGCTTGATGCGGATGTATGCGCTGTTCGGAAGGGGATGCATCTCCAGCGATGATCGCGTCTCGGGCCATTCCGGCCCAGCGCTGTAGGCGAGCACGTGGCTCGTGACCCAGCTGATGCCGTCGGGGCTATGCTGGAAATGATAGACCGATTCACGTTGGTGCAGCGGAGCCTCCCATTCGGTCAGCACGGCATCGGCGGTGCGCGTAGCGGTGATCTGCTTGAAATCGCAGGCCCCGGTGAAGGGCGGATGATGCTGTGCCAACTGCACTCCAGACTGCCTTTGCATTTGTGCAGCGGCATCGTGCGGAGCGAATGCGACAAAGCCGGCGAGGCAAGCGCCGCATAGGATCTTCGTGATCGAGAACGATGGGTTCATGGCAGTTTGGTTTGCGTTCCCCTACGGTACCGGGCAAAGCGGGTTACAGGCTGCGCCACGCGCATTTCAGCACCTGATCACGCGATCGTGCGCGCGGCGGATCCGTTCGGCGCTGCGGGCGTTCCGGCTACGGGTGAACATGTCCATGGAGTAGCCGCAGACCAGGTCGTAGCGGTGCTCATGAGCCAATTGCACCCATAGTTCCTCCAAGCGAACGGCGTCCATGTAATTGTCGCGCTCGCAGAGCAGGGTCACCAATTCTGAATAGACATGCACTTGGCCGAATCGCTGTGCGAGGCGCTGCATGCGCTTCGCGATGAGCGTGCGGAAATGATCCGCGACGGACTTGTTCGCCATGGTGAGCTGCCCCAGGCACAGCTCGGCTTCGAGCAATTGCAGCCTTCCTTCAGCATGCGCTTTCCACACCAGGTCGCCGGGCACATCGCGATGCGCCATCACGGCATGCAGCGTTGAATCGGAGGCCATGAGCAGGCCGGCATGCCCGTGGTGCAGCACGCCTTGCAGTTGCTTGGCCACTTGATCGATCATGAACGCCGGCTCCAGGTAGAAGCAGGCCGCATGACCATGGCACGCGGAATGGCCCGGCAGGCCATGCTGCGTTGAACCGGATGGGGAGTGGAACATGCGAGACCCTACGGTACCGTGCATGCACGGTTACAGGGAATGCACACCTCTCCAGAGGATCAGAATTTCGGACAGGGCACCATGGCCGGAATCTTTGCTTGCGCTCGGCGCCTCCATTCATGCACCAGGGAAATCTCGTGCGCACCTCCGGGCCGTTGGCCCAAGCGGCTCAAGGTGAAATCGTAGCTGTATGCCACGCGCAAGCTGCCTTTGCTCGCAACGCCCACCAGCACCACCAGCGATTCGCTGCCGTTGGCGCCGCGCGGCTCGTTGCGCAGCAGCGGCAATCCGCGGTACCACAGGCCGGCGGTGAGCAAGCCGTGCTGCACATAGCCTCCGGCATCGAGCTGGTTCCACGTGCCTTGCTGTTTGTACAGGGCCACCAGCGTGAGCACCGTTGTGCTGCGCTCGATGCGCTGTTTATCCAAAGGCATGGCATGGCCGCCATGCACCGTGTAGCGCATGGGCATGCGGGCATCGGCATCGCGGCGCAATCCTGCACGCGGTCGGTTCAAGTGGTGCACGGCGAGCCCTGCCCAGCTGCGTGCATCGTGGACCAGGCCACCGGCGGCGGCATCGAACCAGCGCTGCTGCTGCACGAAACCGGTCTCGACGCTGGTGGGCGCATTGTCGCGCAACAACTGATCGCCGAAGAGGTAGCTGCCGGCCTGCGACAGTGCGCCCATGCCCACTTGCAAACCGGCGCGCGCGGTGAAGCGGCGATTCAAGCGCACCTGGTGGCTGTATGCCGCGCCCAATGCGGTGCGCCGAAGACCCGCACTGCGGTCCTGCATGACGAAGCCGCCGAGGCCGTTGCCGTGGCTGCGCGAACGCCGATCGTACGAGGCCATGACGGTCTCGAATCCGGGACTGAGCCCCGGCCATTGCAAGCGGTAGTTGAGCACCGCGCGATCGCGCCGCGTATGCCCGGCGAGGGCCGGATCGACATACAAGGGCGCGGCGAACGACTGCGAGAATTGAGGGTCCTGCGCACGAGCGAGAGCGGGGCACAAGAGTGCGGCTGCGAGTAGCAGCATGAAGCCGTTGCGTTTCATCGGATCAGGGTGAAGGGGCCGGTGCGGCTTAGGCGCTGGCCGTCGTTGAAGGTGGCGCTGATGCGGTACACGTATCCATCGGCCGGGCTTAAGCGCCCCCGGTGGTAGCCGTCCCAACCGATGGCTGGATCTTGGCTCTCGAAGAGCACTTCGCCCCAACGGTTGAAGATGAGGAGCTCATAGTCGCTCACATCGCTCACCAAGGGGAAGAAGACATCGTTGCTCAGGTCGTTGCGGTTCCACTGCCCGCCGTTGGGTCCGGCGGGATTGGGCGTGAAGGCATTGGGGATGGCGATCTGGTGGTCGGCTAAGACCTCGATGAATCTGGTGATGGCGTCGGTGCAGCCAAAGGCATCGGCTACAGTGAAGGTGACCGGGTAGTTGCCCGCCGCATGGTACCAATGCACGGGATCCTGTTCGCCGCTGCTGGATCCATCGCCGAAATCCCAATGCCAGGTGGACACTGCGCCGCTGCTCGCATCGGTGAAAGCGGCTTCGGCCTGGCTCGCATACAGTGACCATGCCGATGCGTCGAAAGCGGCATCGGGCGGCTGATGCACCACGACGTTGCTCTGCACGGGCGAGGCCATGGCACAGCCGTTCACGGTGGTGATGATCAACGCGATCACATGCTCGCCCGCCGGGAATTGTGCGGTTGGCGCAGGTTCGTTGCTCAGTCCGGCAACGCCCAAATTCCATTGGAACGACATGCCATTGGTGCCCGCAGGCGGCTGCAACTGCATAGTGAATGGCGCGCAGCCTTCACCGATCACGGCTGGCCAATCGATCACGGGCAACTGATCCACCGAAACCAGCACGCTGTCGAGCAATTGCGCGCCGCATGCATCGGTGGCCACCACATGGATCACGGTATCTGCCAGTGCCAGCAGCGCATGCGGGCCATTGCCTGAAGCACCGAGCTCGGGCCAACTGATGCTCACCTCACCCGGATAGCCGAGCACTTGCGCGGAGAGCACAATCGTACTCCCCGGGCAGACCAGCGTATCGTCAGTGAGTGAGAGCGATGCATTGTTCAGGTTGAGGACGGAGATGGTTGCCGTGACCGGCGCAGCAGGGCAACCGAAGGCATCCTGCGCTTGCATCACGATGGTCTGCGTGGCATTCAAGCTGAGCGTGATGCTATCACCGCTTCCATAGCCCTGCCAGGAGAAAACATAGTTGGAGCTGCCGCCCTCGGCGTTTGCCACCACCTCGAATGGCGCACCGGCGCATACCGTATCGGGCGCGGTGATCCAAGCGGTGATCGGCGATGCTTGGCCGATCAGTGCTTCGGCCGTTGCCGTGCAGCCCTGCGCATCGGTTACGGTTAACCCGATAGGGCCAGCGGGCAGCATGCTCAGGCTGGGCGCGATCTGGCCGTTGCTCCAAAGGATGCTGTAGTCCGGCGTTCCGCCATCGATCATCGCCGTGGCCACGCCATTGCTATCACCGAAGCAGGACGCGTCGAAAGCCGCGATGAACACATCGAGGAACGGCGGCTCTTCGATGTTCGCGAAGAGCGTGGTATCGCATCCGGCAGCGCCTGACACCTGCACCTCCCAGATCCCGCCCGATAGACCCGTAACAGTGGCCGCTGTTTGGCCGGGGAGGCCGATCCATTCGTAGCTCAACCCGGCAAGCTGAGGCTGCACCGTGGCAACGCCATTGGCAGCGCCCGCGCAGGTCACCGGTGTGATGGCCAGGCTCAGTCCGTTGAGTGCTGGGCTGATCTGGATCGTCACGGAATCGATGCCCGGTGGACAAGCGCCAACACTCATCGCCGTGAGGTACAAGGTGACTTCACCAGCAGCGATCTCGGCCGATGATGGTGAATAGGAAACCGATAGGCCAGCACCCGCGAAGACCCCGCCCCCACCGCTCCAGGAAGCATCGGTCGCATTCGCCACCGCGCCTTGAAGGACAACTGGCAATGCGGTTGCGCACACGAATTGGTCGGGGCCTGCATCGGCTTCACCCGGCAGGCCATCGCTCGGAATGGTGGCTTGCGCGGTAACGGGCGCGCAGCCAGCAGCATCGCTGATGCTCACGCTGTAATCGCCACCACTGCCCAAGAGCACAGCGCCTTCGCTGCCGTTGCTCCACGCGTAACTGTAAGGAGGCGTGCCGCCATTCACCTGCGGGGCAAGTGATCCGGGGCCATCGCAGGTTTCCGGTGCGATCGCGATTGATGCCAGCACCAAGGGCGCTGGCTCGCTCACCTGAACGGGGATCATCTGCGTACAGCCCGCAGCATCGGTGATGGTGAGCACGTAGGCGCCAACTGCAAGGCCCGTTGCAATGGGTCCTGATTGTTGGGCGGGATCATTCCAGGCATAATTGAGGCCCGGCGCATCGGGTGCGTATTGCGCCATGCCATTGGCCGCTCCGGCGCAAGTCACCGGTGACACGGAAACAGCGCCTGCTGATCCACCTCCGAACACGATCTGCAAGGCATCGG
The DNA here is from genome assembly GCA_049290175.1 of Flavobacteriales bacterium. Lineage (GTDB taxonomy): Bacteria > Bacteroidota > Bacteroidia > Flavobacteriales_F > PHOS-HE28 > PHOS-HE28. The sequence goes on along the minus strand of JBATND010000210.1, from coordinate 9,400 downwards.
TGGCGGGCGGGCACCCTCCTCCACTCGTGGCGGAGAGTGTAAGCGTTACGCTGCCTTGCGCAAGGTCCGCTGCGCTCGGGTTGTAGCTCACGTTGGGCCACTGGCCGGTGAAGCTGCCCGAGCCACCGCTCCACGTTCCCAGCGGCGCGCCATCCACTTCCCCATTCAAGGGTATTGCTGTCACTCCGGCGCACACCGTCACGTCCGGACCGGCCGTGGCCGTAGCAGGCAAGCTGGTGCCAATGGTGAACGGAATCGTTTGCGTGGTGCAACCCGTGGCATCGGTGAGCACCAAACTGTAGGTGCCCGCGCTTCCGGCCATGCTCTGCCCCGTGGCACCCGTGCTCCATTGGTAGCTGTATGGTTCAAGTCCCGATGCCACGGTGACCGACGCGCTGCCGTTGCCGAGGCCCGCGCAGCTTTCATCCACGACGGCAATACCGGCCTGCAGCCATTCGCTCACGTTCACGGCATACACATAGGTCTGCTCAGCAGGCAACGGGCAATTGCCATCGGATACCTGCACGATGAACGGGAAAAGCCCCGTGAGCCCGGGCTGTGCGGTCCAGCAGATGGTGCCGGTGGCCGGATTGCCCGGTGACCATGAGAATGTGGCGCCCGGAAGGTTGGCTTCCACATTGCTCATGGCCGTGAGCACGTCGCCAGCATTGGGATCGGAAACCTGGATGTTGAAGCAGAAGCTGCCCGACTGGCACAATTCAATGGCGCGCGGACCGCTCAGCATGCAGGCACCGGTGAGGTCCTCGATGAGTCCTGTATTGGGATCGGGTTGGTCATTGGCGCAGGGGTACACCACGAATTGCATGTCGCGGATGGCGTAGCCCATGGCCTGTCCGCTCGAATTGTATTGCGTGACCTTCACCACCACCACCCAATTGCCCGCCAGTTGCGGCGTGAAGCTGAGTTCGCCGGTTGCGCTGTTCAATTGGATCCCTGGGATGGGATTCGATGCAGCATGCGGCCACAGGTAAGGGAGGGCCGCTCCGTTCGTGCCCAAGGCACTGATGAGTTCATACCCAAGTGAGTCACCATTGCTATCGTATGCACCATAGCTGTATTGCACGGGCTGGCCGATGCAGACGTAGGGGATCGGCGTGTTGGAGAATTGCGGGGAACTGTTGCCCGGTGCCAAAGCCGTATTGATGCTGGCATGGATGCGATTGGCGAGGTTGTCCGGTGAGACGAGGTTCATGATGGCCGCATTGCGGAAGACCTCGGTGTAGGTGAGGGTCCAGATATGCCCCGGAGCGAATGGGAGATTCCTCGCATAGGTGTACCGCTGAAGTCCGGGCAAGGTGCCGCCATTGCACGCGCTCGATGGCATCAGCGACGGACAGAGTTGCGTGACCTCGCTCGACGACTCCAACTGGAAATCCACGGTGTAATTCAGGTTCGAGCCAACCACATGCACTGGTGCAGTGGGCTGCATAGGAGCTCCTGCGCAATCGCGGAAAAGCGTCAACCGCACGCGGTACTGGTTCCCGCTCACCCACGACCACGTGATCTCGCCACCGGAAAGGTGGCTGGCCGATGCGATGGTGAAGGGCAACAACGAAGCGCACAGCAACAGTGCGCGCATGATCGGAAATGCTCGTTGCAGTAGGGGTTCGCGTCGTTTCATGGCTCGTATGGACGCTGCGACCCTACGGGACATGGATGCGCGGGTTTCGCGCGTATGAAAACGATAGGCGACTGGATCAAGACAGCGGAACCAGCGTGCATTCGCATCGCGCCATTTCATTCTTGACGGCCATTGAAGCCGTCTGCTGAACATGCGCTGAGCAACAGAAGCACTCGTGCTCGCCACATGGGTTCTTCTTCAGGCCCGCCGACCTTCTCGTCCCTTCGCCCTACATTCGCCCCCGCATCGGAAGGACCGATGCGCGCCCCAAGCGCCCAGCTTTTCCCCGCGGCAACGTCGCGGATGACCTGTCCAGGCGCCATCTCCCAGCGGAGCATTGAACGCCGGACCCGATTAAAGGGGCAACACAGAACACTTGAAAAGGTGTGCTCAGGGACAATGGCCTGAACACATCACAACATCCTGACGCCGAGGACTCGGCGCATACCTATGGAACGTACCACGTTCAACGACCTAGGGCTCATCGAGCCCATCTTGAAAGCCCTCAACGAAGAAGGCTACACCCATCCCACCCCTATTCAGCAACAAGCCATCCCGCACCTGGTGAAGGGAAGTGACCTGCTGGGCTGTGCGCAGACCGGCACCGGGAAAACCGCCGCCTTCGCCATCCCCATCCTGCAGGAATTGAGCGCCCGGCCCCAATCGGGCAAGTGCGCCATCAAATGCCTCATCCTCACCCCCACGCGCGAGTTGGCCATCCAGATCGGTGAGAGCTTCTCGGCCTACGGCCGTCACTTGCAGCAGAAGCACACCGTGATCTTCGGCGGCGTGGGCCAGAAGCCGCAGACCGATGCCCTCCAACGCGGTGTGGACATCGTGGTGGCCACGCCCGGCCGCCTGCTTGATCTGATGCAGCAGGGCTTCGTTCACCTGAACGGCTTGGAGATCTTCGTGCTCGATGAAGCCGACCGCATGCTCGACATGGGCTTCATCCACGATGTGAAGAAGGTGATCGCCAAGCTGCCCGCGAAGCGCCAGACCCTCTTCTTCAGCGCTACCATGCCGCCCGAGATCGCCAAGCTGGCCAACAGCATCCTCACCAACCCGGTGAAGGTGGAAGTGGCCCCGGTAAGCAGCACCGCCGATACCATCGATCAGCGCATCTACTTCGTTGACCGCACCGACAAGAACAAGTTGCTCTTGAGCCTGCTCGAAGGTCCGGCCATCCGCGAAGCGCTCGTCTTCACCCGCACCAAGCACGGCGCCAACAAAGTGGCCAAGGTGCTCTCGCAGGCAGGTTTCCTAGCTGAAGCCATCCACGGCAACAAGAGCCAGACCGCCCGCCAGAATGCCCTCAAAGGCTTCAAGGAAGGAAAGCTGCGCGCCTTGGTAGCAACCGACATCGCCGCACGCGGCATCGACATCGACGGCCTCACGCACGTGATCAATTTCGACCTGCCGAACGTGCCCGAGACCTATGTGCATCGCATCGGTCGCACGGGCCGCGCAGGTGCCGCCGGCAAGGCCATCAGCTTCTGCGACCACGAGGAGAAGGAGTACCTGCGCGATATCCAGAAGCTCATTCGCCGCGAAGTACCTGTTGAGAAAGGCCACACCTTCGAGATGGTGGGCGGCCCTAAGAAGGCGGAACCGGAAGTGCGTGAGCCGCGACAGCCCCGTGGTCCTGGTCGCGGCGGCAATCAGCACCAACGCAATGACCAGCCGCGCCAGCAAGGACGAAGCGCTCGCCCGGAAGGCAATCGCGGGCAAGGCCGCAGCCAAGAGCAGCGCGCCCCGCAAGGCCAGCGCACTGGGCAGGAGCGCCGCAACGATCGTCCGCAGCGTGCCGCTGGACAAGGTGAGCGCGGCCAAGGCCAACAACGCCAACGCGACGACCGCCGTCCGCAGCAAGGCAACCGCAACGAGCGCCCCAACCGTGATGGGCAACAGCGCCGTGAGCAAGCGCCGCAGCAGAACCGCCCGCAGCAACGCCCGCAAGAGCAGCACAGCGCCGCGAATCCCGACTACGCCAAGCTCACCAAGGAGCTCTTCGATGAGGAGAACCTGAGCACCGCTACCAAGGCCAAGCCCGAAGAGCCGAAACGCAGCGGTTTCGGGAAGTGGTTCAGGAGGGGGTGAGTGGAAAATGCGAATAGGATCAAGCCTCGGGAAACCGGGGCTTGTTCTTTTCCACCCATTCGAAGGACCAACGCTGCACGTAACTCGATGCAAAAAGGTTGGGTGTTCTCAACCCTTCCGCAGTGCCCGCTGCTTTTCAGTATTGAACCGAGGAACGGCAAACCGCCGATCTACCGGCCCGATACTTTGGCCACCAAACCCACAAGGACATGAGCACCATTCTTCGCCTCGCACTAGCGCTGTTGCCGCTGAGTGCCGTCGCACAGATCACCTTCACCAACGTTTCCATTCCCGGTGCCAGTGGCATTCAGGGCGCAGTGGACATGAATGACGACGGCAAGGACGATGCGGTGATGCCTGGCTTGAACAACTTCAAGGTGGCCTACCAAGGAGCGGGAACCTTCAACGTGGTCACCTTCCCCACCACCAATGCGGACAACACCGCATCGTGGAGCTTCGCGATCGGCGATTGGGACAGCAACGGCTACCGCGACCTGCTGTATGGCGGCGGCAGCGGCGCCACCTTCATGACGGCCAACGCGAACGGCACGGCCTACACGGAATTCAGTCCGCCCCAGTACATCTTCTGCCAGCGCACCAACTTCGTTGACCTGAACAACGATGGCCACCTCGATGCCTTCGTCTGCCACGATGTGGATGCCAACGTGGCCTTCTTGAACAATGGCGCCGGCGTGCTGGTGCATACCCAAGGCGGCTACGGCACCACCTGCGGCAACTACGGCAGCATCTTCACCGATGTGGACAACGACGGCGACCAGGACCTCTTCGTGGCCAAGTGCGGCTGCGATGCCACGGATCTGCTGATGCTGAACAACGGCAGCGGGGGCTTCACCAACGTGGCACCTGCGCAAGGGCTGGCCGATTTCCACCAGAGCTGGAGCAGCGCTTGGGGCGATTTCGATAACGATGGCGACATGGATGCATTGGTGGGCGAGAGCGATTTCAGCGGCACGCACAAGCTGCTGCGCAACAATGGATCCGGTGTTTTCACCAACGCCATCATCGGTAGCGGCATGGACCTCGCGGGCGGATCGAGCATCGAGTGGACCACGCACGACTTCAACAACGATGGCTGGCTCGATATCCTCGGCGGCAACGGCCTGCACCTGAACAACGGCAACGGCACCTTCTCCCCTACTCCCATTGCGATCTACAACAGCGCTATCGGCGACATGAACAACGATGGCTTCCTGGACGTAGTTGGCGGATCGGGCTACCAGCGCAACAACGGCAACAGCAACAACTGGATCCGCATCAACCCGCGGGGCACGATCAGCAACCGCGATGCGATCGGTGCGCGCGTAACCATCACCAGTGCCCTGGGCACGCAGATCCGCGACATCCGCAGCGGCGACGGCTTCGGCTACATGAGCTTCATCGGCGCGCACTTCGGCCTGGGCCAGGATGATGCGGTGGAAGAGATCCTGATCCGTTGGCCCAGCGGCACGGTGGATGTGATCACTGATCCTGCGATCAATACCACCCACATCATCGTCGAAGGCACCTTCACGCGCACGCCCGACATGGACAGCGAGCGCTTCATCGTCTCGCCGAATCCCGCAACCGATTTCATCGTGGTTCCTACCACGGCGATGAACACCTTCGTGGAGGTGATGGATGCTTCGGGCAAGATGATCCTGAGCACGAGCAGCCGTGGCGGACAGATTGATGTGAGCAGCCTTGCCGCAGGAAGCTATGTGCTCCGCACCATCGTTGAAGGCGAGATGCAGCGAGCCCATTTCATCAAGCGATGAATGCGACTGCCGGATGACCTGGATCCACACCTGAACACAGAGCCATTCGCGCATCAGCAGAAAGCCCGGGGCGATTGCTCCGGGCTTTCTGATTCCTAGGTCCCGTCCATTGCACCTTTCATTCGCCTCGTCGCCCACCAGTAAACTTGCACGCATGCGCGCCCTCCTTCTCCCCTCTTTGCTGCTGGCTTGCACAGGCTTCGCACAGCCTGCGATCAACGGCCCCATGCTCGGTCATGTGGACATGCTGGCCGCCACCGTGTGGATGCAATGCCTTGGCCCTTGCGCGGCACGCATGGAATACTGGAAGGCGAGCAGCCCCGATAGCGTGATGCGCACACCGGTGCAGGACAGCGATGCCTCGCAAGCGCATTGCTTGGATTTCAATCTCGACGGCTTGGTGCCCGGCACGGAATACCGCTATCGCCCCATCGTGAATGGCAAGGCCGCGCTTGCCGAGCCGCTCACCTTCCGCACGCAAACGCTGTGGAAGCACCGCACCGATCCACCGGCATTCACCGTGGCCCTGGGCAGCTGCACGTACGTGAACGAGCCTGCTTATGATCGTCCGGGAACGCCCTATGGCGGCGGGTACGGCATCTTCGACGCCATCGCCACCAAGCAGCCGGATGCCATGTTGTGGTTAGGCGATAACATCTACTTGCGCGAACCCGATTGGGGAACGCGCAGCGGCTACCTGCACCGTTACACGCACACGCGCTCGCTGCCCGAGATGCAGCGGCTGCTGCGCACCGGCGCACATTACGCCATTTGGGACGATCACGATTACGGCCCCAACGATGCCGATGGCAGCTGGATCCATGGTGACATGGCCTTGACGTGCTTCGACCTGTTCTGGCCCAATCCAACGTGCGGCGCGCCCGGCGTGAAGGGCGCCATCACCTCCTTCTCCCACGCCGACGTGGATTTCTTCCTGCTCGACAACCGCAGCCACCGCGTGCCGGGCAACGTGAGCACCAGCGCGCCCGGCATGCTCGGCGATGCGCAGATCGATTGGCTCATGCGCGCGCTCAAGTACAGCGATGCGGCATTCAAGGTGGTGGCCGTGGGCAGCCAGGTGCTGAACAGTGCGGCCATCTACGAGACCTACGCCACCATGGGCGCCGAGCGCGAGCGGCTGCTGAAGCGCATCGAGGACGAGGGATTGCGCAATGTGGTCTTCCTCACCGGCGATCGCCATTTCACGGAGTTGAGCAGCGTGAAGCTGAAGGACGGCCGCACGCTGTACGACCTCACCTGCTCACCGCTCACTTCGGGCGTGCATAAACCGAAAGAGGTGAATGCTAACCGTGTCGATGGCACCTTGGTTGAGCAACGCAACTTCGCCACGCTCAGCTTCAGCGGCGTGCGCAAAGAGCGCATGATGACGATGCGGGTGTTCGATGCCGAAGGGCGGCTCCTGTGGGAACGCGCCATTCAGGAAGAGCGCAAGCCGAAATAGCGATCAGCCGCGCCAGCCGTCGAGGATGCGGTTGAGGGTGCGGGCATCATCATCGTTGAGCACCTCGAAGAGCCTGCTGTATTCGCGCTCGTTCTCCTTGTCGATGCGCGCCAGTAGATCAAGGCCCTTGGGCGTAATGCGCACATAGATCACGCGGCGGTCCTCGTCGCAGCGCTCGCGGTGTACCAGTCCTTTGGCGATGAGCTTGTCGGTGAGGCGCGTGGCGTTTGGCGCACGGTCGATCATGCGCTCCTTCACGCTCTGGGCCTTCATACGGTCCTTGGCGCCGCGCAGTATCCGCAGGATGTTGTACTGCTGCGGGCTGATGCCGTAAGGCTTGAAGCGCGAGGTCTGGCGTGCCTTGATCCAGTTGGCCGTGAACAGCAGATTAAGCATGGCCTTCTGCTGCTCGCTGGTGAAGCGGCTCTGGAGTTCCTGATCGATGCCGGGCATGGCGAGGGCGAATGTAGAAGGTCCGGCCGAGGCCGTGCTTCCGACTAAATTCGGCGCCCCAAGAACGGTACATCATGCGCACGCTTCGCAATCTCCTGCCCGCTCTGGTCCTGTTGGCCGCCTGCAATGGCGATGCCCCCCAACCTGCGACCGACGCTACGACCAACGCCAACTCGCCTGCGGCCCAAGCATCGGAGCGCGATGCCTGGCAGCAGCCCGAAGTGGTGATCGGCCTCATGGGCAACATCGCGCACATGACCGTAGCCGACCTCTTCGCCGACGATGGCTACTGGACCTTCAAGTTCATCGCCGCAGGCGCGAATGTGATCGCCGTGGTGAACGATGCGGAGAAAGCAGCCGCCTTGGAAGAACGCAAGAAGAAGATGGGCCTTGGTGACGACCGCCTGAAGATCCGCGCGGTACCCATGGGCGATCCCGGCATCGCGAACGAGGAGGCGCAAATGGCCTTCATCGGGCACCATTTCGTGGGCATCAGCAACAAGACCGATTACCTGAAGCGCATGCGTGCTGGCCTGAAGTACCCGCGCTACTTGGCCATGGTGGAGTGGCAGAACCGGCAAACTGCCATGGGACCGCCAATGAGCGAGCGACTGCCGGCCGACCGTATCATGGACCTGATCGGAGAGCACTCCGAGTACAGCGACGTGGGCGCGCACTCCGACAAAGTGCCGGACCAAGTGGTGTTCCTGATCAACGACTACATGAACCCCGGCGATGGCGGTGCGCAATCCATCGACGCCACCATGATGATGGAAGGCGGCGAAGAGACCATTGAGGTCATCAACGAGTAGGCTTTAATCATTCAGGGATGCAGCACGGCGCTCCGCATAGCGCCGCTCAGCCTCCGTGCGCTCAACGCCCTTGTAGCGCATGAAGAGATTGGCCCACATGGTCTTGGAAATGGCGTAGAGCCAAGGCGCAAGAACAAGCAACCCGAGCACCACCAGGATCGCCTTAGCGGCTACTGAGGCCGATGGCCAGAGCACGAGCGTGGCCACGAAGATGCTTGTACCTGTTGCTACCGCGAGGGCATAGGCCACGTACATGCCGCCGTAGTAGAATCCCGGTTCAGGCGTGTATGCCCGTTCGCACACCGGACAGTGATCGAGAACATCACCAGCGGTGCTCAAGTGGTACGGATTGCGATCCACGAAGAACTCGCCCTCGTGGCAATGCGGGCATTTGTAGCGGAAGATGCTGTATGCAGCGCTGTGCTTGGCCATGTTCATGAACCGATTCCTTCAAACCGGATGGCGCGAAGGTCGATGCTTCGGCGCTACAGGGCGTGACAACACTCACCGTTGCTCCTTGAGCTTGTCCGCGAAGACCTTGCGGAACTTCTCCAGTTTGGGGCGGATCACCATTTGGCAATAGCCCTGCGAGCCATTGAGGGCATAGTAGTCCTGATGGTAATCCTCAGCCTTGTAGAAGATGCTCGCCTCCGTGATCTCCGTGACGATTGGCGCTCGGAACGCTCCGCTGGCATCGAGCTGCTTCTTCAAGTCCTCGGCAAGCGAGCGCTGGTCGTTGTCATGGAAGAAGATGGCGGAACGGTATTGCGTGCCCACATCCGCGCCTTGGCGATTGAGCGTCGTGGGGTCGTGCGTTTGCCAGAACACCTCCAGGATCTCCGTCAATGAGACCTGTGCGGGATCGAAGACCAATTGCGCCACCTCGGCATGGCCGGTGGTCCCGTTGCACACCTCTTTGTAGCTGGGGTTCTTCACATGGCCGCCCATGTAGCCGCTGGTCACGGAGAGTACGCCCTTCAGTTCGCTGAAGACCGCCTCCACGCACCAGAAGCAACCTGCGCCAAGGGTGATGGTATCGGTTGCTGTGCCTGCTGCAGGCTGAAGATCGGGATGGCTCATGGATTCAGGTGCGGGTGTGCTGCACGCCGCGTGCAAGTTGAGTGCGACGGCGAAGGGTGCGAACCGGAAGAGTCGG
>JBATND010000209.1:0-4065 GCA_049290175.1 Flavobacteriales bacterium | reverse complement strand
TAGTGGAGCAGCCGTTGGCATCGGTGATGGTGCAGGTGTAGCTGCCTGCTGCAAGGTTGGTTGCGGTGGCTCCGCTCTGCGCGGGCGTGCTGTTCCAGTTGTAGGTGTAAGGTGCGGTGCCGCCGGTGGCGCTCACCGTTGCGCTGCCGTTGCTTCCGCCGAAACAGCTCACGCCGGTCTGCGAGGCGATGCTCGATCCCAGCGCGTCAACAGGCTGTGCGATGGTCACGGGCACTTGCGTCACGCAACCATCGGCGTGCTGCGCGGTCAAGGTCCAAGTGCCTGCGGGCAGGTTCACAGCGGTGAAGCCGGTCTGCACGGGCGTGGTGTTCCAGGAAGTTGATTGGATGTTCGATCCGCCGCTCACGCTCACCGTGGCGCTGCCGTTGCTTCCACCGAAGCAGCTCACATTCGTTTGGGCGAGGATGCTGGTGCTGACGTTGCCCGGCTGATTCAAGGTGAGGTTGGCGGTGCCGGTGCAGCCGTTGCCATCCGTGGCTGTTACCGTGAAATTGCCGCCGCTGTTGAAGCTCGCGGTGGCCGTGGCTTGTGAAGGTGAGGTGTTCCAGCTGTAGCTGAAGGCGCCTGTTCCGCCGGAAGCGAGTGCCGTTGCGCTGCCGTTCTGCTGGCTCTGGCCTTGGCAATGCACGATGTGCGAGATGCCGGAGAGCGAAACGCTCACAGCCGTTGGCTGCGTGATGGTGACTTGCACTTGTGCGGTGCAGCCGTAGCCATCGGTCACTGTTGCGGTGTGGTTGCCGGGCGCGAGGCCGGTTGCGGTGGCTCCTGTTTGCACAGGGCTCGTGTTCCACGAGTAACTAAAGGGCTGCATGCCACCTGTGGCGTTCACTGTTGCTTGGCCATTCGCACTGCCGAAGCAGGTGATGGGCTGCGTGCTGCTCATGGCAAGCTCGAGCGCCTGCGATTGGGTCATGGTGAAGCTGCCCGAGGCGGTGCATCCATTGGCATCGGTCACCAGCACATTGTAGGTGCCAGCGGCGATGTTCGATAGGTTCTGCTGCGTGGAGCTGAAGCCGTTGGGTCCATTCCATTGGATCGCATGCGGACCCGTGCCGCCGCTGATCGCGAGGCTGAGCGTGCCTGTGCTGGCACCGTTGCAAGCGATGTTCTGGCCGAAGGGCAGGATGCTCGGGGTGAGCGTTAGGCTCAGGGCCGCAGGGCTTCCCATGTTGAAGCTCTGCACACGAGGGCAACCGAAGTTGTCCGTCACGGTCACGGTGTAGGTGCCCGCTTCAATGTTCACGAGGTCTTCGCTCGTTGCGGTGAATCCGTTGGGGCCGCTCCAGGCATAGCTGTAGGGTGCATAGCCGCCGGTCACCGTGATGTTGATTGCGCCGTTGGTGTTGCCGTTGCAGAGCGGTTGTGTCACCGTTGAAGTGATGGTGGGATTGCTCACGCGCACCAAGCGGCTCACCGTGCGCACGCAGGTCCCTTCGTTGATCACCACGGTGTACGTGGTGTTCGAGGTGGGCGAAGCGATGGGGTTGGGGCAGTTGGTGCAGCTCAGACCGGTGCTCGGCGTCCATGAATAGACCAAGCCGCCCTGGATATCGAACTGCGTGCTGCTGCCGTGGCAGATGGTCTGCATGCCACCAGGGGAGACACTGGCGATCAGTGTATCCGCGATCGCGAAATCGATGGAGTCGATCACGAAGCCTGGGCAATTGGGATTTCCCAAGAGGATGCGCAGGTACTCGGTGGGCTCGGCTATGGCATCGGCTGTTGGGTTCACGTATTGCTCCGCGAACGCTGCGCCGCCGGGAATGGTGATGGTCTTGGCCACATTCGGGTTCACGTTGCCGATGGCGGTGTAATCCGTGCCATTGGTGGCGGTGCCTTGCAGGTAGTAGGTGAGCGTGAGCGGATCGGGCATCACTGGGTCGCGGGTGAAGCGGATCCATCCGGGGTTGCAGCCTTCCACCATATTGGTGGTGCCGTTCACTGTGCGCGTGCTCAGCGATACGTTGGGGCTCTGGATGCGCTCAACGAAGACCCAGCTATCGAACTTGCGGTCGCTGGCATCGGCCACGATGAGCTTGAGGTGATAGGTCTGGCAAGGCTCCACGATGCTGCGCGCCACCAAGCCGGTGGTGTAACCGTCCATCTGGAACTGCGAGCCGCCGGCATTGTCAACGTAGTAGGCGCTGTTCAAGCCGTTGTTCACGCTGTTGATGGCAACGGGAGCTGAAGTGCCGGGGATGAGCGCGATGTTCTTGTCTGCGCCGATGCCGGGGTCGCCCACGATGCCAGGCCCGCTGATGAAGAAGCCGAAGACATCATTGTATTGTGAGCCTACCCATTCGTTGTACTCCTCGCTGCCGAACACGAATTGGAAGCTGAGGCTGTCGCCGCTCGGGATCACATCGAACTCGAAGAGGCAGGCGTCGCGGGTGGTTCGACCGGTAACTGTATTCAGCAAGGCATTGCCGGATGTTCCTTGCTGGAAAGTCTTGTTCTCCACATCATTTGGCCCGATGGCCTCCGTGATGCGGCCGCTGGTGAGGATCACGCCGCTCTCCAGTCCGAGCAAGGAACCGCTGTAGTTGAACTCGCCATAGCCCTGCCCGTGGCAATTGATCACGGGGTTGCTGATGCGCACACCGGGTCCGCTGATGGCTTCGGCCAATGCTTGCAGGTCGGTCTGCGGCGAAACCGTGAGCTGCGCGTTGGCTGAACCAGCCGTAAGCGCGATGCTGGCGAGTAAGCCAGCACGAAGGAGGTTGAGCTTGCGCATCATGGCTATCGGTTACGGGCTTGTTCGCAGGCGGCTTCGGCCGAGGCCAAGCCACCATCGAGTTCTTCGGTGCGCTGGCGCAGTGCCTTCGCTTCCAGCAGCGGGGCGATGCGCTGTGCGGCTTGCATTTTCGTTTCGCCGATGGCAGGCTCGAATACCAGCACGCCGGCCGGCACGCAGGCATACACGAGCTTCAGGTCATTGCGGCCCTTCAAATCGCGTTGCAGATCGTCTCGCTGGGCGCTAGTGAGTCCGGAAACGCGCACGGCATATGCCCGCTCCGGCATGCTGCCGGCTTGCGCCTTCAGGTTGAAGGGAAGGAGGATCAGCAGGCCAATCGCTGCAATCCATCCGAAGCATTTTTGTTGCTTCATGGTCCTGTTGTTCAGGGCCTTGCGAGTGAGTAGCTCGCTTCGGCCATCGGTTTTCGGTGGCCTTATAGCGGAAGAAGGGAGCTGTAGGTTCCAGAAAGCCCACGACGAACGCCACCCGGCGCCCGGCAGAAACGATTGAACCGACTATGAAGAAGGGCGCTTAGGCCATCCGCGAGCGCAGCACGGCGTGCAGGGCAATGCCTCCGGCAACGCTCACATTCAAGGAGCCGATGGTACCCGACATGGGAATGCGAGCCAAACTATCGGCGATGCGCAGTACGGGGTCCGAGACGCCTTCGCCTTCATCGCCGAGCACCACGACTAGAGGGCCGCTGAGGTCGGTTTCATGCAAGTGCGCGCTGGTCTTCTCGGTGAGCGCCACGATGCGCAGGCCATGTGCGCGCGCCCTGTTCAGGCCATCGCTCAAGCGCGAAACGCGGCAAACCGGTTTCCGCATCAGGGCGCCAGCACTGCTCTTCACGGCATCGCTTCCCAAGCGCGCGGTCCCTTGTTTCGGCACCAGCAGCGCATGCGCGCCGAAGCACTCGGCGCTGCGCGCAATGGCGCCCAGATTGCGCACATCGGTCACGCCGTCCAAGGCAATGATCAAGGGTGTCTCACCGCGCTCGTAGGCCATGGTGATCACCTCGTCGAGGTCCTGCTCTTCCACAGCGCTCAGCAGGGCAATCACGCCTTGGTGCTCGGTCTTGGTGAGCCGGTCTAGCTTCTCAACAGGCACGGGTTGCCACGGTATCCCGCGCTCCAAGGCCAGCGATCGGATCTCGCGTATGGCTTCGCCCCCCGCTTCGCGGCGCAGCAGCAGCTTCTCCACGTTCTTGCCGGCGCGAATTGCTTCGATTACTGGGCGTGTGCCGCAAACGATGTCCTTTTCAGCCATGCGATCGTATCGGTTTTCGTTCAATCCTCGTCGTTCCC
>JBATND010000208.1:0-1511 GCA_049290175.1 Flavobacteriales bacterium | reverse complement strand
CATCTGCCCCGTTGCATCTACACCGGCTATTCGGACGCTGCCGAGAACAATGAGGTCACCGAGAAAGTCTTTATCAAGGGTCGGGTCGGTATGGAAGATGAACTGCTGGATTACCTGGCCGGGGAAGTGAACATGGTCCCCACCCGGCTCGTTGAGCGTGATTTCGCGGAGATGCTCTCCTTGTGTGATGACCACTATTTGCCGAAGGAGAAGCGAAAACTGATGGTCACCCTATTGCTCAAAATGGGTTCCACAGGATCAGCGGAGGTTGAACAGTTCATGCAGGGAGTCAGAAAATTCCTGGAGGATATGTACTTGCGGATGCATGGTGTTGACAAGCTGTGGCTGCCTGTGGAATTGCTCTCACGAGGAAGACCGAGTATGACCTGGTGCTCGATGTATCTATCGGGAAGGGATATCTTGGATAACAAGGACAAGAACGCACCGCCCGTCCTCATATGCCAGGGTCTGAAAGGCGTTCCGGCCTATGTGTCGAATGCCATCCAGTTCCTTACTCAAGCCACTAATACCGTTTCCCATACAGGCAACTTTCAACCAAGTCAATTTGCTTTGCGCGGCTTGGTCTTCACCCTGCTCGAAGTTCTGAGGTGGTATAAAGGCGAAGTTGATAAACACACCCCATGATCCCCGGCACCATACGTTGCACCATCTTTAGCCGCTTCCATTAAGTCCCCGATCTTCACCCCATGGCCCTCAAGAAATCAGACCTCTACTCCTCCCTCTGGAAAAGCTGCGACGAGTTGCGCGGCGGCATGGACGCCAGCCAGTACAAGGACTACGTGCTCACGCTGCTGTTCGTGAAGTACGTGAGCGACAAGTACGCCGGGCGCACCGATAGCATCGTGACCGTGCCGGTGGGCGGTGGCTTCGCGGACATGGTGGCCGCCAAGAACAAGACCGACATCGGCGATCGGGTGAACAAGATCATTGCGAAGCTGGCGGAGGAGAACGAGCTGAAAGGCGTGATCGACCTTACCGACTTCAATGACGAGGAGAAGCTGGGCAAGGGCAAGGAGATGGTGGACCGCCTCACCAAGCTCATCGGCATCTTCGAGAATCCGGGGCTGAACTTCGGGAAGAACCGCAGTGACGACGACGACATCCTGGGCGATGCCTACGAGTACCTCATGCGGCACTTCGCCACGGAGAGCGGCAAGAGCAAAGGCCAATTCTACACCCCGGCCGAGGTGAGCCGCATACTGGCGAACGTGATCGGGGTGGAAAATTCCACCGCACGGTCGCAAAGCGTGTACGACCCGACGTGCGGATCGGGGTCGCTACTGCTGAAGGTGGTGGATGGCGCACCGGCCGGCCTTACCATCTACGGGCAGGAGAACGATAACGCCACCAAGGCCCTCGCCGTGATGAACATGTGGCTGCACAACCATCCGGGTTCCGAGATCTGGAAGGGCAACACGCTGTCCGACCCGCACTTCCTGGAACAGGGCAAGCTGAAGCAGTTCGACTACGTGGTGGCGAATCCTCCCTTT
>JBATND010000207.1:0-6670 GCA_049290175.1 Flavobacteriales bacterium | reverse complement strand
CCGTGCGCAGCGTATTGGCGAGCGACTTCTCCGATTTCGAACTGCTCGTAGTCGATGACGGAAGCGCAGACGATGGGCCTTCGCGCGTTTCCGCCATCAATGATCCGCGCATCAAGCTGCTCCGCAGTGCGGAGAACAAGGGCCGTGCGCATGCGGCCAACCGCGGATTCGATGCCGCTCAAGGGGGCTACATCGCCATTCTCGATGCCGACGACACCATGCATCCAGAGCGGCTCCAGAAGCAAGTGGGGTTTCTGGATGCGCATCCTGACATCGTCGCATGTGGATCCGCCGCTCAGGTCATTGGCGAACGACAACACATTGCACAATGGCCCGCCACCGATGAAGAGGCGCGCGGCCTTCTCCTATTCGAGGATCCCATGCTTTACGGAGCATGCATGATTCGCCGCTCGATCATTGCACAGCAAGGCTTGCGCTGTCCGGAGGATTGGCAAGGGCCGGGCATGGACTACCTCTTCCTGCTGAAGCTCGCCTCCGTTGCAACGGTGGCCAATTTGCCCGAGCCGCTCACGAGCTACCGCATCGGCACCAACAACTTCCGCCACGGGCGCAGCAGGCAAGAAGACTCAAGGGCTATCGTTGAGGCGGCCCTGAAGCATTTCGGAATCTCACATACAGCCGAAGACCTGCACGCACACCTGATGTTATTGCGCCGCCGCGAACCGCCGGCGAACGAAGCCGATGTGCGCACTGTGAATGCGTGGTGTGCACGGCTGCGGAGATTCAATGCAGATGCGAGGGTCTTCTCGGCTGATGTTTTCGAGCGCCGGTTGCGAAAGGAGGAGGACCATCTCTTTTTCGTTCTGGCAGATCGGGATATCCGGCTGGCCAGATTGCATGCGCGACTTTCAGGAGGATGGTCATGCCGCCGATTGCGCTATCTGCTCAGCGCCCTGATTAACCGAAAGAGGCATTCCTCTACATTGCCTTCCCAATAGCCCGCCCATGCGATTCACTACCCAGCGCCGTTCCATCGCCACCCTCGTTTGTGCCGCCTCCTTCGCTACGTCCCAAGCGCAATGCCCCGGATGCAGCCCGGACCTTAGCTGCACCATTGATCCCGCTTTCCCGGCACTTTGCCCGGAGACCGCCCCAGAGGCAACCGTAGGTCAGTACTACGAGCAGGATTTCACCTTCTGGATGCCCGCCAACTTCACCGATCCGGGATCGGGCTTCGCGGTAACACTCTTACAACTCACCGTAACCGGCGTGAGCGGGATGCCATTCGGCTTGCAATTCACCACCAATTCTCCAACGGGCGTGTATTACCCGCAGGACAACGAGTTCGGCTGCGCGCGCATTTGCGGAACCCCTTTCGGCGCGGGTGAATACACGGTAACCATAAGCGTGGTTGCCAATGTGAGCGCTAGCGGCATCACCCTTGATGTGCCCACTTCGTTCCCCGTGATTCTCACTGTCCTGCCCGGAACCGGTGGCAACACCAGCTTTTCCTATGCCCCAACTACCGGATGCGGCTCTGTAACGGCCACTTTCCAAGCACTGATCGATGGTAGCCCCTCGCCCACGAGCTATGCGTGGGACTTCGGAAACGGGAACACGAGCTCAGCCGCTCAGCCGCCGCCACAGGTGTTCTCTCCCGATGGTGTTTATCAGGTATCGCTTCAGACCACGATTGGCGGCTATGTGCTGCAAACTGTTGATCTGGTTAGCGTGAATGGCAACTGGTGCGGCGATGTTGAAGAGCCGAACCTGCCGCTCATCGGATGCACCGGGTCCCCAGACCCCTACTTCGTGCTCACCAACGCCAGCGGGGGCACGTACACCTCCAGTGCATTCAGCGATGTGTTCACGGGCCTTTGGACCGACTTGAACCTGCTGCTCGACAACCCGCCCTACTCCATTTCCTTCTATGATGAGGACGTGGTCAGCGGAGATGACCTGCTGGGCACCTACAACATTCCCATCACCGGAGAGGGCACTTACTTCTTCAATGTGGCCGGTGGCACTGCAGGCAGCCTGGTGATCACGAACGAACCGCAGCAGGTGTTCAACGACACCGCACTGGTAACCGTATTCCCCCTGCCCGAATTGGTGCTTACGCAGAACCAGACCACCACCGAGCTGTGCGCAACGGATCCAGGGCTAGCATTTTACACATGGCTGCTCGATGGTCAGCCCGTACCTGACGAGAATGGTCCGTGCCTGTTACCCACGGGCCCCGGTGTTTGGCGAGTAATCGGATTCAATGGCTTCGGCTGCTCCGATACGAGCAATGCCATCGTGGTATGCCCGGTGTTCAGCATCGCGCAGAATGGCAATGTGCTCTTCGTTCCAAGCGGCTACGTGAGCTATGCGTGGACCTACAACGGCACGCCAATCAGCGGGAGCAGCCCATTCGTATTCCTGCAAGGTGACGGCCTCTACGGAGTGGTGGTTGATGCGGGCAATGGTTGCACGCTCACGCTCACCTTCCTCTGGGACACTACGGGACTGCCCGAAGCAATCACGACTGATCAGCGGATGGAGGTGTTCCCGGTGCCCAGCGATGGACTGCTGAACGTGGTGGCCGATGGGCTGCAATCGAACCAAGCCAGCATTGAGGTTCTTGATCCTTCGGGAAGGCAGGTGCATGAGCGCCGCGCGCAAGTGGTGCAGGGGCGTCTCCGCGAGGCGTTGGCCCTGCAGCTCGCTCCCGGGGCTTACAGTGTGCGCATTGTCGATGGCTCGCGCTCGATGACCAGGCGCGTGATGTTCCGTTGATGGTTTCATGCACCTCGGCCCAGAGCAAGCCCTAGGCGCAGGCTTAGCTTTGCTCCGCAACAGATGACGCCAAGGGGCGTTCCTCTCCTACCGATGCAAAGCGACTACCAGCTGCTCCTAGCCAAGCTCGATGCTTTCATCCGGAAGTACTACAAGGACCGGCTGATTCGCGGTGCGCTGTATGCCGTGGGGCTCATCGTGAGCCTATTCCTGCTCACGGCACTGCTCGAGCACTTGGGCCAATTCGGCACTACACCGCGCACCTTGCTCTTCTGGGGCTTCATCTTGTGCTTGGCAACCGTGCTTGGGCGCTTCGTCGTGCATCCCCTGGTGAAGCTCTTTCGGCTAGGCTCCATCATCTCGCACGAAGAAGCCGCACGCATCATCGGCGCGCATTTCGGCGATGTGCGAGACAAGCTGCTGAACACCCTGCAGCTGCACGATCTGGCGGTTGCCGATTCCGGACGTCGAGAACTCATCGAGGCCGCTATCGCTCAGCGCAGCCGGGAGCTTAGCCCCGTACCCTTTGTTCGCGCCATCGACCTGCGTCGCAACGGCCGCTACATGCGCTATGCGCTGGTGCCGCTCTCGCTGCTGCTGCTGATCCTGTTCGCCGCGCCGAGCCTCATCACGGGTCCTGCGCAGCGCATCCTTCGCCATGGAAGCGAATTCCTTCCCGAGGCGCCATTCCGATTCGTGCTGCTCAACGATTCGCTTGTGGTTTCCGAGAACCAAGACTTCGAACTGCTGCTCGCCATAGAGGGCGACCCGATTCCCTCACGCGTAACGGTGGAGATTGGCGCAGCCTCGATTCCGATGGTGCATCAATCGGCCGGGCGCTTCGCTCACCGTTTCCGCAATGTGCAAGCCAACGCGGACTTCCGTTTCGCGGCCGATGGTTTCAAGAGCCGCGAATTCACGCTGAGGACGCAGGCGAATCCCGTTATCATCGGCCTGAGCGCAAGCCTCGAATACCCAAAGTACCTCGAGCTGCCAGCAGGGGTTGACCGCACGGCAGGAGACATGACCGTTCCGGCCGGAACCCGGATCACATGGACGGCCACCGCGCAAAGCGCCGACGAACTGCGAATGGATTTCCAAGACACCGTGCTCGTGTCCTCTCCTCTTCCTGCGGAATCCGGTCAAGCCCTCTTCAGCTTGAGCCGCCGTATGCTTCAGAGCCAGACCTACGTGTTGCAGCCCATGCTTCATGGTCGAGTTGGTTCCGAATCGCTGAAGCATCGGATAGAGGTCGTTCCAGACCTCTATCCCACTATTGGGATTCGTGCTTCGCAGGATTCCGCCGCATTGCGCAGAATGTATTTCAGCGGCGAGGTGGGCGATGATCACGGCTTGCGGTCCCTGCTGTTCCACTACCGCTTCGTGCAGGGCGGCGACAGCGTTCCGGCCGAAAAGCGCCAAGGACACATGGCCATCGCGCTCGATCCGAGGACCACCCGCCAGAGCTTCATGCACACTTGGGACCTGTACGACCTGGTCCTTGTTCCCGGCGATCGCGTAGAGCATTGGTTCGAGGTGTGGGACAATGATGGCGTGAATGGCAGCAAGAGCACACGAACCGCTGTAATGGTATTTGCCGCGCCCTCCTTGAAGGAGCTCTCAGAACGGCAAGAGGCCCGATCAGAAGCCAGCAAGAACCTGTTCCGGGAGAACATCAAAGAGGCTCAGGAACTGCAGCGCGAACTGGAAAAGCTCCGGCGCGATCTGATGGAGAAGAAGGAGGCGGATTGGCAGGACAAACAACGCCTGCAACAAGTGCTCGACCGCCAGAAGCAGCTCGAACAACGCATCGAGCAGTCGGTTGAACAGATGCGCCAGAGCCAACAGGAGCATCAGGAATTCAGCCCGCTTGACGAGCGGCTCATGGAAAAGCAGCAGCGCATTCAGGAGCTCTTCGAGAACGTACTGAGCGAGGAAATGAAAGAGCTCTATCGCAAGGTGGAGGAGCTTATGCAGCGCATCGATAAATCCCAGCTAGAAGAGCAGCTTCGCGAAATGAAGCTCGGTCAAGAGGATGTCGAGAAGGAGCTGGACCGGGCCCTTGAGCTTTTCAAGCGCATGGAGGTGGAGCAGAAAGCCGAGGACATCGCCAAGCGCTTACGCGAACTCTCCGAGAAACAGGATCGCCTGAGCGAGGAGACAAAGGGTGGCAATCGCCCGAGCGAAGAACTGAAACAGAATCAAGAAGCACTCAACGAAGAGTTCAAGGAGTTGCGCGAGGAGATGGACAAGCTCACGGAAAAGAACCAAGAGCTTGAGCAGCCCATGAACCTGCCGGACACGGACTCCAAGGAACAAGAGATCCAGGACCAACAGAAGCGCAGTGCGGATAACCTGGACCGGAAGCAGAATCAGAAAGCCTCTGGTGAGCAAAGGGGTGCGGCCGAGAACATGGAACAGCTGGCGCACCAAATGGAAAGCGCTATGCAGGGCAATGCGCAAGAGCAGCAGGAGGAGGACATGGACGCCCTTCGGCAACTCTTGGAGAACATCATCCACATGAGCTTCAGCCAAGAAGACCTCATGAACAACCTGGCGGCCACCAACGTGCGCGACCCGCGCTGGGTCGATCATGGCCGACTGCAGCGCAAGCTGCGCGACAAGGCCAAAGTGATCGAAGATTCCTTGTTCGCACTGAGCAAGCGCGTGCCCCAGATCCAGGGAACGGTCAACCGGGAAATGAACGCCGTGAACGACAACATGGATGAGGCCCGACGACTGATCGGAGAGGCTCGCGCCAACGAGCGTTTCAAACCGGGCGCTGCGGACAAGCAACAACGCGCAATGACCTCGTTGAATAATCTGGCGCTCTTGCTCGATGAGGCGCTGCAACAGATGATGCAGCAAATGAATGCGCAGAGCAAGCCCGGCAGCGGCAGCTGCAACAAGCCTGGGAAAAAGCCCGGCGAACAAAGCGGCAACAAGCCAAGCATGTCCAAGGCGCGGTCCCAGCAACAAGCACTGCAGAAGCAACTTGAAGAGATGCGCAAGGCGATGGAGCAGGGAAAGAAGCCCGGCGAGCAGCGCGGACAGGGCGCTATGGGGATGCCGGGCATGAGCCAACAACTCGCCAACCTTGCTGCGCAGCAAGCAGCGATACGCAAAGAGATGCAACGCTTGGCGCAGGACCTCAACAAGGATGGCAGCGGCGCCGGTAACGAGATCAACAAGCTGGCCCAACAGATGGAGCAGCAGGAGAAGGATATCGTGAACAAGAACATTACGCCCGAGACCATGCGTCGCCAACAGGACCTCCTGGTGCGGCTGCTCGAGCACGAGAAAGCCGAGCGCGAGCGAGAACTTGATCAGAAGCGCACCAGCAACGAAGGCCGCGACTCGCCGCCCGTGGATCCCGCGCGGGCATTTGAGCACAAGCGTCGCAAGTCGCAAGAGTCCGAACTGCTCCGCACCATTCCGCCTGGACTGAAGCCATACTACCGCGATCGCGTGAATGCGTATTTCGGTACCTTTGACCGACCCTGAAACGCATGCCCGCACTCACCGAAGCCCTAGCCTTCACGGAGCGCATTGAGTTCCCGGCCAAAGCGGAGAACATCGCTCTTGCCGAGAAGCTCATTGACGAAGCCTGCTCACGCTACCAAGTGCATGAGAGCCTTTACGGCAATATCCTCATCGCGCTCACCGAGGCCGTGAACAATGCCATCCATCACGGCAACAGCCTTAACCCAGCCAAGAACGTTTCCTTGGGATACGAGGCGAAGGAGAACCGGTTGATTTTCGTTGTCTCCGATGAAGGTCCAGGGTTCGATTACCAGAACCTCCCCGACCCCACCGATCCGCAGAATCTCGAGAAACCCCACGGCCGCGGTGTGTTCTTGATGCGTGCATTGGCTGATGAGGTTGAGTTCTCCAATAGCGGTTCAACTGCCGCGTTGGCATTCAGCCT
>JBATND010000206.1:0-10874 GCA_049290175.1 Flavobacteriales bacterium | reverse complement strand
GTTGGAGGCCATTGACAAAAAGGAGGTGACCCTAGCGGACGGAAGTCGCAAGCTGGTGCCGTATGTGGGACCAATCGAGATCCGGTTCAAGAACAGGACCGGCTTCGCTGGGGCATTGGTCCTTGGTGATCAAGTATTGATGGGCGCCATTCCCATGGAGGACATGGACCTCGTGGTGATCCCCAAGACCCGCACCATCGACGTGAACCCGGACAGCCCCAATGTGGCATCCAGTGTGGCCATGGGCGTGCTGCCGTCGCGGCGGTCGTGAAATGATGACCGTATGAAAAAGAAGGCAGTGGGGCGCTAAGCAACACTCTCTCCGACCGAACGGATGTCCGGCTTCACCACCATGAAGCTCGCCTTGTTCGGCCCTTCCTCCACGCTCATCAACGCCACGAAGACGCAGCTCTCCGGGCTCAGAACGGCCTCCTCGGCCACCAGCACAGGAGCATCCTCGAACCGTATATCGGGTACTTGCTTCACGCCACAAAAGTACCGGGGGGCACAGGAGCATAAGCCAAGCCCGATCTATGCTTGCGTTAGATCTTCTGCTCGCCGAAGGTGCTCGCATACAACGCGATGCTCTCCTCCACGATCCGCAGCGCTTCTTCACGTCCGAGGAACTTCTCCACCTTCACCTCTTTCCCCTCGAGCGTCTTGTAGTCCATGAAGAAGCGCCGAATCTGCAGCTCGGTGTGGGGCGCGAGCTGGGATACATCGGTGATGTGGTTCACGCTTTCATCGTGCGTGGCCACCGCGATGATCTTGTCGTCGGCCTCACCTTGGTCCACCATGCGCATCACACCGATCACCGTGGCTTCGACCAGACAGAGGTGCGGCAATGTGAGGCTGGTGAGGACCAGGATGTCAAGCGGGTCCTTGTCATCGCAATAGGTGCCGGGGATGAAGCCATAGTTGGCCGGGTAATGCACGGCGCTGAAGAGCACGCGGTCGAGCATGAGCAGGCCGCTCTCCTTGTGCAGGTCGTATTTGCCCTTGCTGTCTTTGGGGATCTCGATGATGGCGTTGACGCGTTGCGGGGCGCTTTTGCCGGGAGCGATGCCGTGCCAGGGATGAATCATGGGGCGAAGGTCAGATGATCAGAAGATGAGACGATAAGATGATCAGAAAATGAATGCTCACTAGGCCAAGAGCATCTTCACACCAGCCGTAACCAGCACAACGAAGAGCACCACGAGAATCGCCCTTGCACCGAATCGTGATACGCCAAGATGTGAGCCGAGCCACCCGCCGGCGATCACCGCGATCAGCCAATGCAGCACTTCGTTGTGCAGCAACAGGCCCGAACTGAATTGACCGATCAAGCCAGCAACAGAGTTCATGAGGATGAAGAGCGCCGCGATGCCCGACACCGTGCGTACCGGCGCAAAACGCCCAGCGATCAGTATCGGCGAAAGGAAGATGCCCCCTCCTACCCCGATGATGCCCGACACGAAACCGATGGGCGCTGCGATGAGCGCGGCCATCGGCCAATTGAGGCGCCGCGCTTCTTCCACTTCAGCCTGTCTGAACGCGCGCCACGCCATGATCGCAGCTGATGCAACCAAGAAGATTCCCGCTGCGACCTGGAAGATCCGCGCAGGCAACTCAATTGCACCACCGATGAAGGCGAAGGGAATTGCCACCAGCGCCAAGGGCCAGAACACCTTCGGATCAAAACAGCCAGCGCGCAGATAGCGCCAACTCGCAATGCCAGCTACGGCGATGTTCAGCACCAAGGAAGTTGGCTTGATTTCATCCGGCGCGAAGGACAAGAGCGCCATGATCGCGAGGTAACCGCTGGCACCGGCATGGCCCACGCTGCTATACAGCGCGGCGATGAGGAAGAAGAGGATGAGCGCGAACTGCTGAAGCTCCATGCTCAAGCCGCCTTGTGCTCCGGACAATCCATGCGATGCTCTTGGGGCAGCAGACGTTTGTTGAGCAAGGCGCAGAATGGCTTTCCCGCGCGGGTGCCGTAGTGCGCGCAGGTCACGCACATGCGTTCCACGCGCACGAGTCCGGCTCGACGTGCTTCAACGGTGAGTGCGAAGAGCGAGGCATAGAGCCGGTCGCGCTGATCATGGGACAGGTCGCGGAGCAGAGCATGCAGCGGATCCAGGTGGGCAGCGCATTTCGCGGCTTCTGCTCGGCCCTTGGTCGTGAGCGCGATCACTTTGGCTCGTGCATCGCCTGCGGCCTTGCGCATGCGCAGCAGCCCCTTCTCTTCAAGCGTGCGCAACGCAACGCTCACAGTGGCCTTGCTCAGGTGGAACCACGCAGTGAGTTCTACGGCATGCACATCGGATTCGCCGTGCCCGTGAAGGAAAGCGAGCAACTGAACATGCAGCGGGCTGAGGCCAGCGGCTGATCCAGCATCCCAGGCCAGGTTGCGCACCACTTCGCTCAACCGCTCCAACGCCGCAACGATGCGCGCGTCGCGATCATGCGCTTGCACCGCTGGATGCAGCACGCGCTGTTCAGGCTTCGCTTGCATGGCCGAAAGGTATCGGAACGAAAGCGGGCCGGACGCAAGCGCACCCGGCCCGCATACAATTCCGGTGGCTCAGAACTCGCCGTTCTTCACGTAAGGCTCGCACCAGAGCGTGGCGGTCATGGTCACCGCTTTGAACCAGGCGGCATACATGGCTTCCACCTCGTCGTTGCTATGGCCCTTCTTCGCCAGGAAGCCCTTGATGGTGGCGGTGATGGGGAAGATGAAGGCCACCAGGTAGCGCATGTTCACGATGGGCACGGCCTGCACGCCATCGGTCTTGTTCTTCTTGAGGCTGTGGTGACGCAGCGCGATCTCGTGCTGGTAGTCGAGCCAG
Organism: Flavobacteriales bacterium; assembly: GCA_049290175.1. Taxonomy (GTDB): domain Bacteria; phylum Bacteroidota; class Bacteroidia; order Flavobacteriales_F; family PHOS-HE28; genus PHOS-HE28. Next base: position 8,040 of record JBATND010000206.1, on the reverse strand, counting down.
ACCTGGTCATAAGGCTTGGTGCAGAGGTCCATGATCCATTGCCCGAAGCGCGCGCGCACGGCAGCGAGGTAGTCCATGTTCGGCTGGCCGTTGTGCGTGAAGTAGTGGACCAGGTGCGGGTGGCTGCCCACGAAGCCGTACCAGAGGTCGAGCACGGCATCGGTCTGGTCGCGCAGCACCTCACCAGCCATGCGCAGGTGGTTCTCATCATCAGGGCCGAACAGCACGGTGGCCTTCAGCGCATCGAGGTCCTTCATCGTGAGTGGGGAGGGGCCCACTTTCCCGTAGTCGTAGCCTTTCATGATTGGGTTGGGGTTAGGTTGTCGCCGGGTCTTCAGCGCTTCTGTTGACGCCGGGCCGAATATAGTTCGTACTACTTACTTTTGCCCCCAAGCCACAGGAAATGCGCTCGATCCTCCTGACCACCGCCTTGCTCGCCGCGATCGGCCTGCATGCACAGCACAACATCCCCCCCGATCAATCCAGGAAGAAGATGGAAGTAGCAGTTTGGGACACCTACGTGAAGAAGAAGGACGGCACGGTGATGCACTTCGACATCGTGGCGCCGAGCAGCCAGCGCGACACCGCCGTGATCCACGACTACGGCCGCGCCTACTTGAAGTCGAAGGGCCAGGGCGGGCAGCCGCTCACGGCGAAGGAGTGCCGCTTCTGCCACGTGCGCGCCGTGTGGCCGCAATGGGAAAAGGACATCCGCGAGAAGGGCTACTTCATCATCGAGATGGAGGGTTGCGAGTAATGCACAGGCGGGGCGCCTGTGCGACCTCACCCCTCCCACTCCGCCCAACTCATCGCCGTTTCCTGCAAACGCGCCGCGCATAGCGTCACCTCGGCGGGCATCTTCGGCGCCAGCTCTTCCACGATCGCAAGCAAGATGTTCTCGCAGGTGGGCTGATACGTCGTGAAAATCACACGACCGAAGAGTGCATCATCAACATTGATCGCGCCGCGCTGAGCCTCGTGCAGAAAGAGCGCGTGGTCGTAGCGGTCCACGATGGGCTTCACCATGCGCTTCAGGTCGGCGAAGTCGATCACCATGCCGTCCTTGGGATGGCCGGGCGCCTCGGCGGGCACACCACTGATGGTGACATCGAGCACGTAGCTATGCCCGTGGATATTGGCGCACTGGCCATCGTGGCAGCGCAGGGCGTGGGCCATCTCGAAGGTGAAGCGCTTGGTGACACGGACGGTGCGGGTGATGCTCATGGGCGGCGAAGATCGTGAGCCGCGCCCAACGATCACGCTGACCGGTACGCCACCTCGTGGTAGGTCTTCACGTGCCTGCCCAGGAAGACCCGCGCGTAGATGCGGATGAGCGCGAGGCCATTGAGCACGAAGCTGAAGGCCACCAAGCCAGCCAGCAGCAATTGATCGTGATGGATGTGTGAGAAGATGAGGTCCTCGCCGAGGAAGGTGGGCGTGATGGGGAAACCCGCCAGCCCGAGACAGGCCAGCAGGAACACGAAGGCCAAGCGCGGGTGCTCGAACGAATGGCCATGGAAACGCCCGAGGTCAACGATGCGCTCAGTGCGGCGCAAACGATTGATGGCAGCAACGGCCAGCACACCGCACAGCACCACGCCACTGAGGTAGATGGCCGTGTGCCCGAAATCGAAATGCTCATTGAAAGAGATGGCCAGCGCCACCCAGAAGTGGCCCATGATGATCATGGTGAGCGCTCGACGCACATGCTTGCGCTCCGTGAATGCCCGCAGTACGAGCACGAGGCCCACGAGCGCCATGGCCGCCGGGAGCGCATGGCGAAGGCCTTCGTTCATTCGATCCACTTGCCATAGCGCTACCAATCCCACGACGTAGAGTGGCAGCAGGATGGAGATGGAGCGGTTGATGTTAAGGGCGTCGAGGCTCCGGCCAAGGCGCTTCATCGGATTCCACAAGCGGCGGTACATGAAGGTATCCAAGTCCCATTCGCGCAAGCAGAGCATGTAGAGGCTGTACTCCAAACGCTTGGGCAGGGTATCCTCGAAGGTGTGCTCACGCGGCGTGAAATGGTAGAACTGCTCGCGGATGAGATACGTGACCACCGAAGGCGATACCAGCAACTGATAGGTGCGCAGGAAGGCATTTCCCATGAAGTGGATGAGCGCGATCAACTCCAGTCCCAGCGCGACTTCGATGAAGATGAGGCCGATCTGCGCGATGGAGCTGTAGGCGATCTGCGCCTTCACGCTCGACTGCACCCGCGCTGTGCCCGCCGCCATCACGCTGGTGACAAGGCCGAGCACGCCGATAAGCACACGTACACTGAACTGGTGCTCCCAGAACGGGAAGGTGCGCAGCAGCAGAAATACGCCGATATGCACCGACAGCGAGCCATAGAAGATCGCGCTGCTGGGCGTGGGGCCTTCCATGGCGCGCGGCAGCCACGAGCTGAAGGGCAATTGCGCGCTCTTCGCAGCAGCAGCGAGTAGCACGGCCAGCGAGATGAAGATGCCCACCTGCGAATGCGCCGCCAAGTGGTCGTGAACCAGCACGTAGTTGTGCAGCTTGTGGAAGGTGATGTTCTCGTGCCACAGGTGATGGCTCATCCACATGGCGAGCAGCAGGCCCACATCGCCCACGCGATAGATGGAGAAGACCTTCACGCTGTTCTTCACCGGCAGGTATCGATCGCGGTAGAAGCCGATGAGCAGGAACGACGATAGCCCCAGCACCTCCCAACCCAGGAAGAGCGTCTCGAAGTTGCCAGCCAAGACGGTGAGCGAGTAGCCCGTGAAGAAGAAGAGGATGGTGTTGAAGAAGCGCTTGTAGCCTTCCTCGCGGTGCAGGTAATAGCGGCTGTACACCGTGATCAGGAAGGTGAGCATGGCGCCCATGAAGAGGTACACGGCCGTTACGCGATCGAAGTAGAGGTCGATGAAGAACTCGTAGCCCTTGGACTGATAAATGGTGATCTCCTTCACGTTGATGGCATCGAAGCCTTGCAACGCCCATGCGATGATGTAACCCGTGACGAGCGTCACTTGCACCGCTGCTGTGAGGTAGGCCACGCGTGACAGGGCCATCTCTGCACGGCGCCTGATCAAAAGACTGGCGAAGAAACCCGCGAATGGGATCAGCACGAAAAGCGGGAGCACGAGGTTCATCATGCCTCAATCAGAGTAAGGTGCGCATTGTCCTCGATGCGCTCGATCACGGGCAGCACATCATCGGCCACCGGCATCTCGTTCGTCAATGGCTCCCAAGGCACGAAGGCACCAGCGACGAAGCGATGCATGGTGCGGTGCCTGGGATGGATAGCCACCAGCTGCACCCAATCGTTGGCGAACCACTCATAGGTAGCAGCCACCTTCTTCATCGTGCGCAGCACCACATCAGGGGCCTGCTCCACCACCACCAGCAGCCTCAGCGGATCATGCACTTCGATCATCTGGCTGGGCAATCCGGGACGCAGATCGCCTTCGATGCCATTGGCCACGCCGATCAGGCCCATCACATTATGCGGCAGCTTCGTACCAGCCCCGAGCTTCTGGTTATCAACGCGAGAGAAATAGTACTCGAGGTTGATGCCGCCGCACACCGGTGCCACCGCATTCAGGATGCCGAGCAGGCGATCGCCCTCCGGATCGATCTCTGGATCGTACGAATTGAGGAATGCACGGCGATCCATGAAGAGGCCGCGCGTGAGTGAGCGCCGTCCAACGATTGCCGCGGCGTTTGTGGCGTGGTTCAGTTCCGGGCGCGGCTCGAACAAAGAGACGCTTCGCCTGCGCACCCGCTCATGCACCGACTCGCCGGGCAACGTGCTATCGATGCTGATGAAGCGCCGCGAACGCTCCTTGGCGTTGCGCTCCAGTGCTTGAAGGAAGATGTGCTTGTTGCGCTTGTGCGCATGCACCTGTTCCCCCGCCAGCAAAGCCTCATCATAGAAGACGATCTCGTCGCGCGTGGTGTCGTGCAAGGCGCCAAGGAAGCGCGTGGTGTAAGGGATATCGATGCCGCGTTCGCGCAGCGCATTGCGTACATCCGGGTGGTTGGCCATCTGGGATAACACGCGCGCATTCACCGAGCCGGGCCGTCCGCTGCACGCGCCGCAATCGTAGGCGGCGTAATGCGGATTGTTCACGCTGCTTGCGCCGTGGCCCACCACGTACACCACGGGCGCGAAGCCCTTGACCAGACCGATGCTGCGCAGGGTGTTCTCCACGCGCATCACCATCTCATCCACGGTGAAGCCCACTTGCAGGCCATCTTCGAACACGCCGCAATGCTGCACGGTGAGCGAGGCGAAGGCATCCATGTGCTGGAATGAATCGCTGGTGCCAGGCGTGCTGCTCGGGCGGAAAATGCTCACGAAGAGCTTGAGCGCTGACCAGAAGCCAAGGGTCTGTGTGATGAGCCACCCGGCGACGAGGCCATGCGTGTGCTGCCCGAAGTGGACATCGCGCTGGAGCTTGTTGCGCTTATCCACTTCCTTGACCATGTGCTTGGGCTGCACCGGAGCGGGCGCTACCTTGGTGTGGAACTTCCCGTGCTCGGGCTTGTAATGGAACTCCACACCGAAGAAGCCCGCCGTTCCGTACGTATCGAAATTGTGATCGAGGTGCTCGAGATGGCGGCGCAACGAGCACTCGCGATCATCGATGCAGAAGATGCCCTGCGCGCTCGGGTGCTCGGGCTTGGGCGCACCGGACGACATCTGGATTCCCGCGAGCAACTCATCGTACCAGCTCCACTCGAAAGCCTCTTGCCAGAGCGCCTGTGCCTCGTCGAGCTCCAGCCGTGGCACCGGCTCGAACAGCGGCTGCGGCCTGTGCTTCATGCCCTCAGCGAGCGGTTGCCAGCCTTTGGGGAACCGGCGATCCAGCGCATCGATCTCCAAGAGCAGCTCGAAGATGATCAACTCCTTGAGGCTGATGCGCCGTTGATCGAGCAATGTGCCGGGCTGATCCTCGATCACGCTCACCAAGCCGCTCCATCCGCTGTGCGCGAACTGCTGATCGAAGAGGTAATCCGCGTAGAGTGACTCATCGCCCACGAGGATGCCGAGCAGTTGCGTGATGCAGGTGCTTTCGTCCATGAGCAGCGCCGTGGCGCGCTTGCTGCGCAGGAAGCCGCTCCAAGCGTGCCGTTGGATCTCGCGCACGCTGGCCAGGAATCCCTTGTCCCAAACGGGGAATCGCCAGATGGCGATGCCCTGGTCGAGGTAACTGTTGAGGACACGGAAGAGCAGCGTGTGGGTGATGGCATCGAGGTCGATGCGACGATCGCGCTTCCAATGCGCGCGCAGGGAGCCGATGCGCGGAACCGAACTGTGGTTGTACGGCTTCTCCAGCAGCTTCTGCTTCCAAGCGTGGAGCTCTTCGATGCCGTGATGATCCGCGATCACGCGATCGAGCACAGCAGGCTTGATGCGGCCCTCGTGGAAGAGCTTGCGATACTCTTTCACCGTGAAGTACACCTTGTAGCCGAAGATGCAGGAGGCCTTCGCCAGCGCCTCGTGAAAAGGCTTGTGCTGGAACGCGTGCAGCGTATTGTGGTGGATGAAGTCTTTGAGCGGAGCTTGTGCGGGCAAATAATGTTTCAGCTCGTGGACCACGGCATGCTCATCGAACGCCGAACCAATACTCCGCTCCTTCAATGATTCCATGCGCGCTGACAACGGCGCAAAAGTGCCGGTTCCCGAGGGGCCCGATATGAGAGGAAGATTAAAGCCCCCTAATCCACCGCGCCCATGCGCACCACGGCTACGGTGCCCTTGCCCTCCACGGCGCTCAGCTCCAAACGGCCGTTATGCACGTGCATGATCCGGTCAACCAAGGCCAGGCCAATGCCATGACCATCGAGCGGGGCTGCATCGTTGGCGCGATAGAAGAGCTCGCGCACCCTGGCCAATGCATCAGGCGCTATGCCCTTGCCATGATCGGTGACGATGGCCACCACCTCATGGCCTTGCACGCTCACGCGAAGCTCCACGCGATCACCGCCATACTTCACGGCATTGATGAGCAGGTTGTAGAGCGCAGCGGTGAGCAGCACGGCATTGCCACGAACCAGCGGCTCGCGCCCATCGGGATCGAGGTCCATGGCGAATCGCACCGGACGGTCGGGAAAGCGCGATCGGCAACGCTCCAACGCCCGTTCAGCCACTTCATCGAGACGCACCTCAGCGAACGGAATGCGTTCCGCAGCACCGCGCGTTTGGGCCAACCATAACAATTGCTCCAGCAGATCCTGCATCACGATGGCCTGCTCATCGATCCCGCTCAGGTGCTTCGACAGTTCTTCCGAGCCATGCGCGAGCTGCTTGGCCTGGTGCGCCTCGCCGCGCAGGATGGTTAGCGGCGTGCGCAACTCGTGGCTCGCGTTGGCGATGAAGGAGCGCTGCACGCTGAAGGCCGCATCAATCCTCGCGAGCAGCTCGTTGAGCACGATGGTCAATTCGGCGAGTTCATCGCCACGACGGCCCGGAGGCTCTGGCAAGCGCTCGGTGGGCTCGTGGATCTCCGCTGCGCGACGCACCAACAAGCGCACGGGCACCAGCGCCCACGTGGCGTAGAGCCACGCGATGCCTGCCGTGAGCAGCAAGGCGATGAACCCCGTTATCCACATCGAGCGCCGCAGCTCACTGAGCGATTCATGTCCCGTAGCATCAATCGCTGAGGCCATGGTGTAAAGGATGCCCAATAGCCGTGTTTCTGGCCGATCGACCACGATGAACTGCCGATCGCCCTGCGTGATGCGGGCTCGGCCATTCCGTGTTGCGGTCTCGCGCCAGCTCGCAGGCAGTTCGATGGATTCACGTTCGAAGAGCACGCGGCCATCGGTGCCGATCACGACGATGCTCTCTTCGGGCAGCGCATCGCGCAGCGCTTGCGCGAGGTGCTCTGCCTCGCTCACCGTCATGCTGCGCGATTCCTCGATGAGGCGCTCCACGAGCACTGCGCGATCCTCCAAGCGATCGAAGAACTCGTCTTCGCGCAAATGCTCTGCATGCGCATGCACCAGCACGCCGAACAAGGCCAGCAGCGCGCCCACCAGCAAGGTGAACACGATGGCCATGCGCGATCGAAAGCTCATGGCTGCTCGTCGTGCAATACGTAGCCACGGCCCGTTACCGTGTGGATGAGCGGGCGGCCGAAGGGCTTATCCACTTTGCGCCGCAACATGTTGATGTACACGTCAACCAAGTTCGACTCGGTCTCGAAGCCGGTGTCCCATACGTGGTCGAGGATCTCATCGCGATGGCACACCTTGCCTTTCCTTGCCATGAGGTAGTGCAGCAGCGCATACTCACGCGCCGTGAGCTTGAGTTCCTGATCGGCGCGGGTCACGCGCTTGGCGTCATCGTCCATCACCAGATCGCCGCAGATGAGGAGCTTGTCCGTTCCCCGGCCCTGCGCGCGGCGCACCAGCGCGTTCACACGGGCCAGCAGCACGGCGATGTCGAACGGCTTGGCCAGGTAATCATCGGCTCCAGCGCCCAATCCCTTCACTTGCTCCTCCACACCATCGAGCGCGGTGAGCATGAGGATCGGCACATGCGGATCCTTCTCGCGGATGGACTTGCACACCTCAATGCCATTGCGCTTCGGCAGCATCCAATCGAGCAGGATGATGGCATAGCGATGCTCCTGCGCATGCTTGATGCCCTCAATCCCATCGGCCGCATGATCCACGGTGAAGCCCTTCTTCTCCAATTCAGCGGCGATGAATGCCGCCACCTTGGGCTCGTCCTCGACAATGAGTGCGCGCATGACTGTTGCGGGCGAAAGGTAGAAGCACGTGATCGCGCGGACCGGTCGCATCTTGGATCAGCGCTTTAATCCTTCTCTCATAACGACCCTTCCCCATGGCTGGACTTTTGGCCCCGCGCAGAAGCATCGAAGCGCGCACGCATGAGCAACTTGAAGCTCCCACTCACAGGCCTCGCTGGCCTTAAGGAGAACTGGCGGAATGACCTCGTTTCCGGATTCATCGTTTTCCTGGTAGCCCTGCCGTTGTGCTTGGGCATCTCGCTGGCATCGGGCGTTCCGCCCATGGCCGGCCTTATCACCGCCA
>JBATND010000205.1:0-2320 GCA_049290175.1 Flavobacteriales bacterium | reverse complement strand
TTACCAGCATTGCACTCGACACGACTCCACCCAGTGCGGATGTTGACGACCGAATGGTACACCTACCCCCGTGCGCTCAGCGCCGCTTGCCGGTCTTGCGCTCGCGTTGCCAGCGGTTATGCCGTGCATCGATCTCGGTGCTGGCCCATACGCCGATGGGAATGAGCACCAGGAACGAAACACCAAGCAAGCCCAACGGCAGGTCGAAGTAGAGGATCACCGCGGCCAGCAAGAGGACCACTGTGAAGAAGGCCATCACGATGCCGAAGCAGCCCAGCATCTTCGGCGCGAAGTAGCCCACGGCCGAATCGAAGTAGAGGTGGTCGAAGTCCTCGTAGCGCATGCGGCTGGCCTGTTCGGCGCGATCGCGGGCCTCTTGCTGATAGCGGCGCACATCGCGCTCGTAGCGCGGCTCGTTGCGCGGTGCAGCGCGGCGCGGGCTAGGGCTGTGCCGCGTCATATCGTAGCGCAATCGCTTCGCCGGATTGCTCAGCACCTCATACGCCTCGGTGATGCGCACGAAGCGCTGCTGCGCATCGGGCAGCGCCGAAACATCGGGATGGTACAGCTTGGCCAGGTTGCGGTATGCCGCGCGGATCTCGTCGGCGGAGGCCTCGTGGCCCAGGCCCAGCGCGGTGTAGTGGTCCATGCGGCGGTGCAGTGCTGAAGGCAATGGTAGCGGATGGAACTCCAATCGCCATCCGCACGATGCAGAACGACGACTTCACAACCTCCCATTCTGCGCGCTAGCTTGCCAGCGCCATAACCCAACGCACCATCCATGAGGAAGACATTGCTCCACCTGCTCGCTTTCGGCCCCGTGGCCGCCCTTGCTCAGCAATCCGGCTCGCTCGATCTCAACTTCGGCAGCAACGGCATCGCCAGCATCGATTTCCCCAGCAACTTCGACGATCGCGGCCAATGCGTGCTGGTGCAGCCCGATGGACGCATCCTCATGGCGGGCGGCTCCTACCAGGCCAATGGCGTCAAGTTCGCCATCGCCCGGCTCATGACCAACGGCACGCTCGACAACACCTTCGGCACCAGTGGCCGCGCAACCGCTCAAGCGGGCAGCCCGCCCAACCTCGACGACATCATCTACGCCATGGCCTTGCAGCCCGATGGGAAGATCGTGGCCGCTGGCCGCACCTTCGCAACCGGTCTGGGCTATCGCGCCGTGGTGCTGCGCTTCAATGCCAACGGCACCATCGACAACACCTTCGGCACGAACGGCATCCGCGTTGACGACATCGCAGCGGGCAACGAGGATTGCTTCTACGGCGTGGCCGTGCAGGCCGATGGCAAGATCGTGGCCGGCGGACTGGCCAAGTCGAGCAGCGATTTCGATGTGGTGGTGGCGCGCTACAATGCCAACGGCACCCCCGATGCCACCTATGGCACCAACGGCTTCGCGATCCTCGACATCGGTGGCGTCGATAACCGCGGCAGCGCCATGGTGCTGCAGCCCGATGGCAAGGTGGTGGTGGCCGGCACGCACGGCAACCCCGCTGTCGATAGCGACTTCCTGCTGGCGCGCTTCACAACAACCGGTGCGCCCGATGCCACCTTCGGCACCGGCGGCAGCGTGATCTCCGCCTTCAGCCCCAGCACCGATTGGGCCTACGGCCTCGCCCTGCAGCCCGATGGCAAACTAGTGGCCGCTGGCATGATCACCAACGGAGCCGCAGCCAACGTGGGCGTGGCGCGCTACCTCACCAACGGCACGCTCGATACCACCTTCGATGGCGATGGCCTCGCCATCAATGCGTTCAGTGCGGCCTGCTACGCACGCTCGGTGGCGGTGCTGCCCGATGGGCGCATCGTGACAGGCGGCAATACGCTGCTGTCCATGCTCATCGTGATGTTCAACGCGAACGGATCGCCAGACCTCAACTTCAGCTTCGATGCCGTGGAGTCGCCGGTGCTGGGCGGCAACGCCTTCGGCTACAGCGTGGCCGTGCAGGCCGATTACAAGGTGTTGCTGGCCGGGCAAGCCATACAAGGCGCCGCGCAGAACAATTTCATGGTGATGCGCTACCACACGGGCGTGAACATCAGCGTGGAAGAGATCAATGGATTGGCCACCGCCCTGCAAGCATTGCCGAACCCTGCGAGCGAGATGGTGGAGCTGCGTTATGCGCTCACCAGCGGCGATCGCATCACCATCAACCTGCTCGATGCACAGGGCCGCTTGGCCTCTACGCCCATCAATGGCGCTTTCCAAGCCGCCGGTGATCAGCGCGTGCAGCTCGCCCTTGGCGATGCCATCGCGCCCGGCGCCTACACCATCACCATTGCTGGTGAGCGCGGTGTGCTGGGC
>JBATND010000204.1:0-12107 GCA_049290175.1 Flavobacteriales bacterium | reverse complement strand
GGTCCTGACCAGCCACTGTGGTTGTGGCGATCGGAATCCATCCTACTGATGTGCCGCCGCTTGCAATGATGGTTCCGCCGCTCCAGGTCTCGGTGGTCTCATCGTAAACATAGGCCCGGCTCCGGGTCGAATAGCCTTGCTGCAGCATCGCGTAGACCTTGGTGGAGGAGGCGCCTTTCTCCGGCGCCAGATTAATTCGTGTACCAGCCGGAGAGAGCGTGCTTGGCTCGAGCCCGGTCGTCGGACCAGTAATTGCCGTCCAAGTCAGTCCCTGATCAGTCGAACGATAGACATTTGCATCCGCTGCATACACGACCGTGGTTCCCTCCTTGAAGAACAGCCCTTTCCAGAAATTTCCAGTAGGCGAGTCAAAAACCTCTGTCCATTGAACTTGGTTCGCAGGGGCCATCGCATTCGTGGTGCGATACAAACCTTCGGTGGTTGCTGCTATGGCAAGGTCCTGATTGGCCGGGTCAACCGCCATGTTCAGAATATGCTGGCGGTTGGTCATGTCGATATCCAGACCGCCGGAAATGCTCTCCCATGTATCACCGCCATCAGTGCTTCTCCAAACCCCTGTGCAATAGGCAAGCACATTATCAGAGCCGCCCGTGCTGATGAACACAACGTTCGGGTCAATTTGTGAGACAACGATTGCCGAAACAGGAGTGAACTCACGCTCGTCCGCGATGGCGCTCCATGAAGACCCGTGATCGGCGCTTCGGAAGAGGCCACCGTAGCTCGACGCGCAGTACATGATACCATTCGACGCGAACTCTGGATGAAAAGCAATGGCATGAATCTGTCCCGTTCCAGTGGACCGTGCTAGTACCTCCCCAGCGGGACCCAGCGGTGACTCGTTTGGGCCAATCGATGTCCAACTTGACGCATAGATACCATCATTGCCAAACCTTGCGCTGAGGTATGCGATGTGTTCCTGCGAAGCAAGGCCGACTTGATTGAAATTGCCCGTAGGGAATAGCCGCGGTCCCCAAGTACTCATGAACTTATCGAACTGCGCTCGTTCGCTGCCTTCCTCATCAATGCCCACATTGTAGGCCTCTTGATTCTGGAACCATGCCGAATATTCCCAAAGACTCATGCCCGGTGGCACGAATGGTTGCGCAAAGGCTAGGCTCGCTAGGGTAGTCAAGAAGGGGGCGAGGTAGATGCGGTAAGCGCTCATAGGCTGCGGGCTTTGGTGAATCGAATGTAGCATTTCGATCCACCCGGAGCCTACTACTAATTCCGCTGTTGCGCCCCCTGACCCATGCTGGCCGCTATGGTCTGCGCCCTCGCATGGAGTCGTGGCCACACGGGGCGGTGAGCCTCCCGTAACATGTTGCGAAGGATCTAGCCTCCGAACTGCCTCAGGCTATCACCCCTTCAACAACGACTCGAAGAGGCTGCGTCCGTCCGTTTCCCCAGTCGTTCATCGCACGCCGCTCCGGGTGCGGCAACATGCCTTCGCATCATGCTCTGCATACTGCCGCCTGCGGCTTAATGGCGTCATAGGTACCACTTGGCGAGCTTATCACGCTTGAAAGCGCATCGCATCGCGCAGTGCAGCAGGCAGCTTCGGGATGTGCTTCCGCTCGAACAGGAAGCTGCTGAGATCGGCGATCTCCTGGAAGATGTGGTGGCTGTTGAGCGCGCCGGCGAGGTAGCTCTTGCCGGTGCTGCCGCCGGTGCCTACGCGCAGCCCGATGGTGCGGTGCACCATGCTGAGGTGGCGGTAGCGCCAGGTGGCCAGCGCCTCGTCGATGTCGAGCAAGCGCTCCAGCAGGCGGAAGGGCATCTGCAGGATCGGCTCATCGCGGTAGAGCATGATGAAGACAGCGGCGCGTGAGGCGGCCGGGCTGAGGCGGCGCCCATCACCGGTGACGAAGAGCTTCTCCCAGAGTTCCATGTTGTGCTCTTCGCCTTTCACGAGCGATGCCGCGTACAGGGCCTTGTGCTGCTCCCAGAACGGTGGCTGCCCCTGCGGCCAGAAGCGCGCTTCGAGGAAGGGCATGCGCTCGAGCCAGCCATTGAGCAGGTCGAAGAAGGTGGGCTGGCCCTCGAGCGCCTCGATCTCCGCTTTGTGCTCGGGCTTCAACTGGCTGGTGTAATACTGCTTGCCGAAGCGCTGCTCCATGCGCAGGCCCAGTTTCGCCTCAAGGATCTTGAACTGCATGCTCTGGAAGCCGCTCGCCGGGCGCAGCATGTCGCGAAAATCGAGGAAGTCGAGCGGCGTCATGGTCTCCAGGATGTCGATCTTCTGCACCAGCACCTGCAGGATGGTGTGAACGCGCCCGAGCCGATGCACCGCCACGCTCAGCTCACCGCCATCATCGTCCACATGGCCATCGGCGAAGAGGGCCATCACGCTGCCCACCTCGTGCAGCACCTGCTTGAACCACAATTCATAGCTCTGGTGTATGATGATGAAGAGCATCTCATCGTGCGCGGGGGCGCCGTGCTTGGCGCTCTCCAGGTCCTGTGCGCCGAGGATCTTCTCCAGTTGCAGGTAGTCGGGGTAGTACACGTTGCTCATGTGCGATGCGGATGGCGGCGAATGTAGCCGGGCCTCCTCCTGGTGGGCTAACTTTGGTCATGCGATTGCTCGTGCTGTGCTTCTCCTTCTCTGCGCTCGAGGCCGTTGCGCAATTCGGCGTGGGCATCATGATCCCCGCTGGCCGCCGCACGCATCGCCCCGGCTCGGTGCCCGATTCCATGGCCATGTACTCACCCAAGGAGCTCGACATCCAACCACGCTGTCCCGAAGGCATCGAGCGCTGGTCCGAGCGCATCGCGCGCATGGAGGATTGCCCGCCGGATTCCGCATTGCGGCAATGCCCTGCGAAGGGCGCGCTCACGATCCGGTTCACGGTTGAGCGCAATGGCGCGATCGCCGATGCGCAAGTGGTGAAGGGCGGATGCACTGGCCTCAACCGTAGGTTCGAGTGCGCGGCCGAAGCCACAGCGCCATGGGAACCTGGACGCGTGGGCTACCACAAGGTGGCTACGCGCATGCAGGTGAAGGTGCGCTTCTAGGCGCGATGGGTTCGTGTGCCCAGCGTGACGCTTCAACCTATGAAAAGAGAAAGAGGAGAATCGCCTGAGCGATCCTCCTCTCCCATGATTTTGTCTTCACGCTGCTCGTACTGTCTTCGGCACGAGCAACAAGAATGGCCGACTACTCCTGATGCACCGGCTTGGCCTTGTGCTCATCGCGTGCCTTAACTGAAGCATCGCGTTGAGTCTGCCTCATCTGCTGCCACTTCGCCCATTGCTCGGCAGTCATGGCTTTCTGGATCTCTGCTTGCTTCTTATCGCGCATTTCAATTGTCTTCGCGCGCTTGGCCTGCTGGTCGAGGTTCTGCCGGTTCAGCTCCTTCATGCGGTCGGCGTGTTCACGATCAATGCGGTTCAGGTCCTCGATCTGCTGCTCCGAGAGGCCGAGTTCCTTAGCCATCAGCTGGGGTGTTGCCTTCGCGGGCAGCACAGGTGCAACGGCTTGTGCGGGCGCCTCGGTGGCGGGCTTGGTGCTCTCTTGGGCCTGCGCGCAGGTGAATGCCGCCAAGGCCAGGGTGAGGGTGAGTGCTCGGTTCATCATGCGGCTAAAGTAGGGCAGCTCAACGTGCAATGCTCACGCGATGCGGCGCGGCTTCACCGATGCGAAGCGTGTAGGTGCCCGGAGCGAGCCCGCTCACATCGAGCCCGTTCTGTGCATCGCGACCGGTGCCGCGCAGCACGGTGCGGCCCATTGCATCGATCAGTTCCAATGGATCGCCTTGCGTGGCGCCCGACAAGTGCGAAACGAAGAGCCTGTCGTTGGCGGGATTGGGGAAGACGGAAGGTGCGCGGGAAATCGCGGAATGCACGCCCACATTCTGATCCACTTGCACATAGGCGAGCTGATGCGTGCTGGCATTCACGAACCAGATGCGGCCATCGGGACCCACCTCGATGCCCATGATGCCGATGGAGCCGGTCTGTATGCGGCCCAGTTCCGCGAAGTCGCCGCCTTCACTGATGTCGTACACCACGATATCGCCGTTGGCGTGATCGCTCACCAGCAAATGGTTGCCGCTGATAGCGATGCCCGCAGGCTGCTGCAGGCCCGTGGTGGTCACGGTCTCCCAAGTGTGCCCGCTCACGTTCGCGTACTCCACATAGCTCTCCCAAGGACCGAAGGTGGCCGGGCCGCTCACGCTGCCGCTGCGCGTATCCAAGCGCATCACGCGCTGGTTGCCGTGGTCCACCACATAGAGCCAACCCGTGCGCTTGTCGAATTCGCAATGGCTGGGGATGTGGTCGTTGGGGTCGCGCTGGATGGCGATGCCGCCGTAGCGACGGATCACCGCATCACCGTGCCAAGTATTTCCGGGGCCGTGATCCACGCGGAAATCGTTCATCACCACATCGCCCACATGCCCATCGACCACCCAGTAGCGGTGCCAGCGCTCATGCGCGATGCCTTGGCTGCGCGGGTTCACATGCAGCATGTCCAAGTGGCTGCCTAGCGGTCCTTGGCCGGGGAAAGCGTAGATGGTGGGATCCGCGCTCCAGAGCGTTGGGCCGGTGAAGGGGTCGCCGCCATTCTGGTTCGCGTCGAAGATGCCGGGGCTCGTGGCGAAGTTGCCGTTGTCGCCCATGGCGATGGCAGTGGGCAGGCTCATGAAATGCCCGGCGTTGGGATCGCGCTGCCATAGGTGCGTCTGGTTCGGCTCGCCGGGATTGAAGAAGCGCACGGTGCTGCCACCGGTCTGCGATACGTCCTTGTTGATGACCCAGATCTCGTTGCGCGCGGGGTCGGGGTGCCAAGCCAGATCGCGTGGCGTGAGCAAGTCCTCGTCATCATCGGCAACAGCAACAACCGTAGGCTGCCCTTGGAGGTATTGCGGCACCAGGTCGGGAATGGGCGCATTCACCCAGAGGTTCGCGGTGCCTAAATCGTTGCTCTCGTCCTCATCGGTCTGTCCGTTCAGGTTGCTGGCCCATACGGTGAGCACGGCACCGCCTGCATCAGCCGGTATCCAAGAGTCGGTGGTGTTGAACTCGAAGTTGTTGCCCGATGCGATGTTCACCCCATTGAACACCTCGGTGAATACCACGTTGCCATCGAGTGCGGCATTCAAGGTGAAGGAGGTGATGGCCGCCGATCCGAAGTTGCGCAGGGTGCCGCTGAAAGGCGTGCCCAAGCCAACACGGTTGAAGAGCGGTGTGGTGAGCGCGGTTACGCCCATGTCGAACTCGAGTGCCTCCTGCACAGTGAAGGTGAAGATGTGGAAGCCGCCGGGCTGGTTGAATTCGCCGATCACTGAGCCGTTCACGCGCACTCGGAAGGTTGCTTGGCCATCGCCCCAGCTATCGATGCTCACGATGTTGTACTGCGCGCCTTCGGTGAGGCACCATGGCCCTGTGGCGATGGTGGCGTTGTTGCCGTATCCGCCATTGGGCGAGGTCTGCGTTCCGCCGCTGCTGCAATTGAGCGCCCCGGTGTTACCGCCTATGAAGATGGGGGCTTGGCCGCAGGTATTCCCGAAGGGCACCAGCTGCCAATAGGTCTCGTTGCCGTAATCGTCGGTGAGCACGTCGATGGTGACCTCGAGCTGGCCACCGGGGCATTGCGCCCATGTGCTGGCGTTCAGGATGAAACAGGCTGCGAGCAGAGGGAGGAAGCGCATGCGTCGTGTTTTTTGCAGGGCGTGAATCTACCCGCAAGGCGCACAGCTTGGCCGCAACTCGACCACAGAACGCATGTGCTCCGTGGAATGCCGTCGATGCCCGACTAAAACAGGACTCACTTCAGATCACGCAGGAAGTCCAGCAGGGTTTCGTTGAAGGTATCGGGCGCTTCTGCACTTGCGAGATGGCCCGCGCCTTCGATCACGACCAATTCGCACCGCTTCATCACATGGAACATGCTCTGGCTCGTCTCCAAGGGCATCAGCAGGTCGTCGCTGCCGGTGATGATGAGCGCAGGAACATCGAGCGCTGCCAGCACCTCGTGCCGGTCGGGCCGCAAAGCCATGCCACGCGCCGCCGCAGCGATGGCTTCGGGCGATTGGCTGCTCATGATCGCTTCGATGCGCGCGGCGACCTCGGGCCGATCGCGGCGCGTGCGCTCCGAGAGCACTTTCGGTACCATGGCACGCGCGATCACCTCAGGGCCTTTGGCATGCGCATCACGTGCAGTTTGCTCGCGGGCAGCGCGTCCTTCGTCTGTATCGGCTGTAGCCCGTGTGTTGCAGAGCACCAATCCTTGCAAGCGCTCTGGCCAACGCTCAGCGAAGGCCATGGCCACATAACCGCCCATGCTCAATCCGCAGAGCACGGCGCGGGCAATGCCTTCGCGGTCCATCAGGTTTCGCAGATCTTCCGCATAGGCTTCCATGGTCATCGCCGTCGGTAGCTCCTGCCGATCGCCGCCGAAGCCGCGCAGGTCTGGCGCATGCACATGCGCCACCGCCGAGAGCGCTTCCACCTGTGGTTGCCAGAAGCTGCCATCGAGCGGGAAGCCGTGGATCAGTATCAGGTGCGGCTTCTGCATGGCGCTCAAAGTTGGCCATAACATCGATCCGGTCCATCTTCGCCACCATGCGCGCCATTCATCATCTGCTTGCAGTGCTCTTGGCCATGCCCATCGCGGCCAAGGACTATGTGGTGCCGGTTGATGATGTGGCGGGCTTCTTCGCGAAGCTGCCCAAGGATGCCACGCGCGTTTCGTTCTCAGCAGCGAGCATGTACAAGTGCAATACGGATATCGTGCTGCCCGATGCGCAGCTGCTGGTGATCGATGGGGCAGGGGCGAAGCTGGTGCTGGGACCGAAGAGCAATGGGTTCACGCGATCGATCCCTGATCAGAAGGAAGCGCTCGCCCGCACGAGCAGCCGGTATGCCATCCGCGATTTCGCTGCCATCGAGGGCGGGCTGAAGGCCATCGACCTGAAGGCCACCCTCGGCAGCGTGATCGAGAACCTGCGTTGCGTGGGGCAGAGCGAGGCGGCCATCGACCTGCGCTTCTGCCTGATGGCCCGCGTGAGCAACGTGCTGGTGACGAATCCGAAAATGCGTGGGATCGTGGTGAGGCAGGGCGATTGGCCCGGCGCCACTTGGAGCAACAGCCAGAGCAACCACACGGTGCTGCAGCAATGCCGCGTGTTCTGCGCCGCCACCACCACGCAAGCGTTCAGCGTGCTGCATTGCAGTGGCGTGCGCATGGTCGATTGCATCAGCGAGGGCGCGGCTTGCGATCACGATCTCTTCCTCAGCGCTGCCATCAACGGCGATGAGTCGAAGCCTGCGCGCAACACCGTGGTGAAGCAGTTCGCGCTATCGAACTTCCATGTGGAGCATGCCGCGCGTAAGGCGAGCATCTATGTGAACATGCCGCCGCGCGCTGGGGTGGATCTCGATGGCGTCTATTGGAACGGCAAGATGCAAGCGCCGGTGATCGACTACTTCAGCGGGCAGTTGAACCTGAGCAATGTGGGCTGGTGGGACGATGGCTTCGTGATCGCTACGCGCGTGTCAGCGCCGCGCATCAACATCGATCGTTGCCATGCGGCACTGAAGGTGGGCGCCGTATCCGGTGACGGCAAGCGCGCTGGTGCCTTGCAATTGCGCGATGCGCTGGCAGGGAACGATGCGCTGCGGCTGGAACATGTGCGGTGGACAAGGCCGAACAACTGAATGAGCCGCTTCAACATGGAAAGCAAACGCATCATCCGATTCTGCACGATCGCATTCGGCTTCACCTGGCTGGTGGCGGGCATCGGTTGGTCCTTGGGCATCACCACGGAAACACTTGTGCCCTACATGGTGGTTGCCGCGCTCTGCATGCTCGGGCCGGCCATCGCGGCCATCATCCTGCAGCGCAAGGTTGATGGATTGCCGTGGTCGGACCTGGGCTTCGTGATCAAAGGCACGCAATGGCGCGTGCTCGTGCTCACAGCGGCCATGGGCATGCTGCTGGTGCCCTTGTACTTGCTCATTCAGCATGTGCTCGGCGATCGGCTCGGCATCGCGGCTTTCGGGCATGCGGCGGTTTCGGATGAGCGGCTCACGATCGCGATCTCGGATATCATGGCTCAGTTCGGGAAGGATGAACCCATCGCCGATTCGGTCTTGAGTGGCATGCCCGCGTGGGCCGTGCTGCTCATCATTCAAGTGGCCGCTTTGTTCTCTGCGTTCTCGTTGAACCTGATCTTCATGCTCGGCGAGGAGCTGGGCTGGCGCGGCTATCTGTATCAGGTAACGGAGCATTGGAGCGGCATCCGCCGCATCGCGCTCACCGGCGTACTCTGGGGGCTGTGGCATGCGCCGCTCATTGCCATGGGGCACAACTATCCCGGCTATCCGGTCGTGGGCATCGGCATGATGGTGCTCTTCTGCCTGCTCGCTGGCTTCCTCTTCGACTGGACGCGCGCGCGCAGCGGCAGCATCTGGTCATCGGCCATGCTGCACGGACTCATCAACGGCACCGCCATCGGTTCATCGCTCTTCGGCTGGGGCGGCCATCCGCTCGTCGGCTCCATCGTTGGCGTGGGCGGCTTCATCACGATGGCGGTCTTCATCGTGGCTATCGTTGCAATGGACCGGGATTATCGGGGCCAACTCATGCGGTCTTGATCCCGCGGTTGAAACCGTCGGGCATTGCTTTCGGGGAGGTCATTGACGGATGAAGGGGAATGTTCGTGTTCCTTCGGGATTCGCGACGCGCAAGAAGTACTGGCCAGCACTCAGACTGCTGCAATCTACCTGCACCATACTGGTTCCGCCAACCGATTCCTCCTCGCGAACCACACGGCCATCGATGGAGAGAACAGAGATGGATGAGCCATTTTTGTTGTTGCCTCCCAGTTCAACATTCAGTGTGTAGTCCACGGGATTCGGCCAGAGACCGAATGGTGCTTCGGCAACCGTTTCGACAGAGACTGCATTCTCACGTTCGACTCGTGTGGTGACCGCTCCATTGCCGACCGTCGTGCCATCAGGAAGCGTGGTCATAGGTCCAACCTTGGTGATGGCGTGAACCGCCCCTGCGGTGGCATGAACATCCGAGACGTGCAGGTAACTATAGGTGATGTTCGGCTGTCCTGCCAGTTTCAGGATCCTCAACACCTGCCAATCGTCACTCAGGAATGCCAGGAAGGCGTTGTTGCTGTGATTGCTCGTAAGCGAGAGGTCCCCGAATTGGAAATTCGATTTGCAATGACCTGCGAGCACGATGCCGTTGTTCGATGGGTCGTGGGCCATTGATGTGAATCCATTGGGTCCGAATCCTTCAGGCGAAGCAAAGCGCACCGGATAGAGTTCCTCATCGAACTGGACCAAGAGCCCTCTGTCCGTAGTGGATGAAAGTTGCTGACCGCCCAGATTCATCTGGTTGCTGAACCTGCCGCACCATAGAACCGATCCGTTCTCTGCTGGAACGAGCCCCATGCAATTCGGGCCGCTGTATGTGCCACCGCTATTGGGGATCACGAGGTACTGCAGCAGCGTGCCATCGGGTCCGAAGCGCAGGAGCACATGGTCTCGGTTCAACCAATTCGGGCATGGAACAGTATCGTTTGCGATGATCAGGGTGTCATTCGCTAGAATGGTCATCCACACATGGCCCTCATCGTCATTGGCAAGGACTGCCGAAGTGGGAATGAAGCCGGTGGAGAAGTTGATTCCGCGCAGGCCCGCGAACCACTCCATTTCGCCATTGGTGTCGAACGAGACAATGGCATAGTCGCAACCCGGCGTATTGATGGTGTCATTTCCCCAGATGGGTGAGCCACTCATGCTAATCATCGCCGCCACCCGGCCATTACTGGATGCGGACGCCGCAAGCATCCCTGCCCATTGGCCGAATGGTTGAGTCGAATGTCGAACCCAATTGGTCGAGCCTTCAGCGGTCAAGCTCGCGATGTAGAAAGCGGATTGGGCTATTGTGCTGCCAGCATTCGCGCCATTGAGCTCGAGATTTCCAGCGAAGTTGCCGGTGAGAACGGCGCCGTCTCCAGCTGAACGCAGGCACTTGCCATTACTCAATAATGAGCTCCTCACAAGCGTGCCTTGCCAATCCCTTTCCTCAAGCCTGCTGGGGTAGCCTTCAATCAGGGTTAGCATGTTGCCATTCGCAAGTTGCGTCATGGCGTCATTTCCGCTCGATCCCAAGTCATCGCCTGTTGTGTGCTTCGACCAAGTGATGGACTGAGCCTGCACATGTAGTGCAGCCATGGAAACCGTCATTGTCACGAGTGCTCGAGTTGAGAATCTCATAGCTGCTTCTTTGATGAAGCGAAGCTACCGGGGCATGCTCGTGCGGGTGTGCCCTTTGCTCAACCAGGACCAACCGTTGCGCGCGCTATGGAGTTGCCACCACCTCCACGCGCTGCCCTTCGCATTCCACCACCTGCCCCGCGCGGATCTTGTTCGTCTTGCGCAGCTCCACCTGGCCATCCACCTTCACCAGGCCTTCGGCCACCAGTTGCTTGCCTTGGCCGCCGCTGTCGCAGATGCCTGCGAGCTTCAGCAGCTGGTTCAACTCGATGTACTCGCCGCGCAGCTCGATCACGATGGTGCTCATGCTGCAAAGGAAGCGGAGACTGCTTCATCCGGATCGATGCCCGCTTCATCGGAAGCGATTAGCAATGCCGCATAGCGCGCGGCTACGTTCGCCCACCAAGAACAAAAGCACCATGAGAACCGCATCCAACCTCGGTCGTTTCGCGCTCCTTCGCCTCGCACTGGCCTGCCTTCTGGTTGCGGCCCTGCTGCCCTCGTGCAGCCGCGACGATATGGCAACGCCCAGCAGCTCTTCCTCCTCGTCATCCTCCGGCTTCGACGACCACGGCGGCCATGGGAACGACGATCCTCCGGGCGATGACCACGGCAGCGGGCATGACTAGTCGGACTGCAGCGTGATCGCGAGCAGCTCCAGCTGCTGAGGAGCAGCGCCCAGCCGCAGCTCGATCAGCTCACCCGCGCGCTTGCCCATCAGGGCACGTGCGATCGGCGCCGTGAATGCGATGCGGCCCTCCTTCACATCGGCTTCATCGACGCCCACGATGGTGAAGCTGCGCGCGGTGCCTTGCTGCGGGCCGTTGAGGTGGCGGAATTGCACGGTGCATCCGAAACGCACCTCTGGTGGTATTGCATCGCCGGGCTCCACCACGCGCGCGGTAACGATGCGCTCGTGCAAGAGCGCGAGCCGGCCTTCGAGCTCGGCAACGGCGCGGCGACGATCATAGTCGGCGAGTGCGGCGTTGCCCAGTGCGTCACTGATCGCTTGCTCCATGGCGTTGCGCTCGGCATGCAGCAGGCGCAATCCGCGCGGCGTAACGTAGTTGAGCACGCCATCGGGCAAGGGTGCGCGCGGCGGTATGAAGGGCGGCTCCTCCTGGTCGTCCTCTTTCACGAAGCCGCGGCTCATGACAGTGGGCGTATGAAGTGGTAGCCGCGCTTCACGAAGCCATGGCGCTCGTAGAAGCGATGGCCATCGGTGTTCTCCAAGTAGGCGTCGAGCATGATGTGCGCGCATTGCTCCTCGCAAGCAATGGCGATGAGCTCGTCAACGAGCAGCTTGCCGA
The DNA here is from genome assembly GCA_049290175.1 of Flavobacteriales bacterium. Classification (GTDB taxonomy): domain Bacteria; phylum Bacteroidota; class Bacteroidia; order Flavobacteriales_F; family PHOS-HE28; genus PHOS-HE28. Next base: position 537 of record JBATND010000204.1, on the reverse strand, counting down.
TCCCGCGTGAGCGGTGCGCCTTATCCACCACGAAGTTGTCGATCTCCAAGTAGCGCCCGCAGTAGAGCTTGTGGCCGATCCAATAGCCGCTGAGGCCGATGCACGCATCACCATCGAACACGGCCAGCATGGCGTAGCGATGCCGCACCATGGCCGTGAGCAGGTCGCGATACGCATCGGGAGCTAGCGAAGGCGTGAGTTGCTGGATCAGGCCCAAGTGCGGGAGCATCTCATCCACGGAATGGAGAATTCGCGATTCCATGGTGCAAAGGAAGTGGCCAAGCAGGTAGTGCCTCAATATGGATCCTGGCGCCTTTGGGGCTCCACTTTCTTTCGCCAAAAAGGGGGAAAGAGTATCTACTTCTCATGCATTCACATGCACGCCCCACTGCGTCCGCACCTGCTTGCCGCACGCACAACCGCCCAGGTGCAGCGTGCGGTGGGCGTCCACGGCTTGCGCGGTCGCGCCCAACTCGGGGAGCCCGTGCGCGTGCCTGTGCGAGTTGGGCTGCGACTTAGCCGTGGCGGCTTTTTGGC
>JBATND010000203.1:0-15268 GCA_049290175.1 Flavobacteriales bacterium | reverse complement strand
GTGTACGACCCCGCCGGTGAAGAACTGATTGAGAGCCCGTGGATGATGCAGACCCGCGATGACGCGTTCACGATCGCGGAGACGGTGTATGTGATGCACCGCCGGATCAACGACACTGCTCTCTAGTACGCATCACTCGACCCGCCGCCCTCGGCAACTACCGACCCGGCTCACGTATCCAACGTGTGCGGGACGCGCTCGCCTTCTTCGCGGTCCTGCTCATGGCACCTAACGCAAGCAGGCCCACTCTTCAGAAGCGGGCCTGCTCATTCATTCGTCTTCCTTACGGCATCACGAACCGATGCACCTGCCCACCGCAGCGCAGCACGTACAAGCCACTGCGCAAGTCAGTGGTGGACACTTCGTTCGAACCTGAGCGCAACAATCCATTGCGCAATGCACGACCGCTCGCATCCACGAGCAGCCAGTCCGTAGCGGCCGCATTGTTCTGGATGAAGAGCACACCAGCAGCCAGGTCCTGACGGAAAGTGATGCCTGCTGACTGCGCGTCGGCAATGTCTGTGCTCAGGAATTGGAAGGGCGGTGAGGTGTTGATGCAACCGAAGGAGTTCATCTCCACAGTGTAAGTGCCATTCTGCGTTGGGGTGTGGGTGCTCGCCGTAGCACCGCCGATCGGTGTTCCATCGAGGAACCACTGAACACTACCACCACCACTCACGGTGAGGTCCGGAAAGTCGAAGGAGATCACGGGCAACGCGTTCGCTTCCACATCGAGGCTGAAGCGGAACACCGAGCCATTGCCGTTGTTGTTGTTCGCGCCGTAAGCGATGAGGTCCCCGCCACTGAGCCGGAAGCCGTGTACGAAACTGCGGTTGGTGAACGATGATTGCAGCACACCGTTGGTGCCGAAGCCCGCGTCGGGTTGTCCGCTGGGTGTCAACCTCAAGATGGCGCCCAGTCCATTGGTGATGTTGCTGAGCCGGTGGAAGAGCAAGGCGCTTCCATCATCATCCATCCACAGCCCACTGCCTACAGGATTACTACCTGTGACCTCGAAGATGCCATTTGTAGCGTAGGTGAGGTCGATGGAGCCATCCTCGTTGAAAGCAGCAATGCTCGGACGCGTATCGCCGTTGTGCGCACCATAACCCACGAGGAATCCGCCACCCGGACGGCGCACCATGCTCCAATCCTTGAAACCATCAGGTCCGCCGAGCGTGCTGGTGGTGAGGGCGGGATGCAACGCGAGGCCGTTGGTTCCGAAATCCGGGTCGGGATCGCCATCGGGCAGGAACCGCGCGAGTGCCATGAAGTAGGGATCAAAGGGACTTGTGCCCACCAGACCGGCGATCGTCACCGACCCATCGGGATCGATCACCGCGCCGAGGTCCTCATTGGAGGGTGTGTAGACCACAGGCATGATCGCGCGGCCATCTGCCGAGTAGCTGGTATCCAGCACTCCTTCGACCGTATAGCGGAACACCCCCATCTGGCCATTGCCGATGATGGCGGCCAGGATCCGGCCTTCCGCATCGATGAAGACTTCCTCCGCCCTGCCCGTGGCCGAGCCTGACGGGAAACCGCTGTTATTGTATCCGGTACCGTTGAAGGTGCTGTCCACCGAACCATCGGAGTTGTAGCGCCAAACGCCAGGGAACTGACCGGAGCCCGCATTGCTGGCCGCGATCAAGCCACCGCCCACGATCTTTCCATCGGCCTGCACCGCGATGCTGCTGCAGATGGTGCGCTGCTCGAAGTGATGCACGAGCACACCGTTCTGCCCGAAGGAGGGGTCGAGCGCACCGCACGCGGTGTCGATCCGCGCCATGAGCGCGTAGTAAGGAAAGCCATTGCCACCCCAGCCCGCCAGCAAGAGCTTGCCATCGGCTTGCAGCGCGTGGCTCTTGAAGGCCGCTCCTGCCGTAATGGGGAATGCGATGTCCGCGCAACCATTAGTGCCGAAGACCTGGGCGGGTGCAGGTGTCTGGGCTATTGCAAATGGCGATGCAAAAGCAGCGGGCAGCATGAGGGCGAAGAGTCGTTTCATAGCAGGATTTGTTCAGGGTGCCAAGCAACTGTGCCTGGAGTCGGAGCGCAATAGAACTTTCGTTAGTGCAGCTGGCCATTGAGCCCATTACCAACTGTATGCGAGCTGAAATGTGTGACGGCATAGTACCGAACTTCACCGCAGACCTCATGCTCACCCCCCAGGCCTACGTGTACCTGCGCTACCCGATCCTCTCATCGGGCGAGACCATGCTGTACCATACGCTCCAGCACTTGTGCTTCACCGGTTCGCTGAAGCTGCATTATGCGGATGTGACGGTCGGCCGTTCACGTCCGCGAATGATGAAGCGCTTGTTCCTCTCGCGCGGCATTGAGCCAGCCGCCAACCGGCAAGCCGAGCGATTCGCGTGGCAATTGGTGCCCGCCGACCGTCCTGTTCATCTCGCGGAACTTCGACGCACAATCGAAAAGGAGATTGATGACTTCGAGGACTTCAAGCTCAAGCAAATGTTCGCCGACCTCCAATCAGCTGGCCTGTTACGCACACGGCATCTGCGCACCGCGCAAGGGGCCAAGGCCTGCCGTCGCGTGCGCGACCTCATCTTCACTGTTCAGAAGGACATCGGCTGCAGGCTCGAAGGCGGTTGGGAGCGATCTCTCCCGCACGTGCAGGAGCTCTGGAGCTGCATTGTGCTGTTGGACGATGACACCCGCGAAGAGCTGAAGAATGCAACGCCCCGCAAGGCGGATCTGGTAGCTGTCTTCTCCATCCTGCGCTACATGGAACTCACGCTTGGCGGCGAAGAAGGCGGAAGCGCATTCATCGGCGGGTTCGGAGGAGCAGGCGGTGGTGGTGGCGGCGGCGGCGGCGGCTTTGGAGGGTTCGGCGGTGGCAGCTTCGGTGGCGGCGGCGCAGGTGGCAGTTGGTGAAACTCACTCCATCACCACCACGCGCCGCCCATGCGCATCGAGGTAGATCCCCTGTGCCGCATCGTGCGCAATGGGCCTGCCGAGCAAGTCGAAGACAGGTCGTGCGCGCAATGGCACAGTCGAGTCCAGTTGCTGCACATGCATCGCCATGCAATCGCTCGTGACGATGCGCACATCATCGAGCCACCAGCCATCGCCGCCTTCGTAGGCCTGCAGGATGAGTTGTGCGGTGCCGAAGGCCGCGCCTTCATTCGCCACGATGCAATCGAGTCCGATGATCACGGTGCGCTGCTCGTCCGGCGCGATGGCCGCATCGTGGATCACCGTTTCGGGCAAGACCGCATTGGTGCCATAGCGCACGCGGAGGCGTTCGCTGCCATCTGCTGCGCCGTGGTGCGTGATGATGATGCTGTCCACGTGCAGCGCGTGCATCGCGAAGACGCTGAACACGATCATGGCCGCATTGGGTTGCGCGCCCCAGCCCGCGGTGAGCACATTGTTGTCGCCACCGGGCGTCGCATGCGGACAGGCATCCACATCGAACCAGGATGCGGCGGCGCCGAAGAGCACGGTGTTGCCGCCGAGCGGCGAGTTGCAGCCGGAGCAGCCATTGTCGCAGCCGATCCATTCGGTGCAGGGATCCATACCGAGCGCAGGCCAGCCATAGGTGAGCGTTTGCGATGAGGCGATCATCGGAAGCGAGAAGAGAATCGTGATGATGAGGCGCATGGCTAACGAGTACTGCGGATGAAACGGGCGGTGCGGTTTTGCGCAGTGTTGCCGACGCGCAAGAAGTAGGCGCCTTCTGGCAACGCACTGAGGCCGATGGTTGCGCGCGCATCGTTAGCCAAGCCGGCATCGAGCACCACGCGGCCTGCTGCATCGAGGATCACGAGGTGCTCGTCGGGGAACAGTCCCGCGATGCTGAGCGCATCGGTAGCCGGGTTTGGCCAGAGCACGAGCGGCCCTTCATCGGTGCTGGGCATGAGAACCGGAACGATGCGGCTCCAGGTTCCGCTGCCATCAAGGTCCGTCTGTCGCAAGCGGTAGTATGCAAGCCCTGGCAAGGGGGCATCATCGAACAGTGCGTACTGCTGCATCACCTGTGTTGTGCCCGCGCCCTGCACCACCCCGATGTCATGGAAGTCTTCTCCATCCGCGCTGCGCTCCACGGTGAAGTGATCGTTGTTCAGCTCCGAGGCGGTGATCCACATGCAGCGCACCTTCCTTCCTTCGGCCTTCGCATCGAAGTCGAGCAGCTCCACAGGAAGCGGCGTGATGCCTTGCACCAAGGCCCAGATGGAGGCGAACTCATTCGTGAGCGCGGTGGTCACGGTGTTCAGCGCGTTGCTGGCCACGCCGTTCGGCGGCTGCGACCACGTGGCTCCGTTGAAGCGCTGTGCTTGCAGCAGTGCTTCGATGATGGTGTTGGTGCCGCTGTTCCATTCGCTGTCGCGATAGGTGAAGGTGAGCGCTGCGGAAGGTGCCGTGCTGTATCCGCTTGGCTCGATGATCCAGAAGCGATCGACAACATTCGGCGCATTCTCGAAGCCCACCATGTCAACGAGCGAGGGCAGACCTGTTGGCAGCGGACGGTTGTTCGGCGAGGCCAACGGATCGGTGGGGTAAGTGGCGAAGGACAACGCGCCATTCGTGCCAGCGCCTGAGGCCGCAATGGCCATGGTGAGCGGCAGGTAGTGGCCTGTGACCGCATTGCCGAAGGGCACCACGTAATTGGCGGGCGCCGCTGCACCGATGCGCCAATCGACACGGCCATAGCCTGCGAGCGGCTCGGTCTCGCTGATGAGCATGCCCGCATCGCGCATGATGGCCGAAGGCGCCGGATTGGTGAGGGTGAGGCGCTGGCTGTTCAGGTGCAGGTGCGCATCATGCAAGGCGAGCACGCCGGTGCGCGATGTGAAAGCGCCGCCGCCCACGAGTTGGTCCTGCTCCAGCAGAACGGTTGCGCCAAGCAGCTGCAAGTGGTTGAATTGCGTTGGAGCGCTCCCACGCATCGATTGCGCGGCGCCGTTCATGATCACCGTGCCCTCGCTGTTCCCGAAGCAATCGCCGCCGCTGTTGTTGGTCCAATCGCCGGTGAGGTCGATGGTGCCGTTGTTGGCAATTGTTGCTCCTGCGTTGATCAGCGCGCTGCCCTTCACGCTGAGCTGCGCCCCGCCCTGCAACGCGATGGCGGCACCGTTGCTGGTGAAGAGCTGCGCGGCACCCGAAGACGATGCCAGCAGCAGTGGTATGGCAATAGCGCGCATCATTCCTCGTAGGTGATCAGGATCTTGAAGGGCTTGCCCAGCATGTTCGCTGAGTTGCCCGCCGCATTCCGCACGCTGATGACCGTAGTCTGCACGTTGAACGAAACCTGGTAGCCCGGCGCGTTGGTGTAGTTCTCCGGGAACCATTGGCCGGGATCGGCTTCCACCAGCAGGTCCACCGACAGGATCTTGTCACCCGCGATGCCATGTCCGAAGTTGAAGAAGCCGCCTTCGGTGTTGGCCGTAGCACCGGTGAATTTCACCACCCTGATCGCGGGCGCATTGCTGCCCAGCTTCGTGTAGCCGTTCACCTCCAGCTCGGCAGAAGGCGCAGCAACACCGATGCCCACATGCACCGCGCTCGCGCCAGTTCCGCCAAGCACCAAGCTGTTGCTCTGCGCAACCTGCGCATTGGCCCCGATAGCCGATGCATTGGTGAGCCCCGATGACGAAAAGCCCGCATTGTGGCCCACGAAGGTGTTGCTGGTGCCCGTGCCCACGTTGTAGCCCGCTCCCATGCCAACACAGGTGTTGTTGCTTCCGGTGGAAGCGCCCCACGCCGCTTGATGGCCGAGCATCGTGTTGCCACTTCCCGTGGATAGCACTGCGGCCACGTTGTGGCCTAAGAGCGTGTTCTGTTGCCCTGTTGTGTTGCTTCCGCCGGCATTGCGGCCAACGAAAGTGTTCTGCTGACCGGTGGTGTTGTTGAAGCCAGCGGTTGTGCCAATGAAGGTGTTGTCGGAGCCGCTGGTGTTCAAGCGCCCCGCATTCCGACCCAGAAATACGTTGCGCAAGCCGTCGGTGTTCAACAGGCCCGCCGCCGTGCCGATGAAAGTATTCTCGCTGCCCGTGGTGTTCCGCTCGCCGGCCGAGGTGCCCACGAAGGTGTTCAGGTTTCCGGTGGTGTTGTCGCGACCCGCGATGCAGCCCACATAGGTGTTGTTGCTGGCCGTTGTACTGAGCCGGCCCGCGCTGCGACCCACGTACGTATTGAAGTTCCCCGTGGTGCTACTGTAGCCTGCTGCCACGCCGAGGAAAGTGTTCTCCGCCCCAGTGATGTTCTGTTCGCCCGAGCCGCTGCCAACGAAGGTGTTCAGCGATCCGGTGGTATTCGCCATGCCGGAATTGGAGCCGAGGAAGGTGTTGCTGCTGGCCGTTGTGCTGGCTGTGCCGCTGAGCGCCCCGATGTAGGTGTTGAACTGGCCTGTCGTGTTGGCCGCACCGGATTGCGCGCCGATGAACGTGTTGAGCGAACCCGCGTTCACACGTCCGGCATGCCGACCAATCATGATGTTCTGGGCGCCCACGGTGTTGTACCTGCCGGCATCCTCGCCGATGCTGATGTTCGCGGTGCCCGATGTGTTGTGGTATCCCGCATTGGTTCCCATGAAGACATTGTTGCTGGCGGTCGTGCTCATGTAACCGGCATTGTGGCCGATGGCGATATTCTGATCACCGCCATTGGCTTGGAATGCGCTGTATGTGCCGATGGCGATGTTGTGGTTGCCAGCGGTGTTGCCCCTTCCCGCCGAGAAGCCCAAGCCGATGTTGCCGACACCCGTGGTCACAAGGCTGCCAGCGCTATAACCGATCAGCGTGTTCGAGAAGCCCGTGGTGAGGCTGCGGCCCGCGTATGATCCAAGGAGCGAGTTGTTGCCACCTGAAGACAATGCTCGGCCGGCCTCGGCGCCCAGCATGGTATTGTCCCAGCCGCCGACGATGCTGGTGCCTGCCGCAGCGCCCAGGAGCGTATTCCTGTATCCCGTGGTGATGCTCCTCCCTGTGGAGTCTCCCACCATGGTGTTGTTATGGCCGGTGGTGACCAAGCCGCCCGCCAATGCGCCATGAGAGACGTTCTGCCCGATGTGGTCCACACGGCCCGCATGCGCATTGTTCACCCGAATGCTGAAGGGCACATCGTCCGTGGTGCCGATGAAGTTCGATGCCACGTTCGTACCTGCATTGCCTGTGGTGCTCCATCCCGCATTGCCCGCCGTGAGGGGCACCCAAGCTGTTCCATCGAAATACCAGAAGCCGTTGGCCGTGGTATCGAACACGATCAAGCCGGTGGCAGGCGCAGCGATGGCATTGCGCTGCGCGGTGGTCATGCGCGGCGGAAGAAGACCCTTGTCCGTGCTGGTGAGATCGAGCAATGCGCTGGCATGGGGCGCAGGGTTGTTGATGCCCACGTTGCCCTGCCCATGAGCACGCCCGGCCAGCAGCAGGAGGCACGCGACCGCTGCGCAAGCCGCACTTGCTCTTGGTTGCTTCATGCTTCGGTTCGATCGCTGTGCCATGGCCGTTGTTTGACTGCAAATGGAACGGGTGCCGGTGCCGCAAGTGCCGTTCGGTTTGGTGAGCGGCAGTGGATCTTGTGAACGGCAAGGCGCCTGCTCAGGGCAGCTGCTCCAGCCGCACGTTGGTAGGCACCGATCCGCCGATGTTGCTCAGGATCGGGTCACGGTCGTTGCCATTGCCCACGTACTTCACCAACCCGTCCATGTTCACATCGGCCTGCACGTAGCCCGCTAGCGTGTTGGTGGGCACATTGCCGCCAATGGCCATGAGTATGGGATCCCGATCGTTGCCGGGTCCCACGTACTTCAGCGTGCCATCGGCATCCACGTTGCCGCTCCATAGCGTCATTACAGCGCCTTGGCTCTTGCGCGCGCTTGATCCATAGGTGGCCTGCGCGCTCGATCTGAAATCGACCAGCGATGCGGAAGCGCTCAAGGCGACCGGTGAGGCGGTCATCACGCCAAGGTGATTGCGGTGGCGCAAGGCCACGAAGTAGTCCCCTGGCGGCACCGAGAAATAGTTCAGTGGTGACAGCAATCGACCCACCACGTCGCCATCGCGCTGGATCAAGGCGGGCATGGTGGCCACTACTTGGCTGCTGTTCGCTGCACTACGCAGCTCCAAGAGCACCCAATCCACCAGCGCATCGTTGCCGGTGGTGTTCATGAATCCGGCATTGGTGCTCAAGTAGCCGCCACCCTGCATGTTGTAGCCCAACCCGGTGTAAGGCTCCATGAGCGGAATCAAAGAGGCGGCGCGCAGGCCATCGTTCATCAAGCCGCTGTTCGCATCATAGGGGCCATCGAGCAAGGTCTTCATGTTGAACGCGACGGGATCGCGCTGCAAGGAGAAGATCATGTCGCCGCCCGCTCCGAAGATGAGATTGTTCACTTGCACCTCGCGTGTGCCGGACTGTGTCTGCGCGCCGTATCCATTCTGCCATCCCAAGGGCACCCAATATTGCATGCGCATGCCGGCCGTGCCGTTGGCCGCATCTTCCGATGGCGCATAGTTGAAGCGAACCTCAACGGATGTCGGAGAGGAGAAGGCCACGCGCCAGAACCGGTCGGGCATGCCGGCGGAGTGGTTCGCACCGCCCAGATGGTTCACGTCCGTCACGTTCGACGGGTAGGGCTCGTTCGCTGCATTCGTGGCGTAGCTGCTCACGCGCAGGTAGCGGTCGTTGGCATCGGCAGCGCTCGGCGTAACGATGAAAGGGACAGCCTCACCATTCAGGTTGATCAACGGGAAGGTGTAAGTGCTCGCCTGCTTGATGTTCCAGCGCAAGCCGCCAGTCGAAGCCGTGTTCTCGCACACGATCCCATTGTTCGCCAGCGCGCTGATGGCCGTTGGCGATGGATTGCTCACTTGCAATGTGCCGCTCGCATGGATGCGGTTCGCAGCGTGGCTCATCGTGAGCGTTCCGGGCAAAGTCATCACAGAGCTCGGCTTGATGGACATGCTCATGCTGCCCATGCTCACGTTCACTTGGGCATGCGCCGCAGCGGTCGCAGCCGCAGCGGCGAACAGGATGATCACGCGCTTCATCGCTTCTCCAGGATTTCGATGCGACGCATCAGCTCCTCGATCAGCGCCTGCTGCTCCTGCACGGCCTTCACCAAGGGCACTGTGAACTCCGCGTAGCGTAGGGCATACAAATCGTCGGCGTTCTTCGGCGCGTCCACCCCGCTGAAATCGTAGCCAACGGTCTTCGCGGCCTGCTCCACCTCCTGCGCGATGAAGCCCGTGTAGCGGACGCGGCTTTGCGCGTCGCGCCCCGCCTGCACGTGCGCATCAACGGTACCAGGCGCGAGGATGCGACTCAATGTATCCATGCGCCAACCCTCCTTGGTGAGCTCCACGGTGCGCTCCACATCATAGCGGTAGGTCACCGGGCGCAGCTTCAGGATGAAGTCCAGGCCATGCACATCGGCGCTCACATCGTGCTTGGTGCGGGCATCGCTCAAGGTGCTCCAGCCCACCTGACCGCCGATGCTGGTGATGCTGCTGTTGCCGATACGCACCTGGTTGTTCGCGGTAACCGCGCGATTCTGACCGATCGCAATGGCGTTGGTTAGCGCGGCGTTGGCGCTGGCATATTCGCCAAGAAATACACAGTCGTTGTGCGCGAACCCATTGCCAGCGTAATGTCCCAATGCGACGTTGCGCGCTGCGCCATGCGAGAGCGCTCCAGCACCAATGACAGTGTTCTGGACACCGGCGATTTGCGAACTCGCAAGACTCCCGATCACGGTGTTGTTGGTTGTGGCAACAGCGGAATTGCTCATGGCATTGTTGCCCACAACCGTATTGCCAGAGCCAGTCGTATTTGCGCCTAGGGCCTGATACCCGATGGCCGTGTTGCCTGAACCTGTATTCACGTTCATGGAGCCATTGCCCAGTGCTGTATTATTCGATGCGATGTAGCCCGCTCTGTTACCATTCTGCTTCAGGATGATCGGCTGCGCATCCGTGGTGCCGATGAAATGCAGCGCCGGATTGATGCCCGCATTGCCGGTGAGGCTCCATGCCGAAGTGGCCCCGATGGCCACCCAAGCACTACTGCTGTAGTACCAGAATTGGTTCAACGAAGTGTCGAAGACCATAAGGCCCGTTGCTGGGCTTGCAATGGCATTGCGCTGAGCTGTTGTCATGCGCGGCACCAGCACGCCCTGTGTTGTGCTCTGCACATCGAGGGCCGCGCTCGCGTGCGCCACCGGCGTGCTCGTGCCAATGGCCACGCCGGTCTGCGCCAGGGATGCATGGCTCAGGAACAGCGACGCGCATGCCGCTGCGCTGTTGAGGATGGACCGGGTGCCGGCCGTGATGCGGTGATGGACTGCTTGCTTCATGATCGTGGTTTTGCGGCGGCGAATAGAGGATGCGCGCACGCGGCGATCGGTGATCCGTTTTGTGAGCGGCAGCGGATCCTCTGAGCGGTCATCCGTGCTGTGGAAGGCCCCTCTACTTTTGATCCATGCTTCGCAGGATCATCTCTCTCGGTGCTCTACTCGCTGCTTCATTCGTGCTGGCACAAACGGATAGCCTGCCCGAACCGGAGCGTCGCGGCGGTCGCGGTGATGGATCAGGCGGTGGCCGTGGCGATGGCTCCGGCGGTGGCCGGCTACAGCAGGAGTCGATTGCGATTCCTGCGAAGCCAACGACCGTGCGCGCGCAACCAAGCCCGGTCGCTCGCGGCAATGGCGCAACGGCGCGGCCACGCTTCGCCGGTCTCTATATGGAGCATTGGGTGAATCATGATCTGGCGAGACCTGAACTGGGCCAGCCAGCTCCGCTGCAATTGGTCACGGCCTACGAAGGATCAACCACCCCAGCAGACCGCCTTCGGAGTGCATCGCTCCTGGTTGACACGCTCCTGGTGACGGGCACGGCTGAGGAACTCTACACGTGGGCCGATACGCTCATGCGCCATGCCGAGCGATTGAACGATCCAGAGCTGCGAGCACGTGCCCACTTCGCCCGAGGCACAGCGCTCGTGCGCGAAGGGCGGTACAAGCGCGCCTTCGAGGATCTGCGCGCTGCATTGCTGTTGTGCGAGGAGCAGCGCGATGCCCAGCTCATCGCGCAGATACATGCACGCATCGGCGACGGCCTTATGGCCATGGGCGGACAGATGGGAGCCTTACAGCGCTATCGCGAGGTGCTGCGCATCGCGGCGAGCAACAGCATCGCGCCGCGCTTGCGGTCGCATGCGCTCCTCACCATCGGCGACATCCACGCTCAATTGGAAGAGCCCGACAGCGCCCGCGCCAGCTTCCGTCAAGCGATCAAGGAAGCGCGCGACATGGGGCTGCATGCATCGGAAAGCCGTGGCCACATGGGACTCGGCTCCATCGCCCGAGCTTTCGACGAGCATGCTGCGGCAGCCATTCACTATGCCGACGCCATCCGGGCGCTTGATGCGCACCCGAACAATCGGCTGATGATGGATGCACGCCTCGCCATGGGCGAAGCCTACCTAGCGGACGACAAGCGCACCGAAGCGATCAATGAGCTGGCCATCGCGGCCCGCAGTGCCGATAGCCTCGGAGCGCACTTCACCGCTGCCAAAGCGCGCATCTTCTTGGCAAGCGCCGTGCGCGACCGCAAGCAGCAGGAGCAACTGCTACGCGAAGCGGAGTCCATCGGTCGCATGCATGATCTGGGCATCATCCGCAAGGAGGTGCTGCTCACCCGCGCTGATCTGCTCATCGCCGATGGGCGTGCGCAGGAAGCGAATCCCCTGATCATGCACGCCATGGCGCTGGCCGATACGCTGAGCATGCAGTTCTTCGCCGAAGGCGCGCGCTTGCAGATGCAGCGCAGCATGGTGGGGCTGAAGGACCGCGAGATCGATGAACTGGAGCAGCAACGCGCCGAGCAGCGCCTGCTGGCCGAGCTGCAGCAGGAGCGCATCACCTCGCAGCGCGACCTGATCATCGGCGCGGCCATCGCGCTGCTGGTGGTCGCCCTGCTGGCGATCAATGCGCGCCGGGCCTATCGCGCGCAGCGCCGCCTCTCCGAAGACCTCGCGGCCACGCACGCCGAGGTGCTGGTGCAGAAGCGGCGCGCCGAAGAGAGCGAACGCGCCAAGGACCGCTTCCTCGCGAACATGAGCCACGAGATCCGCACGCCGCTCAATGCGATCATCGGCTTCACCAGCCTGCTGCTCGAGGACAAGCAGGACGACCGGAGCAAGCGCTTCCTCTCCGCCATCCGCGATGCGGGCGACAACCTCATGGTGGTGATCAACGATGTACTCGACCTCGGCCGCATGGAAGCCGGGCGCCTATCGCTGGTGCATGAAGCCTTCGACTTGCATCGCTGCGTGCGCAACTGCGGAGAGATCCTCGCGCATCGCGCAGCCGAACAGCGCGACACCTTGACCATCGACATCCAAGCCGGCACCCCGCAATGGGTGATGGGCGATGGCGCGCGCCTGTCGCAGATCCTGATCAACCTCGCGGGCAATGCGCTCAAGTTTACCACCGATGGCGAAGTGCGCTTAGAGCTGAAGGCTGCTGACGACGGCGTGCAGTTCCGCATCAGCGATAACGGCATCGGCATCCCGAAGGAGAAGCTGACGAGCGTCTTCGAGCGTTTCACGCAGGTTGATGCGAACGACCAGCGGCGCTATGGCGGCACGGGCCTGGGCCTGGCCATCGTGAAGGAACTGGTGGCGCTTCACCAAGGCAAGTTGCACGTGGAGAGCGAGGTGGGCAAGGGCACCACCTTCACGGTTACGCTTCCGCTGGAACAGGCCAAAGGCCCCACGACCACAGCAAGCCCCATCGCTCGTAGCAACTCGTTCGGATCATTGAAAGGCCGCACGATCCTCATCGCGGAGGACAACGACCTCAACGCCACGGTAGCCATCGAGACGCTCAAGCGCAGATATCCCGGATCGGAGTTGGTGCGGGTGACCACGGGGCGTCAAGCGCTGGAACAGGTGCTCACGAATACGAATCGCATCGGCATCGTGCTCATGGATGTGCAAATGCCCGAGCTCGATGGCATGGAGGCAACAAGAGCGATTCGTTCGCGCGGATCGCGCATCCCCATAGTCGCGCTCACCGCCAGCGTGCTGCCTGCCGATCTCTCGAAGTGCATCGAAGCGGGCATGGACGCGTGCGTGCCCAAGCCCTTCAAGGTGAGCGAACTGGTGGACGCCATTGAACGACTGACAGGTGATGGCGGTATCGAGCCCAATGCGTCCGAGCGGGATGATAGCGCCTTGTATGCCGAGCTCTTCGAGCAACTGATGCCCGAGCGCCTCGATGCCCTCCGCATCGCGCAAGCCGCAGGCGATAAGCCGGCGATCCAGCGTGCCGTGCATGTGATGCGGCCGCAATTGGTGCATCACGACGAGGCGCGATTCGCACGCGTATGCGACGAGCTGCTCGCCATGCAACCCGATGCACCGGAGCAAGCGTGGAACGACAAGGTGAACGAACTCATCGAGGCCATCGCAGGCCAGCTTGCATGACACCCGCACCGCTGCGCGCCATTATCGTGGACGACGACCCGTTCTCACGCAAGCATATCGAGCTGCAATTGCACCGGCATGCGGGCAGCGTGGAGGTGGTGGCCCATTGCGCGAATGGCGCGGAAGGCGCAGCAGCGATCGCCATGGAGCACCCCGACCTCGTCTTCCTCGATGTGCAGATGCCTGGCATGGATGGCTTCGCGATGCTCGATTCACTCCGTCAGCGCGACTTCGCCGTGATCTTCGTGACGAGCTACGAGCAATACGCCATCCGCGCCATCCGCTACAGCGCGCTCGACTATCTGCTGAAGCCCATCAAACCCGCCGAGCTCGATGCGGCCATAGCCCATGTGCAGGCCAACCGCGAACTACTTCCGGCGCGCGTTGACCGCCTGCTCACCGAGAAGCCATCACCTGAGCGCGCGCCAGAAACGCTGGTCATCGTTACGCGGCGCGGCGATCGCCATCTGCGCACGCAGGAAATCATCCGCTGCGAGGCCAATGGCAGCTACACCTGGTTCCACCTGCAGCGCGGGCAGCGATTGCTCAGCAGCTATCCACTGAGCAACTATGAGGGCTTCTTGGCGGAGAATGAGTTCCTCCGCGCGCATCGATCGCACATCATCAACCTGCGGCACGTGCGCAGCTTCACCTCCGATGGCGTGGTGACCATGAGCGATGGCAACGAGATCGAAGTGAGCCGGAGAAGAAAGGCGGAAGTGCTGGAGCAGTTGCGCAAGGCCCTCAATCCAAGCTGAAGGTCGCCTGAGCACAGCGAACACCTCGCCGACCATTCAAGCCTTCACACTCACATGCTGCGAGGCTACTGCCTCAGCACCCTGATCGGAGCGATCCGCGCATCATCCCAGCGGATCGTGTAGGAGCCTGGCGAGAGCGCCGTGAGATCGACCTGTTGCGTGGCGGAAGCGCGGCCATCGGCGATCATGGCTCCCAGCGCATCAATCAGCATGTAGCGCGAACTCACCACCTCGCTCGGCAGCTCAATCGTGATCACGCCCGTGGTGGGATTCGGGAAGACCGCAGGCCGAAGCTGTGCATCGCTCCCCGACACACCTGTGGAAAGCGCATACCTGAAGAGCCCCTGTCCCGGCGAGATGATGTTGTACCCGATGAAGAGATAGCCATTGTGGGCCAGGATGCCGCTGCCGGCGAGGTCGGCGGCGTTGAGGTTGCCAGTGATATTGGTCCAGTTGGCGCCCTCGTTCGTGGAGCGGTACAGACTATCGCGCAACCCGCCGCCGGCGAAATGGCGCGACTCGATGTACAGACTGGTGCCGAAGCGCTTCACCTCAAGGAGGCCAAGGCCGAACTGCGTCGGAGCCGTCCACGTGGCATAGGAGGAGCCGAAGTCTGTTGAGCGGTAAACCGCCCCGCCTTGCGCAGTGTAGTACTGGAAGTTGCCCATTCGCCAGGTGTTCTCGCCGTTCAGGTCGCCAGGTGCGATGCCTGTTGCTTGGGTCCAGGAAGAGGCGTTGATCGTACGGAAGACGCCACCGCCAATGGTGGCTGCCAAGAAGTAGGGGCCAGCGGCGCTCATGCCGATCACATTCAAGTTCGTGAGGCCATTGTTGACGGCGCTCCATGAAGTTCCATCCGTTGTGCGGTAGATGCCTGCGCTGCTGGTGTAGGCGTAGAGCGCGCCGCCGTATTCCAGGAAGCCGCGCACAACGGTTGCCGTAGGCGCCCCGGGAGCCTCGGTCCAGCTATCGCCATTGTTATCGGTGTAATAGATGCAAGCGGATGATGCATTCATGCCCGCGAAGTAGCGGCCGTTGAAGAAGACGCCGCACTCGGT
>JBATND010000202.1:0-11926 GCA_049290175.1 Flavobacteriales bacterium | reverse complement strand
ATCTACCACATGGTGGATACCATGAAGCAGATCCCGCGCTTCCGCACCTACATCGATCTGGTGAACACCGCGATCACCGGCTACTACCCGATGGGCAACATCGAGCTCGGTCCGTACTTCACCACGTACAGCTTCAATCCGGTGGAGGGCAACCGCTTCCGCTTGGGCGTGCGCACCAGTAGCCAATGGAGCCGCCGCTTGGAACTGGAGGGCTACACGGCGTACGGCACCACCGATGGCGTTTTCAAGTACGGCTTCGGCGGGCGCGGCTTCATCACCAAGGAGCCACGACTCATAGGCGGCTTGTACTACCGGCTCGACATGGAGCAACTGGGCCAGAGCACCGATGCCTTCCGGCAGGACAACATCCTCTCCAGCACCTTCCGACGCACGCCCAACAACAAGCTCACGTTGGTTGACGAATGGCGCGCCTACCTCGATCGCGAGTGGTTCATGGGCTTCAACAGCATGATCCTGTTGCGGCGCAGGGAGCTCTTCCCGCGCGGTACCTTGGAGTACATCACCTTCAGCGATGCCAACGAGCCCGTGGCGCTCAGCAGCATCACCACCACCGAGGCCATCTTCAGCACCCGCTTCGCCTACAAGGAGAAATACGTGGCCGGCGATTTCACGCGCGTGAGCCTCGGCACGCGTTACCCCGCCCTCGAAGTGATGGTGGCCAAGGGCCTGCAAGGCGTGCTCGGAGGAGATTACGATTTCACCAAGCTGAGCGCGCGCCTGTACCATCGCGTCCCTGTGGGCACTTTCGGCTTCCTGCGCTATTGGCTGCAGGCCGGTCAGGTGTTCAGTGAGCCGTTGCCCTATCCGCTGCTGGTGATCCACGCCGGTAACGAGACCTTCTACTTCGACGAGCTCGCCTTCAACACCATGAACTTCTTCGAGTTCGTGAGCGACCGCTACGCCAGCGTCTATATCGATCACCATTTCGATGGCCTTTTCCTTAATCGCATCCCGCTCTTCCGCAGGTTGAAATGGCGCGAAGTGGTGGGCGGCAAGGCCGTGGTGGGCGCGTTGGACCGCAAGCACTTGGGCGAGATGGCGCTGCTGCCCTTCTCCTTCGACCTGAGCGGCGGACCTTTCGCCGAGGTAAGTGTTGGCGTCGAGAACATCCTGAAGATGCTGCGCGTGGACATGGTGCGCCGCCTGACCTACATGGATCACGATAACACCAAGCCCTGGGCCTTCCGGGTGCGGATGAACGTCACCTTCTGATGCTGCGCACAGAGAACGTCGTCAAACGCTATAAGGGCCGCACCGTGGTAGGCGGGGCCAGCGTGGAAGTGCGCCAAGGCGAGATTGTTGGCCTGCTGGGTCCCAACGGCGCGGGCAAGACCACCACCTTTTACATGATCGTGGGCCTGGTGAAGCCCAACAGCGGCCGCGTGATGCTCGACGATACCGAGATCACCGACATGGCCATGTACAAGCGCGCCAAGCTCGGCATCGGCTACCTGCCGCAAGAGGCCAGTGTGTTCCGCAAACTCAGTGTGGAAGACAACATCCGCGCGATCCTGGAGATGACGGGCAAGACCCGTCGCGAGCAGGAGATGAAACTGGAGCAGCTGCTCGACGAGTTCAGCCTGAACCACGTGCGCAAGAGCATGGGCGATGTGCTCAGCGGCGGCGAGCGGCGACGCACCGAGATCGCGCGCGCGTTGGCCAACGAGCCGCGCTTCATCCTGCTCGATGAGCCCTTCGCTGGCGTTGACCCTATCGCGGTGGAGGACATCCAGAGCATCGTGAGCAAATTGAAGGAGAAGAACATCGGCGTGCTGATCACGGATCACAACGTGAATGAGACGCTCACGATCACAGACCGCGCCTATCTCTTGATTGAGGGCAACATCTTCCGCCAAGGCACCGCAGAAGAGCTCGCGGGCGATGAGCAGGTGCGGCTGCGTTACCTCGGCAAGAACTTCGAGCTGAAGCGCAAGCGCTGATCACCTACGCCACGCGCCGCCGCGAAGCGATCATGCACGCGGCAATGAAGACCAACTGTGCGATCAACAGCTCGTGGAAGAGATTGTCCTGCTGCCAGCCCGCAGTGAGCGTGAAACCCGCGTAGGTGATCGTGATGACGATCGCGCTGATGGTGATGAGCGCGAGCGCAGCAACGGGTGATCGGAAGGTCTGAAGCAAGCCGGGCCATCCGCCGTGATGCGCTAATTCTGCGTGCAGCGCCGCTCCCATGAATGGCCATAGCATCACCAGCGGCAGCGCGAAGAGACGAGCCTCGCGCGCATAAGCACCGACAAGCACCAGCGGCACGTTCAGCAGGAGCGCGATGATGAACGCCTTGCGCCACGCTTGAGCAATTGAGGTGCGTTGCCGGAAGAAGAGGAAGAGCGGCAGCGCCAGCACGAGCAGCATGAATCCGATGGTCTCGCCGATGCGCTCGGCGCTGAAGTTGATGGCGAGGTAGTCGGCGCGGCGCGCGAGATCGGTGGAGAATTCTGCCGCTGAAGTCCCTTGTGGAGCGATCACGAGCCAAGCCGCGAAGAGCACCACTGAAACCAGCGTTGCGATGATGGCGAGCTTCCGCTTCGACGTGATGAAGAAGAACGCAGGCAACAATAGGAGCGAGGTCTCGCGTGCCATCAGTGCGAGCAAGAGCGCGGGCACATAAACCACCCAGCGTTGATGCAGCAGCGCGAACAAGGCTGCTAGAACCGCTGTGTACTGGATCGGCTCGTCGTAGGTGTAGAGCGGGTCGAACCATGCGCAGAGCACGGTGGGCGAAAGCTGGAAGAGCGCTTGCGACCACAACGCGTTGCGTTCGCCAAGGCCCAAGCGCAGGGCGATCAGGAACACCAGCACGCCCGCGATGAAGAAGCCGATCAATCCAACGGCGATGAAGGCTTGTTTCGTTGTGAGGCCGATGGCGGTGAGCGCTCCGATGCTGATCGTGGTCCAAGGGCGGCGAACGAAAGCCGGATCACTGCCATCGCTGTGCGCGGCGATCACCGTTTCGATGTAGTCGTAGGGCAGCGGCTGCTCATCCCAGGTCTCGGCGCCCCGGTTCAGCATGTTCTCCCAGATGGGCGCGAAGTGCAGCGCGAGCGAGAAGGCTGTGAGGGCGAGGCCGAGGAGGAGGCTCTTGCGTGCGGAAGTCCAACGTGGAACGTTCAAAGTTTCAAGTCTCAAGTTCCAAGTCTAAAGTCCCAAGTTCCAAGTCTAAAGTCCCAAGTTCCAAGGCTCAAGTTCCAAGTGCCAAGGTGTTCAATTGCCTTTGCGACGTTGCGCATTACGGATGATGGTGGCCATGATCTTCACGAGCTCGGCACTTTCTTGAAGAAGCCATTGATGCTCTTCCTTTTGCTTGGCAACCAAACCTGATCCAGCCTGGATACGGAGGTTGATGTTCGACTCCTTTAATTCCTTGAGAGCAATCTTGCACTTGTGTATGAAGTCAGCGTTGGATTCCGCGCCTTGGGCTTCTCCGTAATGAAGAGCGGGTGATCCACCGCTTCGGAGCAATTGTCCGCCGAAGTATTTGCCTGCCAGCGTGTTCGGCATGCCATCGACATAGTTGACCACTCGCTGCGCGAATCGAATCAATCGCTCTTCCAGGTCGAACTTGCGTTCTCCTTCGCTACCCATGGGTTCGCGCTTTTGCCAAGCCCTTTGGCCTTTGGTCTTTGGACTTGGAACTTTTGACTTTGGCCTTAGCCCGCTTCTTCAACCTTGAAGCTGTACCGCTCCATCACCTGATTGGCCAAGAGCTTCTTGCACGCTTCGTCCACCTTGGCCTCGGCGGTCTTCTTATCCGTGGCCTCAACGTGCAGGGTGATGTGCTTGCCGATGCGCACGCCGCTGATCTCGGGCAAGCCCAAGTTGCCCATGGCGCCGGTAACGGCCTTGCCCTGCGGGTCCAGGAGGTTGTCGTGGGGCATTACGTCGATGGAGGCGCGGAAGGACTTCATTGTTCGGTGGTTCTAGTGGTGGAGGGCAAAGTACAAAGTTCCAAGTCCTAAGTTCCAAGTCTCAAGTTCCAAGGAATGAGCGTTGACTGAGGTGAGCTTTCCTTTGGACTTTATCCTTTGGACTTTGGACTTGAGACTTGTTTGAAGAGCTTACCCCAGAGCGGACTCAGCAGGTACACCACCAGAATCAGCGGCACCGCAAGCACGCCATACAGCGCGATCAGCACAGCGCCCATGCCAATCAGCAGGTAGATGACCTCGTTGCCCTTCCACTTCGCATGCTTGAATTTGAGCGAGGGGAGGGGGATGGAGGAGAGCATAAGGGCGCTCATCAGAAGTGCAACGATCATTGTCAGATAGGGTCCGGCCAATATCATAGAAAGCAACTTGGCAGGGGTGTCGAAGAAGCGCCAATCCGGTCCGGCAACTAAGCACAGACTTGACCAGAATAATGCGTTCGCAGGAGTCGGCAGCCCGAGGAAGCCGCTGCTTTGTCTTGAATCAACATTGAACCTGGCGAGGCGCCAACAGGATGCGACCACAAGCCCCATAGCACCAAAGAAGACGGGCCAATTGTCGAAGCGAATGGGTTCGTGAACTGCGGCAAGTGGAGGATAGGCTGTCCATCTAGCGGCAGTTCCGGAAATCTCTGAGGCGACCAGGTAGAGTGCGAACGCCGGCGCCACCCCGAACGTCACCATATCCGCCAGACTGTCCAGTTGCTTGCCCAGTTCGCTTCCGCCGCCCAAGGCCCGCGCCGCCAATCCATCGAGCACATCGAATAGCGCCCCCGCGAACACCAGTACACACGCCAGTGTTAGCTGTCCTTGAGAGGCGAAAAGGATGGAAGCGACCCCGCAGGATAGGTTCGCCGTGGTAAGCAAATCGGGTAGTCGAGGCAGCTTCATGTAAATCGAGGCCGAAGGAAGGATAATTTCGGGGCAATGATCGGGGCCACCACCCGTTGGATGCTGCGTCAATACCAAGCCGAATGAACACCGTGATGATGAAGGGGATGCGCAACGCCGCCGCACTGCTGGCCATGGCCTGTGCTTTTGTGGCCCATGCGCAGACCGATGCGCCCAAGTACAGCAACGAGTTCCTGGCCGTGGGCGTGGGCGCCCGCGCCTTGGGCATGGGCGGCGCCTACGTGAGCGCGGTGAACGATGTGACCAGCGGCTATTGGAACCCGGCCGGCCTCTTGGGCGTGCGCGGCGACCTGCAGGTAGGCGTTATGCACAGCGAGTATTTCGCCGGCATCGCCAAGTACGACTACATCGGCCTGGCCAAGCCCATCGATTCGGTGAGCACCATCGGCTTCAGCTTCATCCGCTTCGGCATCGACAACATCCCGAACACGATCGATCTGATCGACCCCAGCGGCAACATCGATTACAACCGCCTCACCAGCTTCAGCAGCGCCGATCACGCCTTCATCCTCAGCTATGCGCGCAAGACCAGCATCCCCGGCCTGAAGCTCGGCGGCAATGCCAAGGTGATCTACCGCCGCGTGGGCCAGTTCGGAAAAGCGTGGGGCTTCGGCCTCGATGCCGCTGCCCGTTACGACAAGGATGCGTGGCGGCTGAGCGCGGTGCTGCGCGATGTCACCGGCACCTTCAACGCGTGGAGCTACACCCTCGACGAGCGCACCATCGATGTGTTCACGCAAACCGGCAACGAGCTGCCCGTGAATAGCGTGGAGGTGACCGTGCCGCGCCTGGTGCTTGGCGGCGCGCGCC
Organism: Flavobacteriales bacterium; assembly: GCA_049290175.1. Taxonomy (GTDB): domain Bacteria; phylum Bacteroidota; class Bacteroidia; order Flavobacteriales_F; family PHOS-HE28; genus PHOS-HE28. The sequence goes on along the minus strand of JBATND010000202.1, from coordinate 6,243 downwards.
AATTCAACATCGGATCGAAGTTCGGATTGGTGGCAGCCCTCGACCTGGAGAACACCTTCGACGGCAAGCGCAATACGCTGATCAAGAGCAAGGCCATCAGCACCGACCCGCGCGTGGGCCTCGAGCTGGGCTATGCCGGGGTGGTCTTCGTGCGCATGGGCATGGGCAACATCCAACAGGTCGCCGACATCGACGACAAGAAGAAGTGGAGCGTGCAGCCCAACCTGGGCGTGGGCCTGAAGATCAAGAGCGTCTCCATCGATTATGCGCTCACCGATATCGGCGATAGCAGCGTTGCGCTCTACAGCAACGTGTTCTCCTTGCGCTTCGACCTGTACAAGCGGCCATCGTCATGATAAGACTCCTACTGTTCGCGGTCCTCTTCGTTCAAACGGCCTTTGCCCTCGGGCAGCATGGCAACGAGTGGATTGACTACAGCAGGAGGCATTTCCGATTCGACATCTGGGCCGACGGCGTTTACCGCATCGATTCGGCGACACTGGCGCAGAGCGGCTTCCCCATCGGTACGGTGGATGCGCGCCACCTCATGCTCTTCGGCAAGGAGCGGCAGGTGCCGATCTACGTGCATGGCGAGACTGATGGCGTGCTGAACAGCGGCGACTACATCGAGTTCTGGGCGGAGAAGGCCGATGGCGAAGTGGACAAGCGGATGTACCCCTATCCCGATGCCAATCCGAATCCATACTACAGCCTGTTCAACGATACCGCCCGCTACTACCTCACGTGGGATGCTGCTGCCGACGCCAAGCACATGCCCGCCTATGCCAACAGCAATTACGATGCGCACACGCCGAGGCCCTGGGGCTGGAACAGTGCCGTGCAGACCTATAACCTCTTCTATTGGGCGGGGCTTTCGGTGCCCGAACTGCAGCAAGCGGGCATTGTAACAGGCTTGAGCCCGATGCTGGAGGCCGAAGGCTTCGGTGGCTTGCCACTTTACGTGAATACTTCCGCAGGTAGCGTGCAGGACGTACCGGTTGCCACGCCATCGGCCTATGTGGGTCAAGGTGCGCCCGATGCGCAGGTGGTGGCCACTGTGGGCGCACAGAACAACGCAGGCAATTCCAGTTACATCAACCACCACACGATCTGGCAATACGGCCCAGGCTTCAGCATGGTGGGCAAGGACACGATCTACGCAGGATCGCGCACCATGCGCGGGATCTTTGATATCCCTGCCAGCACGCTCGGTGCCAGCACCACCATCCGGTACAACGTGCCGCATGATCTCTTTCAGCCCGGAACGAACCAGATCGGTCTGGTCGATCAGAATTACCTCGATTGGCAGACGGTGAGCAATGTGCGCATCCGTTACGCGCGCACCTTCGTCGTTGGTGGTTCCGGCCCGGTGCTGTACGAGGTTCCCGCAGGCAACGATGCGCTCATGCGCATCGACTTCAGTGGTGTGTCCGGTACGCCCGTGGTGTATGCCTACGGCGATAGTGTGCGCCGCGTGACGCCTACGCCTGTTAGCGGCGAATGGCGCAGCCTCTTCCCGCGCATGCCCGCCGATGCCGATACCAAAGTGCGCGTGTTCGCGCAGGAGAACATCCAATCGGTGAGCACGCTTCGCCCGGTCGGCACCAATGGCTACTTCACCGATTTCGGGTCGCTTGACCTCGACAGCGCCATGCTGATCGTGACGCACAGCAGCCTGATGCCGGGCGCCACGGCCTACGGGAATTATCGGCAAGCCAGCCAGCGGAACCAGTACAACACGCTGGTGGCCGATGTGGATGAGCTCTATGACCAGTTCGGCGGAGGCGTGCCCAAGCATGCGTTCAGCATCAGGGCTTTCTGCAAGTACCTCTTGAACACTTGGAGTACGCAACCACGGGCGCTCTTCCTGGTGGGCAAGTCCATCAACAGTTGGCCGGCCTTCTTCAGCAACTTGCCCAGCATACGCCCCAATGTGGGCACCAATTACGAGCGTTGCCTGGTGCCGAGCTACGGCTACCCCAGCAGCGATCAGGCCTTCACCAACGGCTTGCTCAACGACCCGCGCCGATTGGATATTCCCGTGGGCCGGCTCAGCGCCACCAACAACACCGATGTGCTGAACTACCTCGCCAAGGTGCAGGCAACAGAACAGCAACCCGTGGCCATCTGGCAGAAGAACGTGCTCCACTTCGCGGGCGGTTTCAATCAACCGGAGATCAATGGCCATGCGAACAGCCTTCGCGTGCTGGGCGACATCGCCGCCGATGCGCGGATGGGCGCGAACGTGGTGCCCTTCAAGAAGCAGAGCTCGGCGGTGATCAGCCAGGCCAGCGCCGATAGCGTGCGCAGCCTGATCGAGGATGCGGACAAGGGCACGTCGTTGCTCACCTTCCTCGCCCACGCCTACAGTGCCAGCTTCGATATCACCATCGATGAGCCGCAGAATTACCAGTGGGCCGGCAAGCACCCTATGGTCTTCGGCAACTCGTGTTACATCGGCTACATCCACGGCAACGGTGTGCCCAGCGCCAGCGAGAAATGGGTGCTCACGCCCAATGCGGGTCCCATCGCATTCTTGGCCGCTTCGGAACAGGGCTATTCGAGCCTGCTCATGTCCTACGCATCGCCGTGGTACGAGAGCCTCTCGCGCGTGAACCAAGGCGCGTCCATCGGTGAGCACATGAAGTATGCGGGCCTTTACTCGCAGCAGCAATGGGGCATCAATCTCGTTGCGTGGAACGTGCAGAACTTCTCCTTGCAAGGCGACCCCACGCTCACGCTCAACCAGCACAGGCTGCCCGATTATACCGTTGCACCGAACAGGATCCTGATCGAGCCGGCCAACATCACCGCCGACCTCGACAGCTTCACGGTGCGCGTGATCGTGGAGAACCAAGGACGCGCCTTGCAGAACTCCATCAACGTGGAGCTCATCCGCACGCGCAGCAACGGTGCCGCGACGCCATACTTCGCCACGCTCACCAATGTCTATCTGCGCGATACGGCCGTGTTCCGCGTGCCCGTGCTCGGGTTCTCGGGCGGCCAAGGCCCCAACCAGCTCACGGTGCGCGTTGATCTGGAGCCCGACCTGGTGCCCGAGCTAGAGGATGTGGCGAACAACCAGACCAGCACCTCGGTCTTCATCAGCAGCGGCGACCTGATTCCCGTTTGGCCCTATGACTATGCCATCGTGCCTGATCCGGCGATGACCCTGAAGGCGAGCACCGGCGATCCGTTCGCGCCCATGCGCACCTACGTGTTCCAGATCGATACCACCGACCTCTACAACAGTCCTGTGAAGCAGAGCGTGACTTTGCAGGCACCGGGCGGTGTGGTGACCTGGGACCCATCGAGCATCTTCAGCCTCAACAGCATCCAGGACAGCACGGTGTTCTATTGGCGCTGCAGCCTCGACAGCTCGGCAACCGGAACGGGCAACTACAACTGGTACGAGCGCTCGTTCCAATACATCCCCGAGAAATGGGGCTGGGGACAGGCACACTACTTCCAGTTCAAGAACAACGATTTCTCAGGGATCCATTACGACCGGCCCGAGCGCGATTTCGATTTCGAGGAGGGCGTGCGCACGCTGCGCGCCAATGTGCTCGGCAATCTGCCCAGTCCGGCCACCGGCTGGGGCATGGAGCTGGCCCAAGTTGATTACGGTGGCTGCGGTGTGGCAGGCTACCATGTGGCCGTTATCGACCCAGCCACCATGGAGCCGTGGAACACCTACTGGGTGAATGGACTAACCGGACAGGTGTACAATCCGCAGCACCAGTACGAGAACTATAACAACAATGCCCAGTGCCGAAATAGGCCCGAGGGCTATTTCGGTTTCTGGAGTAACACGCCAGTGCAATTGGCTGGTATGCAAACCATGCTCACCGATTCGGTCCCCGATGGCCACCATGTGCTCATCTACTCTTGGTGGTACTTGGACAAATTCGGCACGAATGCGAACGCACCGGGATTTGGAGGCGTGCTGGAGACCATGGGCCTGCCTTCCTTCAATGCGCTGCAGGATAGCGTGCCTTACATCTGCTACTTCCGCAAAGGCGATCCGAGCACCTTCCGCGACACCATTGCTACATCGCTCACTCAGGAATTGGTGTTCAGCATCCCTGTGGTCACCGCGTTCGCGCAAGGCAACATCACCACCGTGAACGCTGGTCCTGCTGCTTCGTGGCATGGCCTGTATTGGAATGAAGTGCCTGCAAGCCCTACTGACAGCACGCGCATCAAGGTGATCGGTTATCCACCGAACAGCTTGGTTGGCGTGCCCTTGCTCGATCTCGCCAGCCCCTTGGATTCGCTGCCCGACCTCGGCGCGGTGATCAATGCAGCGGAGTATCCCATCCTGCGCTTGCGCGGCACCTTCCACGATAACAACGCCACCGATGCCGTGCCCGCGCAGTTGGAGCGCTGGCAATTGCTTTACAGCCCGGTGCCCGAATGTGCCATCCACCCACCGCTGGGATTGTACAACGACCTCGATGGCTACGCCGAAGGCCAACTCGCAGGCGCTGCGGTGGCCGTGCAGAACATCAGTGCATTCGACATGGACAGCTTGTTGATCGAAGGCTGGGTGATCGATGCGGGCAACAACCGCCGCTTGGTGCATAGCCGGGTGAATCCGCCGCTGCCGGCTGGCGCATGGGTGTTGGACACGATGCGTTTCAGCACCTTGGATCTCGGCGGCATGAACACGCTCATGGTGGAAGCGAACCCGCTCACCACCAGCACCGGGCGTCCGCATCAGCCCGAGCAATACCACTTCAACAACATCGCATACTGGCGCTTCGAGGTGGAGCAGGACACGGAGAACCCGATCCTCGACATCACCTTCGATGGCCGTCACATCCTCAATGGCGATATCGTGAGCGCGCGCCCGGAGATCCGCATCACCCTCGACGATGAGAACCTCATCCGCTTGCTCGAGTCGCCGGGCGATACGGTGAACTTCAAGGTCTTCCTCACCAAGCCCGACAACACGCAGGAGCAGGTCCGCTTCCACGATGGCGCAGGCAACGAGATCATGCGCTTCACACCGGCCAACGGCCCGGAGAACATCGCACGCATCGATTACCGCCCGCACTTCACGCTCGATGGCAAGTACAACCTCACCGTGTTCGCTAACGACCTGGCCGGCAACCGCAGCGGCGACAACGATTACCAAGTGAATTTCGAAGTGGTGAACCGACCCACGATCACCGAGGTGCTCAACTACCCGAATCCCTTCACCACGAGCACGCGCTTCGTGTTCACGGTAACGGGTCAGCAGCCGCCCACGCAGATGCGGATACAGATCATGACGGTGACGGGCCGCGTGGTGCGTGAGGTGAGCATGGCCGAGATGGGTCCGATCTACGTGGGCCGCAACATCACCGAATTCGCGTGGGACGGCACCGATCAATTCGGCGACCGCCTCGCGCGCGGCGTTTACCTCTACCGTGTGCTGGCCCGCTTGAATGGCGAAGAGATCGAAGTGCGTGAGACGCAGGCCTCGCAATACTTCACCAAGGGCTACGGCAAGATGTATCTCCTGCGTTGAGGCGAATACTTTCGCCCGCGCCCATGCCCACACGATCCCGAGTGCTGCTTTGGTCCACCTTGAGCGGGCTGCTCTGGGCCTTGGCGTGGCCAGCAATCGGCGGCGTCACGTGGGTCGCATTCGTGGCGTGGCTGCCGATGCTGCACGCCGAGCGGCTGCACGAACAGCGCACCACGGATCGCAAGCGTGCCTTCTTTCCATACGTGCTCTTGGGCCTCCTCTTGTGGAATGCGTTCACCACCTATTGGTTCTACCTGGTGAGTGAGCCCATGACCACGAAGCTCGTGAGCGTTGGCGTGCCCGTGATCGGCAACACGCTGCTGATGGGCATCCCGTGGTGGTTGCGGCGCGTGGTGAAGCGCAGGCTCGACACGCGCTGGGCCGATGCGGCGCTGGTGGCAACGTGGTTGGCCTACGAGCGCTTGCACCATAGCTGGGACCTGCAATGGCCGTGGCTCTCCATCGGCAATGTGTTCGGAACGCAACCCGCTTGGGTGCAGTGGTACGAGTTCACCGGCATGTTCGGTGGAACGCTGTGGGTGTGGGTCGTGGCATTGGTGCTCAACGCCGTCATTGCACGATGGGGAACCATGCGTCGCAGTGCCATGCGCTTCGGCATTGCAGCGTTCGGCCTGCTTGCCATTCCCTTCGCGATCTCAGCTTGGCTTGATTTCGCGCGCATGCAATTCCACAAGCGTGGGGGTATCGAGGTCGTCGTGGTGCAACCC
>JBATND010000201.1:0-10170 GCA_049290175.1 Flavobacteriales bacterium | reverse complement strand
GTCCATCAACGCTTACCTGGAGTGCCCCCCAAGCTGGAGTGCTCACCAGGAATCGCAGATTGAGCCCATCGGCATATTCGGTCACCGAGGGCGTTGTGCTGAGGTTGATCACGTTGCCGGTCTGGCTGCTGGTCGCCCACATGTATGAGGCGAGCACTGATCCTTCAACGGTAATGGCCGATGTGCCGTGCGTCGGGGGCGCCACCCCGTCAATGGCTCGCTGATCCGCCGTTCCGGTAAGCACAACGGGTGCATCAACAGCGATCTGGGCATTTGCCCCACCGGTGGTGAGCGCGCCCATGAGGCATGCGCAAAAGGCGGATATCAGCGGTTCGCGCAGCATCTGATTCGTGCTATTCCGGTAGAATAGGCCACCGAGCCCCCGTGCAGGCAATTGATCCCGGTTGCGCCTCCCGCAGTGCCATCTCCGCCATTGCCCACGCGCTTGGCCCCATCACCGTTGTTGGCTGCGCTATCCACCCATTCGAAATTCAGCACCGTGCCCAGGAATGCCGGATTGGATAGGCACGCATTGACCCATTCGCCCATCGTACACAAGCGCGTTCCATTGCTTCTGCACACCTGCAAGGAGCCGTAGAAGCTGGTATCGGGCCGGGATTCGGTTTCGATGCAGTATTCGCGTCCTGCCGCGTAGAACCCGGAAGGGCAAGGCAGGAGCAGGGCTGAAAGGAGGCGGAAAGTCTCACCATCGTAGATGAGCCGGGCAGGCATGCCAGCAGGAAGGTCGGCATTGTTCAAAGGCAAGCCGCTTCGTGAGGTGATCAGGCGTGGGCCGAGGCCATTCAGATCAAGCATCACGCTATCCTGATTGGTCTCGGTGGGCACAACGGTGACGATCATGCCTGGTGAGTACGCAGATGGTGCAGGCAAGAGGTCGCCCGTGAGCACGTCTGATCCCACGACCGTGGTGAACGTGGTCGTTGATCCGCGCGAAGCATTCACGCTAACGGCAGCATCCGGGACTGTTGGCGCCGCGAGTCCGCTCACTTGCCGGTCAGCATCAGTCGCACCTTCCAATTGGATCCGCACGGGCACCTCCCACTGCGCCCAACTAGGCGAAGCAGCAAAGGCCCAAAGCACGCAAGCCCACAACCTCATCGCTTCACGACTTTGAACACGTCCTGCCCCCCGTTGATCACAATCACATATGCCCCAGACGGCAAGTCGATCATCTTCAAGTTCGCCACAAACCCATCACTAGGATTCTGCCGACTCACTGAACGGCCTCGACCATCGAGCAATTCCACTGACTGAATCATTTGGCCTCGGAGCGATTCGATGCGGACCCAATCATCGACAAGGTTTGGCGCAACTCTCCAGAGACCCTCCAGCTCCGCCGTGGAGGAACCGGTTATCAGCTCCGGGTCGAACCCTGTGATGATGACTTCCGGCGATGGAGCCTGACCACTGATGGTCAAGCTGGGCAGGTCGATAGAAGTGGTCACTGCCTCCCAGGTCTGCCCATCTGCGCTGTGACAGAGGCCAAGCGCGCTCGGATCTATGCCGTTGAGCTCGGTCGGATCGATTCGCATCGCGGCAAGCAGGGGAGCACCGGTGGGGATTGGCGTAACCACACGGAACCACCGTGCAACACTGAGCACGCCCGAAGTCGCTTCCAGTGGCAAATGCCCGCGCTCCACAACAAGGCCGCCATCTGCGTAGGCGGTATTCAATCTCAGGCCCAAGCCGCCGGGCTCAGCATCAACCAGTGGCGCAACGGGCGCCCATTGCGCTGTTTCGGTGCCAGTGCCCGTGATAGGGCTGCCGGTTGCCTCAAGGAGCGTTCCTTGCGTGCCGAAGTCGATGAGCCCATTGTTCACGAGCACGGCCGCAGGGGTCAATTGCCAGTTTACGGGCGATTCGATGCGGACCTGCGTGCCAGCTGCAACGGTCATGGTGCCACCGGAGAGTACCATGTCCTGAGACAAAGCCATTAGCGGCGTTAGCAGCACAAGTACGAGTGGCGCGTATTTCATCCCCGGCAAACATAACGAGGCGATTCAGTCTAGTGGAGGCTGTGAGGGCTAGTTTTGGCCGCAAACCACGCACATGGATTGGCTGGGCTTCGTTGCTGACAATATGGGGCATTTCGCTGTGCAGGACATTCCTCTGCTCCTGTTCCAAACGGTTTGCGCAGCGCTCCTAGGCGCATTGCTGGCACGCATGGGTGGCCGCATGGGTGCTGCCGGCATGAAAGAGCACGCCCTTTGGGCCGCTGCCGCAGCGCTCGCTGCTGGTTTCGCGGGTACCAACTTGCCCTTGGCCGTGCTGTTGCTGGCCTTCGCCATGCTCATGGGCGGGCAGGCCGGCGATGGCAAGGAGCGCGCATTGCGCTTTGGCGCTATGGTTCTGGGCCTCGCTTGCGGCAGCAATGCTGCACTGGTGGCACTAGCGGTGGGTATCCCTTTCGCGTTGATCGCGCGTTGGGCCTTCGCTCCCGCGCAACGCTGATCGATGCTGGGCAGCGATCATAACCGTCCGATTGTGGTGCTGGTGGTGGCCTGTGCGCTGTGCGCGGCAGCAATCTCGTTCGTTCGGAGCCCTTTGCCGACGCCTCTTGGTGTTAACGGGAGCGCACCGCGCTTCTCACCGTCCAACGCTCTCATCGAAAGCGGTGGCTCCATCGGCATCGTGGCTACGCAAGGCGACCGCTTGTGGGTGACCACGCGCAACGATGTGAAGAGGTCCAATGCCATGGCGGCCGAAGTCGTGCTGCATGCAGTGCCGGATCGGCGCTCCATTGCACGTGCGCTGGCCACGCCAACAGCTATCCAATGGCGACATCCGAAGTCGGACTTGCCAGAGGCCTTGGTGGTGCGCGCTGCACAAGGCGATGGAGGCCGGGCAAGCGGCCCGTTCGCTATGCGCACCTATCTGTTCGAGCGCCACACGGTTCCGATCGTGTCGATCAGCATGGCGCCAGAAGACCTGCTCGATGCGGATCGCGGCATAGCTGTTCCCGGGAATGGCCTCTTGCGCCTGCCGCAATCGCTCATGCGATCGTATGCCATCGATCCGAAATGGTGGAAGTACCCTGGTAACTACCACGGACGGGGAAAGGCATGGGAGCGTCCCGCTCGAATGCAGTTGATCGCAACGGACGGGGAGGAACTGTTGCAATCCGAAGTGAAGCTCCGCATCAACGGACAAATGACGCGCGGTTTCCCGCAGCACTCTTTCCGACTGGTGTTCGATGAGCCTCTGGCCATGGCGCCCTTCGCAGATGGTGATGGTCTCGGCTCCAGTGCGCTCGTGCTGCGCGCAGCCGGGAACGATCAGGTGAAGGCCATGCTGCGCGATGCCTATCAGCACAAGCTCTGTGAGGGCCTGCCCTTCGGCACCAGCAAGGCCCTGACATGCGTGGCGTACATCAACGGGGCCTATCAAGGCGTGCATCATTTGCGGCAGCGGATCGATGACCGTGAATTGGCGCGCAGGTTGGGCATCAGCAGGAAACACATCACGATCATCGAGGACCAGAACGCGTTGTACCGCGGCGATAGCGCCGAAACGAAACGCTTCGGTGCGCTCATGGGCGCCACTGAGCGATGGGATGCGCGCGATCCGGCCTGGCTCGATACGCTCGAAGCCCGGATCGATGTGGATGGCTTCCTCTGCTACATGGCATCGCAAATGATCCTGGGCAACATGGATTGGCCTAGGCAGAACCTGAAGTACTGGCGCTACACGGGCCAGCCTTCGAAGGCGCCGCTCGATGGCCGATGGCGCATGCTCATGGGCGATAGCGACCTGGGCTTCGGGGCCAACGCACCGCCCAGCGGTGACCTGTTCGCGCAAGTGCGTAAGGCGCAGGTGCCGGTATCGCGCCTCTTCCTGGCCATGATGCGCCACGAGGGCCTTCGCGCGCGTTTCGTGCAGCACGGCCTTGATCTGCTCGATGGCCCGCTCGCCGCAGAGCGCTGCTTCGCCGTGCTCGATAGCATGGCATCGGCCATGCGTCCCGAGATGGAATGGCACACGGCGCGATGGCGCAAGCCCGCCAATGCCGCGAAGTGGGAGAAGGAAGTGGAGGTGATGCGGATCTTCGCGCGCGAGCGACCGGAGCAGGCGCGCAAGCAACTGATCGAGTTCAACAGGCCATGAACAACGGAACAGCATGGTAGCCTTCCTGCGTGGCCATTGGCAGTTGATACTGGTGATCCTGATCTGGGTGGCCACGGGCTATTTCCTGCAGCAGGCCGTTTTCGCGCTGCTGCCGCTCTCGGTGTTCTTCTTCAAATCGCGCGACCTCTGGCCGGAGATCCTGCTCGGCATGATCATCATGCTCGTGATCTCCGATATCCAGAAGGACATGTTCCTCAAGTTCATCGTTTTCAAAAGCGCCAAGAACCTTTACGTCCTCGCTGTGGCATTGATACTCCTGAGTGAGATGCGCCGATTCACCCCGCTCTCGTCGGTGTTCAACGTGTTCCTTCCTTTTTTTCTGTACAGCCTGTTCCCGCTGGTGTTCAGCAACAACCTGTTCATGGCTATCCAGAAGACGGTCAGTTACGGGCTCATGTTCCTGATCGTGCCCAACTTCGTGCTCTACTGCTATCGCCGTCAGGGCTGGCCATTCTTCCGCAATCTGATCTTCTTCATGGTGGCCATCCTGATCTTCGGCTTCATGCTGCGGTTCGTCAACACGGACTATTCGCATGTGATGGGCCGCCTCCGCGGGATCTTCGGCAATCCGAACGGGATGGCGATCTACTGTTACCTGCTGCTCATGCTCGCGGCGGTGGTGAATGCGGTGAATCCGAAGCTCTTCAATTGGCGCGAGCGGCTGGTCGTTTTCGGCTTGATCCTGTACTTCATCATCGCCAGCGGCTCCCGTGCCTCCTTGGCCTCGGCTGCCATCTTCATCATCTTCCACCGGTTCTTCGCTTACTCAGCGCTTTTGGGTTTCATCGGTCTGGTGGCCATGATCCTGGCCGTTGAAGTGGTGAGCTCGAATCTGGAGGTGATCGTCATTGCCTTGGGTCTAGAGGATTACTTCAGGCTCAACACCTTGGAAGAGGGCAGTGGGCGCTACTTCGCCTGGGACTTCGCATGGGGGCATATCCAGAACTACTTCGTGTTCGGCGGTGGTTTCGCCAACGACGAGACCATCATGCGGCGCTTCAGGCTCTTCCTGGAGAAGGAGGGCCATCAGGGCGGTGTTCACAACACCTACCTCAGCATGTGGCTCAACATGGGCATCGTGGGCCTGCTCATCTACTTGCGCAGCCTCTTCCTGCTCTTCTTCAAAGCCAGTAAGCTGGTGCCCATGAGCCTCGCGATCATGTTCTCGGTCTTCTTCAGCCTCATGTATGAGAGTTGGCTCGTCGGCTCGCTCAATCCGTACACCATCGTGCTGCTGATCATCATGACGGTGGTGACTGAGCCGGAGATCGTGCAGTGGCGCGAACTGCAGACCGGTGAAGGCCATGAGGGGCGTTCGGATGAAGCGGTCGCGTTAGCGTGATCGCCGATCGTGCCTTAACCCCTCTAAGTGGTGGTTCCGTGCGCGGAAGAATCGGCAATCGGGAAGCCAGCAGTGAAATTCGCACCCCATGATCATCCTGCTTTCCCCTGCTAAGGACCTTGCACTCGAAACACCTGTGGTGAAGGATGCCACGCAGCCCGTGCTGCTGGACCATTCCATCCCGCTGGTGCAGAAACTGAAGACCCTTCCCGCGAAGAAGCTCTCCGCGCTCATGGACCTCAGCGCCAAGCTCGGCGAGCTGAACAAGGAGCGGTACGCGCGGTGGTCAACGCCATTCACGCCGAAGAACGCACGGCCTGCGGTGTTCACCTTCAACGGCGAAGTGTACCGGGGACTCGATGCCCGCACCCTCAGCAGCGACGACCTGCGTTTCGCGCAGCACCACTTGCGCATCCTCAGCGGCCTCTACGGTGTGTTGCGTCCGCTCGACCTCATGCAGGACTACCGCTTGATGATGGGCACGCCCTTCGGCATTGGCAAGGCCAAGAACCTCTACGCCTACTGGGGCGATAGGATCACCGATGCGCTGAAGGCCGATCTGAAGAAGTCAGGCACTCCTGTGGTGGTGAATCTCGCCTCGGGCGAATACAGTAAGGCCGCGCAGTTGCCGAAGCTGGGCGTGCAGGTGATCACGCCGGAGTTCAGGGACAAGGTGGGCAGCGCGTACAAATCGTTGCAGGTGTACGTGAAGCATCAGCGCGGGGCCATGGCGCGCTACATCATCCAGCACCGCATCCTGGACGCGAAGGGCATCATGGCATACGATCACGATGGCTATCGCTTTGCAGCTGAGGAGAGCTCCGATACGAAGTGGGTCTTCCTGCGCGATAAGCGCCCACCGTTGGTAACCAAGAAGCTCGCGGGCGGGAGGATCCGTTGAGCGGGATATGGCGTCCTTTGTTTCATGCGCGGCACATTGGAGCACGATGTGAAGGTGCGGCCCATCTCGGGTTCGCATGAGCTGAAGCGCTTCATCGCGTTGCCTTTCGAACTGCCCGATCAGCGGCCGAATCGCATACCGCCCTTGCTCGCTGATGAACGCGAGCTGCACGATGCGCGCAAGAATCCTCAGCTGCAGCATTGCGATGCGCAGCGCTGGATCGCATGGCGCGATGGCGTGGCCGTTGGCCGCATCATGGGCATCATCCATCGCAGCTACAACGAATCGCACGGCGAGCGGACCGCGCGCTTCTTCCAACTCGATTGCATCCGAGACGCGGAAGTGGTGCGAGGGCTCATCGGCGCGGTGGAGGAGTGGGCGAGGAGTAAGGGCATGGATCGTGTGATTGGCCCCTTCGGCTTCAGCGACAAGGACCCGCAGGGACTGCAGATCGATGGCTTCGAGCACTTGCCCGTTATCGCCACGCCTACAAACCCCGATTGGCTGCCCGCGTTGGTGGAGGCCTGCGGCTACGCGCCCTTCGAGGATATGCTCAGCTACCGAATGGGCATCCCGCGCGAGTTGCCGCATAGCTATGCGCTCATCGCCGGGCGCTGCCTGCGCCAATACGGTCTGCATCGTGTGCCCCTGCGCACCAAGCGCGACCTGAAGCCGTGGATCGTGCCCGTGCTGCGCTTGGTGAATGCCACGTATGGCGATCTGCTGGGCTTCGCGCCCATGAGCGAGGCCGAGATGCGCGCGCTGGCGGCCAAGTACATGTTCATCCTCGACCCGCAGCTCGTGCGCCTCATCGCCGATGCGAACAACGAGCCCGTGGCTTTCGTGATCGCCAGCCCCGACATGAGCGAAGGCTTCGTGCGCGCAAACGGCCGACTCTTCCCCTTCGGCTTCTTGCACATCCTGCGCGCCATGAAACGCTCCAAGCAGCTCGACCTTCTGCTAGGCGCCGTTCGACCGGACCTTCAAGGCAAGGGCCTCACCGCTGCCTTGGCCATCTCGCTCTTCGACACCGCGCGCCAACGCGGCTTCACGCACCTCGACAGTCACCTTGTGATGCAGCGCAACACGCGCATGCGCGCCGAGTTGGAGCGCTTGGGAGCGGTTGTGTGGAAACGGTACCGGGTGTTCCAGCGGTTGCTTGACCAGAAGTGATCGGGGAGCCTAGAAGCCATCTCAAAATAGTTTTTGGCAGCGAGCCGGAGGAGTTTTCCAGGCAGCCTAGGCGCGAGACCCGCGCATAGCTGGGCGCTCTGTAAGGGTCGAGCAACGACGGATGCCCGGAAAAGGCCCCGGCGTAGCCCGAAGGATTATTTTGAGATGGCTTCTAGGTCCGGCGGTCCGAAACGCGGAAGACGACCAGCCATTCACAGGGTATCCATAGCCATGTGGTTCGCGCTGTGTGACCGACCGGGACTATTTCGACCGGAGCCATGCGCTCGCACGTCGCAATAAGCCTGGCTTCTCGGTTCACTTCTCGATGCGCGGCAAAGGGCTATCCCTGCAGCCTTCCGTTTGCCTTGTATAGGCCACGTTGGCAATGCGCCAACCGTCGGGCTGCTTCACCATGGTGAACACGTCAACGCCGCAGTGCGAGAACCGGCCATCAACATGGAAATCGTACTCCATGGTTGCTGTCGCGATGCTGGGGCCATGCTGGTCGATCCGTGGGTTCCAATAGCGCTCTACATAGCGCTCCTTGCCCTTGGCTAGCCGGACGAGGTAATCCTTGAACGACAGTTCATGCGCGGGTTCGCCACCGAAGAGCGAGGCGACCTGCATGCTGCCCCCACGCAGCACCGTTGCCGACATGGCAGCCGTATCGCGCGCGGTCATGCTGTGGAAGAAGCGGTCGATCACGTGTAGGATTTCACGTTCTTCCGATTGTGCATTCGCTTGGCTGGAGCACGCAAGGAGGAGCAGGAGAGGGTAGGGCCGGATCATGTCCGCAAAGTAGCGCTGCTCACATCGCACTGTTGAAATGTGGCGTTCAGGAGCGCCAGCCCCGGCTTGGGCCCCGGTCTATGTTCGCCCTCCGCTCCAGCAGGAACCGCTTACCACGGCTGCGCGAGCGCCTCCAAAACCATTTCTGCCATGCGAACGCTGAGTCTCCTCGCGCTCTTCCTTGTCGCCTTCAGCACCGGAGCCGCGAACCTGCAGATCAAGGGTACCGTCACCGATTCCGATACGCGAGCGCCTTTGGCCAATGCGCTGGTGCGCGTGTACAAGAACGGCGTCAAGCAGCATGTGTTCCATACCGGTTCCAACGGCCGCTATGATGTGGTGCTCGATAACGGCGCCGATTACGTGATCCGCTTCTCGCTCCCTGGGCGCATCACCAAGTGCTTCGGCATCGATACCCACGGGCCGTCCTGGGATAAGGACAACTCCACCACGCAGGTCGAGATTGAAATGACACTCTTCGAGCAGGTCGATGGCCTCGACCTCACCTTCTTCGATATGCCCATGGGCCTGGCTCGCTTCACGCCCATGACGGGCCTGCTCAGTTGGAACAGGGCCTACGAGGAGCGCATCCAGCCCGAAGCGGCAAGGCTCTGCGCCGAAGCCAGGTTGCGCCGCGACCAGGCGTTGGCGAAGCACCCGTAGGGCGGCGGCGGGCGGTTTCGTCATGAAATTGCAAGGTCGCGGGGACCAAGCAGCCTTTGAGGACCTCTCGTAGTCTTTGATGGCATGAATGCGCTTCCATGGTCACAGCGCCAGCTCCCCTTCGGCAAAGGCGCTGATGAATTCCCCAATCTGATCGAGCGACTGCGCGGCACCCCAGCGCGTGTTGCGGACCTCTTATCCAATCAATCCATCGAGCGGCTTGTACTGCGCGTGCAAGGCAGGTGGTGCGCTATGGAGCATGTGGCGCATCTGCTCTTGCTCGATCAGCGCTTCCATGCCCGAATCGATGATTTCCTAGCGCTCAGGCAGACCTTATGTCGCATCGAGCTCGGCGATCAGCACCACTGGCTCGAGCTTGCTCGGTCCCGGCATCCTGGCGACCTGCTAGAGGAGTACCGGCTCACCCGCCTCGACCTTGTCCGTCGCACCAGTGCTTTGCAAGGGCATTTCCTTCAGCACAAAGCCGTGCATCCGTGTTTGGGTGCGGCATACACCCCCGTCGATATGGCGCTCTGGATCGCAGAGCACGATGATCATCATCTATTAACCATGCGTGCGGCGTTGGGTGCATTCGAGGCGTGATCGTTGATCGGCTGTTAAGGCTCTAAGCGCCTCAAGGTCGCCATCTATCTTCGGCGCCATTCAATCGGCAGCAGCATGCGCGCACTCGTACTCTTCAGCCGGCTCTTCGTCGGCTCCCTGTTCATCGTCAGCGGCCTCATCAAGGCCAACGACCCATTGGGCTTCTCCTACAAGCTGCAGGAGTACTTCGCGGAGAGTGCGCTCAATCTCCCGGCCTTCGAGCCCTACGCGCTAGGTCTTGCCATACTCGCTTGCTTGGCCGAAGTGGTGTTGGGATTCGCGGTGCTCTTCGGTGGTCGCTTGCGCTTGGCCGCAGTGGCGCTCTTCGTGCTCACGGTCTTCTTCGGCTGGCTCACGCTCTATACCGCCACCTGCGATCCGCACGGCATGTACACGGTGGTGGTGAATGGCGTTGCGGAAGAGCGCCCCGTGACCTGCGTGACCGACTGCGGCTGCTTCGGCGATGCCATGAAAGGAAGCGTGGGCCGCAGCCTGACGCCGTGGGAGAGCTTCTACAAGGACGCCATCCTCTTCGTGTTCATCATCCCCATAC
>JBATND010000200.1:0-3756 GCA_049290175.1 Flavobacteriales bacterium | reverse complement strand
GCCTTCCTCCTCGTGGCCATGCTGATTGCACCCGTAGTGTGCGGCCAGCAGTTCAGCATCACTGCCGGGAGCGTCACCACATGCACCGGTGTGCTCGAGGATAGCGGCGGCCCTGCCGGCCAGTACGGCCTGAACGAGAATTTCACCGTTGTGATCTGCCCGGATCAGCCCGGCGATGGCATCTCGCTTACCTGGGCGGTTTTCGGTCTCGACCAGTCAGGAGCACAGAATTCGTGGGATCGTATCCGCGTTTGGGACGGCGACAACACCGGAGCCACCTACTTGGGCGAATACACGGGCGGTGCATTGCTAGGCTTGGTAGTCTCGGCCACAACTTTCAACCCCACGGGCTGCCTCACCGTGCAGTTCATCTCCAATGGCGTTGGTGTAGGCGACTTCGCAGCCAGCATTACTTGCTTCACCCCTTGCGACCGGCCCGAGGCGATTGCCACCATGAGCGAACCGAGTCCGGCATTGGTTTGCCAAGGTGAAGTGATTTCATTCGATGGCTCCGGATCAACTGCTGCTCAAGGGTTCAACATCGTGAGCTACACCTGGGTTTTCGACGATGGCACCACCGCCACCGGACCAACAGCCAGTCATAGCTACACGGTTCCTGGGGAGTACATCGTTCAGCTCAACCTCATTGATGACAACGATTGCGTGAACAGCAACGTGGTTGACCTGCAGATCCTGGTGAGCACCACCCCGAGTTTCTTAGGCACCATGGAGAGCGTGGAGAGCTGCTTGGGCGCAACTGTTGACCTCTCGGCGGTGGTAACCCCGGTGACATGGACGGGCATCCCGGAAGCCAACTTCGGTGATGGCGTCTATCTCCCTGATGATGTGGGCACCCCATTCACCAGCGAGATCAATTACACACAGTTCGATCCCGGGCAAGTGCTTACCAATGCGAACGACCTGCAAAGCATCTGCGTGAGCATGGAGCACAGCTTTACGGGCGATTTGGTGCTTTCTGTTACCTGCCCGAATGGCCAAGTAATCATCCTTCACCAACAGGGAGGAGGGGGCACGTATATCGGTGGTGCTAATGATGGAGACAGCAACGCGAATCCTATTCCGGGCACCTGCTGGGATTATTGCTGGAGCCCGACCGCCACCTTGGGGACCTTCGCCCAATGCGCAGCCTTCGGTGCTACACCGAATGTGATGACCGGAGGCACGCCCCCGAACAATGCGCTCATCCCCGGCACCTACAGCACCGTGCAGCCGTGGAGCAACCTCCAGAACTGCCCGCTCAATGGAACCTGGACCTTCACCTCGCTTGATCTCTGGGGCGCCGATAATGGCTTCTTGTGCAGCTGGTCCCTCAACTTCAATCCAGCGATCATCCCCGATGTGACACAGTTCACCCCGGTGATCAACACCGCGAATCCAGATTCCGTTTTCTGGAGCGGCCCCTTCATTTCACTGAACCCGAACGATCCGCTTACGGCACAAGCCACACCCACCGGTGCCGGCACCTATGATTACACCTTCACGGCAATCGATAACTTCGGTTGCACGTACGACACCACCGTGACCGTGACCGTGGCCCCGCAAATGGAGATTGATGCGGGATCGGACATCATCCTCTGCAACGACCCGCTTCCAATGGCAGGCGAAGTGGTGGCGAACGGCCCTCCCACCAATTGCGTTTGGCTGCTGCAGTTGAACGAGACCTTCGGGGATACTTGGAACGGCGGGGCCACCTTGGCTGTGAACATCGATGGGGCCGTCACGAACTACGCCATCACCGCCGCTGGCACACTGCAGCAGATCATCCCGCTCAACGTGAGCACCGGGCAGACCATCACCTTGACCTACACTGCAGGCTCAATCTGGAACAACGAGAACTCCTTCCGACTGACCAATGACGTGGGTGTGATCGTTTACCAATCGCCGCAAGGGCCGCCCACTGGCGTGGCTTACAGCACCGTGATCGTCTGTGGCGGCGGCACAAGCCCCATCGTGTGGGAATGGTCTCCAGCGACCGGGCTCGATGACCCGAGCGACCCGACCTCTAACGTGTTCACCACGCAGGGCACCTGGTACTTCTTGACCTCCTATCCGGTAGGTTCTCCGGATTGCGCCGTGACGGATAGCGTGTTCGTGGCCCCCGACCCCAGCATCGATGCAGGGCAGAACAACGCCATCACCATCTGTGCGAATGAGTTGGCCATCTTCATGAACGACTCGCTCTTGGGCACACCCGATCCTGGTGGCGAATGGACCAATTCGGTTGGCGCAATCGTCGATGACCAATTCGATCCCACTTGGGAATCGAGCGACCTCTTCACCTATACGGTAACCAGCGCTGCTGGCTGTCAGGCCACCGCACAGCTCGACATCACGGTGATCCCTGCCGACGATCCAAGTTGCTGCGGCATCGTGGTGATGGGTCCCGGCGGCTACTCCTGCGACCTAACCAACGGCCTCACCGTTTCCCCAGGCAACACTGGCGTTGGCGTATGGAGCGGTCCGGCAGGCGCTGTGTTCGCCGATGCCAATGCCACACAGACCACGGTGACCGTGCAGCCTGGCATGGGCGGCACGCATTGGTTCTACTGGATCGAGGATGATGGCGCCTTCTGCTATCTGATCGATAGCGTTCAACTCACTTTCACAGACACCATCGTGATCGAGTTCACGCCTACCGATGCCATCTGCTACACCTACTGCGACGGAACTTCTTCGGCTACCGTCACGGGCGGCAACATCACTGGCGATTTCACTTATGCTTGGAGCACCGGCCAGAATGGCCAAGGTGTAGCCGATATCACAAGCCTTTGCACAGGCACCTACAGCCTCACAGTGACGGATGACAACGGATGCACGGGAACGAATGAGTTTTTCATTGACCAGCCGCCTCAATTGGTGATCGATAGCATCGTGGGGCGTCCGGTGACGTGCAGCGGCTACTGCGATGGCGAAGTGGAGGTGTACGACCCGGAGGCCGTGCTCTACAGCTTCGATGACGGGCAGAACTGGCAGCCGGAGCCACTGCTCACGGGCGCTTGCGAGCAGTACTACCCGATCCGCATTCAGGATGCCGCTGGTTGCTTGGCTGCTGGATTCGCCTTCATCCAAGGCCCACCGCCCGTGGTGGCCGATTTCGTTTGGAATCCGATACCGGCCAACATCAGTGACCCGCGCATCTGGTTCGGCAATACCAGCACTGGTGCACAGACCTACTGGTGGGACATCGCCGGTTTGAGCCAGACCAACGACCCCTCGCCCTTCTTCGAATTCAACAACCGGGAGCCGGGGCAATACGAAGTGTGCATGGTGGCTTGGAATCAGAACATGTGCGCCGACACCATCTGCCACACCGTGGTGATCGATGACATCCTCTTCGTGTACGTCCCGAACAGCTTCACCCCGGATGGCGATGACCTGAATGAAACTTGGGGCATGAGCACCAACATCGATGCGATCACCAAGTTCGACATGAAAGTGTTCGACCGTTGGGGCCAGGTGATCTTCCAGAGCGATGACTACCACACTTTCTGGAACGGCTCAGCCAACAACAATGGCCCCATCCTGAAGACAGACACCTACGTGTACCGGATAACCTACGAGATCAAGGGTACCGAGGCGCTGAAGGAGATGATGGGGCATGTGACCCTGATCAAATAGGCCGCCCGAAGCTTCAAGCTGCGACGCCCCCATCAAAATGGGGGCGTCACTCTTTTCATCCCATTGTGAAGGCTTCCAAGGCGCCGGAGAAAGGGATGCCTGCGTCAATGCCCCGTT